>CAYYCV010000200.1:0-5408 GCA_964470405.1 uncultured Caryophanales bacterium
CCCACCCCCGACGGCGGACCTCCGTCATGGGCGTGTACCGGTTCTGGAGGGATTGCGGTTACGCGTTCGGCGCGCTGCTTGCGGGGGGAATTGCCGATCTGCTGGACATCGATTGGGCCATCGGGCTCGTCGCATGCTTGCCGTTTATTGCCGGCGTGGCCGCCGCTGTAAGGATGAACGAGACGCTGAAGAAAAAAGAAAGAGCCGCTTGACGACACTTCGGGACAATATGTGGTATAATCACGATGACAGGGTTCCTCCCTATGATAAAGTGGCGGTTGCGACAACGATCATTTTTATCATGGAAGGCTATGCCTGTTTTTTGTTGTGTTGTTTTTTATGGAAAGACGGAAAATGGGAAGGAGACGGAACGATATGAATCAATCGAACACGCGGGAAGAAGGCTTTTCAAAAGGCTTGGAGAATGTGGTGGCGGGCAATTCGGAAATTTGTTTGATCGACGGGGGAACGGGCAAACTGATTTACCGGGGATACGATATCAATGAACTGGTGGAGAAAACGTCGTTCGAGGAAGTGCTTTATTTGCTGTGGAATGGGGAATTGCCGAACGAACCGCAACTTGACGAATTGAAGAAGCAAATGGATTCTTATCAAACATTGCCGGGCGAAGTCATCGATGTCATTCGCTTGATTGCCAATCGAGGCACTCCGATGGACGTGCTTCGAACGGCCGTATCCCTGTTGAAATCTTTTGATCCCGACGGAGAAGATGCAGCCCCCGAAGCGAATTATCGCAGAGCGGTCAGGCTTGCGGCCGTTTTTCCGATCATCGTGGCCGGGATCGGCCGCCTTCGACAAAATCTGGACATCATCGCCCCGCGAAAAGGCCTGGGCATCGCCGCAAACTTCCTTTATATGTTGAGGGGGGAGGAAGCCGATCCGTTTGAAATCAGCGTGATGGACGCGGGCTTGATCCTGCACGCCGACCACGAATTTAACGCGTCCACATTCGCTTGCCGGGTCACTTGCGCCACGCTTTCCGATATGTATTCCGCCGTCGTGTCCGGCATTGGCACGTTGAAGGGGCCGCTTCACGGGGGGGCCAACGCGGCGGTCATGAAGCTGCTGTTGGAAATGGGTGAAATTAACCGTGTGGAGGAGGTTGTCAAGCATAAATTGGCCCGCAAAGAAAAGATCAGCGGTTTTGGACACAGGGTTTACAAGACGATGGACCCCCGCGCCGAACAATTGAGAGCTTTATCCCATCAGTTGGCTGAAAGGACCGGAAATACCAAATGGATCGAAATGACGGAAAAATTGTTTGAAACGGTGCACCATAGCAAGGGCATGTGGCCGAACGTCGATTTGTTCTCCGCCTCGGTCTACCATAGCATGGGAATCAATGTGGATTTGTATACCGCCATTTTTGCGGTGAGCCGGATTGCCGGTTGGACGGCGCACATTTTGGAGCAGTACGCAAACAATCGTTTGATCCGGCCGACCTCCCATTATAAAGGCCGCTCGCTTCGCCCGGTGCTGGCGTCGAACGAAAGATAAGCTTTCCGGAAGTGTGGCGAAAAACGGGCGGCTCCGCACTTCGATCCGGGTTTCCGCTCGCCGTTGTCCGCCGCCCAACCGCTGCGCCGCTTTTTTAACCGCGTTTCCGGAGCCGCCGCTCCGTTCATCCCGGGGCGGCGGCCCCTCTTTGTTGACGGCGTGTTGTCCCGGGATTTTTCTTCGCAGTTTTTTAATTGACAATTAAACCTCGGTGTGTGATAATCTAATCAATCAATATTGAAACGAAATGTTTCATATATGAAACGAAGAAAGGGGCGGCGTATGGAAGATAAGTATCAAATCCCCGCGGTAAAGAATGCGATGAGTGTTCTGGTTTTTATCAAGCAGCATGGCCCTGCCCGGTTAGGCCATATTTCCAGGGAACTCAAGATCAACAAAACTTCCTGTTACCGGATTTTAAAAACATTGGAATCCCTTCATTATCTGCACTTTGATAGCGAAAACAACGAATTTGGGGTTGGATACAATCTGCACTTGTTGAGCAGCAGCGATCTGGTCAATAAATATATTGCCATTGTACAGCCTTTTCTCAACGAGTACAGCTTGATCATGGAGAGCACGGTGTCGATTCTGAGAAGATTCAGTTTTGAACAGTTGGTTTATGTGGCCAAAAATGACGAGAATGAATTGCAAAATACGATCAATGTCACTTTGGGAAGAAAAGTGGATATTATCAGAGGGGCGCACGGGAAAGTGTTCATGGCGGCCATGGACGAGGAGGAATTGGACCGGGCCATCGCCGGGTTGGGCGGTCTGAAGATGATCACCCCGAATACGATCACCGATCGGCAACAATTGAAAGCCGAGTTGGACAACGTCCGCAAGCATGGATTTGCGATTAATATCGAGGAATCGTTGGCCGGTGTGTCCGCCTTGGCGGCCCCCATATACGACCATGAAGACAAATTGCTTTTTGTCATGACGTGCCATATCCTTGCGAACCAGACGAATAGAGAGGATCTGATGGAGAAAGGCAAGGATATCGTGAAATTTACGAAGCGCATCTCAAAAAAAATAAAAGAGTCCTTGTGAATTTGACGGAAATAGGAGAGGGGGCAGCCGGGCTTGAAATCGGCGATCATCAACAGCTTGGGCAATGATTCACATTCCGGTCGTCAGTGGAGGAGCATCGCGCCCGGCGTGGCGCTTGCCGCGGCGTTTACGATTACCGCCCAATCGCTGGGCGACAGCTATCCGTTTATCGGAGGCGCGGCGTTTGCCATCATTATGGGAGCTTTAATCAGAAATGTGTTCGGAATGCCGAACATATTCGAAAAAGGAACCGCTTTTATTACGAAAAAAATGTTGAAGCTGGCGATCGTCCTGTTGGGCTTTTCGCTCAGCTTCGCCAAGGTTCTTCTTGTGGGCGCCGATTCGCTGATCATCATCGCGACCGTTGTCGTGACGGGCCTTTCGCTTACTTATGTTATCGCAAAAGCGTTTGGTTTGACCGGAAATATTCCGTTTTTGATCGGCATCGGCACCGCGGTCTGCGGAGCGACGGCCATTGTGACGACCGCGCCGATCCTTCGGGCAAAAGAAGAAGAAATTGCATACGCTGTCAATACCATATTTGGATTTAATATTCTTGCCATTCTAATATATCCAGTTATTGGACATTGGCTTCAGTTGTCCGACGTATACTTTGGCATTTGGGCGGGCTCGGCCATCCACGACACGTCTTCCGTTGTCGCGGCCGGCTACATATACAGCGACGAAGCCGGAAACACCGCGGTGATCGTCAAATTGATCCGAACCTTGTCGCTGGTGGTCATCGCCGCACTTGTTTCGCTCCGCGTTGCGTCAAAACAGGGCTCGAGCAACCTGGACGGTGCGGGAAAAAGGGGAATTACCTCGACGTTTCCGTATTTTATACTCGTTTTTATCGCGGTTGTCGTATTCAATTCGGTGGTTTCTCTCCCGTCTTTCATCGAAACGTCAACCAGTCACATCGCCAAGTTCCTTATATTGATGGTTCTGGCCAGCGTAGGCATGTGCACGGATTTCCGAAAGCTGAAATCGGTCGGGGCAAGGCCGTTCCTTGTGGGGCTGATCTCTTCCCTGATTATGGGCTCGCTCGCGCTGGGCTTGATATTTTGGCTAATTTGAAAAAAGGGGTTGCGAGAGATGGAGAATATATCGGTCATCGGTTCCGGCGTCATGGGCAGAGAGATATCCTATGTGGCCGCCGCAAACGGATTCAACGTATGTCTGATGGACATACGGCAGGAGGCGCTGCAAAGCGCCGAAGCGCATATCGAACAGCTTGTCCGCAAAAGCCATGAGCGCGGATTTTTAAAAACGGATGTGAGCGCGTGCCTTCGGCGCATCCGCTACACGTTGAGCATGGAAGAAGCCGGACAGCATGCGGATTTGGTCATTGAAGCGGTCATTGAAAAAATGGATCTGAAAGTGGAGATTTTCAAAACGCTCGATCGAATTTGCCGGGAGCAAACGATACTGGCGACGAATACGTCGACGATGAGCCCGACGGAAATCGGGGCGCAAACCTCCCGCGCCGATCGGTGCATCGCGATGCACTTTTTCAATCCGGTGCACCGCATGAAATTGGTCGAAATCGTGCGGGGATTGGATACCTCGGACGAGACGGTTCGGCGGACGCGGGGAGCGGGAAAAATGCTGGGCAAAGAAATCGTGGAGGTCAACGAGTTCCCGGGCTTTGTCACAAGCCGCATGAACTGTCTGATCGGGAACGAAGCGATGAATATGCTGATGCAGGGCGTGGCTTCCGCCGAAGATATCGATAAGGCGATGAAGCTCGGGTTGAATCATCCGATGGGTCCTTTGGAGCTGGCCGATTTGGTGGGGCTGGATACCCGTTTGCGGAACATGGAATATCTGCATCAGCATTTGGGGGAGAAGTACTTGCCTTGTCCGTTGCTGGTCAAATACGTGAAAGCGGGACGGCTCGGCAAAAAATCGGGGATGGGCTTTTATCGTTATGACGAAGCGAAGGGAGGGACGCAAATTGGATGACGCGCTCATTGTCGATTCCGTTCGCACGGCGGTCGGCCGAATCGGAGGAAGCTTGAAGGATGTCCAGGCGGATGAACTGGCCGCGAAAGTGATCGATGAAGTGATCGTTCGGACGGGCATTCACCGCTCCGATATCGATGAAGTGATTATGGGCCAGGCGAAGCAAAGCGCGGATGCCCCCAATTTGGCCAGGCTGTCCCTGCTTCGGGCGGGCCTTCCGGTGGAGATTCCCGGATATACCGTTCACAGGCAATGCGGCTCCGGGCTGCAAGCCGTCAACAATGCCGCGCAGCAAATTATGTGCGGCCTGGCCGACGTGGTGATTGCCGGCGGAGCGGAAAGCATGAGCACGGCGCCGTATTATTTGCGCAAGGCCCGGTTTGGCTTTGCCGCGGGGAACGGGGAGCTGCTGGACCCGAATACGGAAAGCCAGCCGCGATCGCAGCCGGTCGAGCAATATGGAAATTTGACGATGGGGCTGACCGCGGAAAATTTGGGCGAAAAATATAAAATTTCCAGGCAGGAGCAGGATGAATTTGCGTTGAGGAGCCAGGAGTTGGCCCAGGCGGCCATCCGAAGCGGAAAATTCAAAAAGCAGATTGTGCCGTACGAGGTCAGACAAAAAAAAGAGACATTTTCCTTCGATACGGACGAGCATCCGAGACAAACCAGCTTGCAAAAATTGTCGGAGCTGAAACCGGTCTTTAAAGAAAACGGGATGGTGACGGCGGGCAACAGCAGCGGGAGAAACGATGGAGCGTCCGCCATGCTGATCGTCTCCAAACAGGCTGCGGATCGGTACGGACTGGCGCCCAGAGCGCGTATGATCGCCCAGGCCTCATCCGCGGTCTCCACGAACTGAAAGTAATCCA
>CAYYCV010000200.1:5418-7179 GCA_964470405.1 uncultured Caryophanales bacterium
CTCCTGCGTGGTGTCGCCGGATATCATGGGCATTGGCCCGGTTCCCGCCGTCAGGGCGGCTTTGAAAAGGGCGGGGCTTGCTCTGGAGCAAATCGGATTGATCGAATTGAACGAAGCGTTCGCGGCGCAGTCCCTGGCTGTCATCGAAGAGCTGGACATGGACATGGACAAGGTGAATGTGAATGGCGGAGCCATCGCGTTGGGGCATCCCCTTGGCGCGACGGGCGCCATTCTGATGACAAAGCTGCTGCATGAAATGGAAAGGCGATCCGAGAAATACGGGATGGTTACGCTGTGCATCGGCGGGGGCCAGGGCATTGCCGCCATCGTCGAAAATCTGCTGATTTGAATGGAGCTGGCGCGTATGAGTGATTCGAATATTGTTGTCGAGCAGGATCGATCCGTCGCCGTTTTGACGATCAACCGGCCGGAGGTGCGCAACGCGTTGGACGCGCAAACCGTGGAGGAAATGGCACGCGCGCTCGCCGATTTGTCCGGGCGGCCGGAAGTGAAAGTGTTGATTATAACGGGGGCGGGCAATAAATCGTTTGTGTCCGGGGCCGACATCGGCAGCTTGAAAACGCGGACCGCGCTGGCGGCGCTGTTGCCCGGGCTGCAAGAGCTGCTTACGCGGATTGAGAGATGGGACAAGCCGGTCATCGCCGCGGTCAACGGATACGCTTTGGGCGGCGGCTGCGAACTGGCGCTGGCGTGCGATATTCGCATCGCGGCGGATCATGCCAAATTCGGGTTGCCCGAATTGGGTCTGGGGATCATCCCCGGCGGCGGGGGGACGCAGCGGCTGAGCCGATTGGTCGGCAAAGGCAAAGCGAAGGAGCTGATCTTCACGGGGGATGTGATCGACGCCGAGGAAGCCATGCGAATCCAACTGGTCAATCGTGTCGTTCCCGGCGATCAGTTGCTGGCGGCGGCCAAAACGATGGCCGAAAAAATAGCGGGCAAGGCCCCGATCGCCTTGTATATGGCCAAGAAAGCGATAGACGCCGGCGCGGAAGCAAGCCTGGATGTCGGATTGATGATCGAAAAGTGGTCCCAGGCCATCCTGATGGGGACGGAGGATAAATGGGAGGGGACGTCCGCGTTTTTGGAAAAACGAAAACCCGAATTTCGCGGAAATTGAAAGGGGGGATGCCATATAAAGATGACAAGGCGTTAAAAACACAATAAAAATATGGAGGAATCCTGCATGTCATTCATTTTAACCGAGTTGAACGAAGGCATTTTCAAGATCACGATCAATCGCCCGGAGAAGTTGAACGCGATGACCGAGCCCATGTTCGAGGATATCATCAAGGCGATTGGACAAGCGCAGAAAGATCCGAACGTCAAAGTCATGGTCATTACCGGCAAGGGCCGGGGATTCAGCGCGGGCCACGACCTGAAAGAGCTGCAAAAGAAATATTCGGACAATTTGAGGACGGAGTACAAGGACATCATCCCCGGGGCGGGAGGAGCGTTGCCGACGGCGCTTTACAAGTTTGACAAGCCGACCATTGCGGCCGTGAACGGCCCTTCCATCGGCGCGGGTATGGATATCGCCCTCGCTTGCGATTTCAGGATCGTTTCCAAAAGCGCGTCCTTCGGTGAAACCTATATTCAGCGATCTTTGGTGCCGAGCGCCAGCGTGTATTATTTGTCGCGGCTGATCGGCCTGGCCAAAGCTTACGAGATTTTGTTGCTCGGGGACATTTTCTCCGCGGAGGACGCCGACCGAATGGGCTTGGTCACCAAGCTGGTGGA
>CAYYCV010000201.1:0-7153 GCA_964470405.1 uncultured Caryophanales bacterium
CAGGGATCATCGTTGTCCGCGGATTTTTTTTTCAAACGATACTATAAAATGACGTGGAATAAGGAGAATTTAATAGGATATGGATGGGAAATGGGAATGATGGGTTGGCGGTAGCGGCGAATGAAAGAAAACAATGGGAAAATTGGAGTTCGCGCCGCTTTTTCGTCGGATTACCGAGGTCGGGGAGAGGGAGGTTGCTGGAATACCTGCAAAAGTGCATCTATTCGTAGGCCCCAACGGGCATTTTGGGAAAATACCTGCTTTTATACAGGTATTTTAAAGCATTTCGCTTCATTCCGGAGCGGGCGTATGAAATACCTGCACTTTTGCAGGTATTCGATCTTCTGGACGTCGATGCGCACAAAATAGATGTATTATTGCAGTAATTTCAGCCCAACGCGGCTGACCAATCTCCAAATCGTGAAAAAATATCCTATTCTGTCTAAAAAAATGGAAATTTTATTAAATATTTCACCGAGCAAAGGCCCTTCAATCGGCGGCAATTATGATCGGAAAGCGATGTTGGCATTACAGAAAGTCTAATTCATGCCGCTCAAGTGGCCAGCCATATGTCCTTTAGCCGCGCCCAGCCGTGCGCGTCGAGCGAGAGGCCCTGAGCGTCCGGCTGGGCGTTGTTCTCCTGTTTCCGATACAGGAACAGCAAAGCGCAGCGCCCTTTCAGGAAGCTCTCGACTTCCCTGAACAGGGAAGTGCGTGCCGGCTTGTCCGGCTGTTTCAAAATTTGCCGCAGCGGGCCTTCGATATAGGCGTTGAGGTCGTTGCCGAGATGCTGCCGCATGCTTTTGTAGAGGTCGAGCAGGCGCAACTCCAGGTCGTCGTCGAGCATCACGGCAAACAGCAGCAGATCCGCCTTCAATCGCTGCTCGCCCCTGAATTCGTCCGGGGACAGCAGGCGAAGACGCAGCCGGATGCCCGCTTGCTCGCACACCTCTTCCACGACGCGGGCTGCGTCCTCGCACTGGCGAACGGCGCACAGCTCCAGCGTTTCACCGCGATAGCCCGCCTGCTTCAATCGGGCCGCGGCCTGCTCCGGATCAAACGGCGGATCATGCTCCTCCCCCGCGGAGACGAAGCCCTTCGTCGGGTAGATCGCCTCGCCGCCCGTTTGCTCCATGACGGCGCGACGATTGATCGCCCGGCAGAGCGCCTCCCGCAGCGGAGGAAACAGCAGGGGACCCGGCTTGACCAGATTCAAGGCGAGGCAAACACAGGCGCCGCCTTGCGGCTGCGTCGAATTTCGACCGGGCGGCGGAGTTTCCGAAGTCGCCGGGATTTCCGAAATCGGCGAAGCGCCCGAAGCTCCCGAAGCGCCCGAAACCGGCGAGGCTCCCGAAATTGACAAAGCTCCCGAGGTTCCCCAGGCCGGCGAAGCGCCCGAAATCCGAGCGCGAGGCATGGTCTGGACGGCCTCCAGCCGCTTGGCATACTTCGGTCCAGAAAGATCGGGCACGTTCCAGATTTCCACCTTGTCCAGATGGGCCCGCCCCTGAAAATAAAAAGGAAAGGCTTCCAACACGCATAACGAACCGTCGTTGGAGGAAAGCTTGAAAGGACCGGTTCCGACCGGGAAGCGGGCCAACCGTTCTTGGTCCTGCTCGCCAATGTCCCTGGGCACGATCGATGCCTGTCGGGCGCCGAGCAAGGGCAGGAACAGCTCGTTCGGTTCGGACAAGCGAATGCGCAGCGTGTTCGGGTCCGCGATTTCGATGTCCTCCATTTGCTCGTACCCCCAATGGTACAAGGCATGCGCCGGCGCATGCCGAAGCCGGTCGAGGGTGAAGGCGACGTCGGCCGCCGTCAATTCCCGGCCATGATGAAACAGAACCCCTTTGCGCAAGTGAAAAACCCACTGCCGCCGGTTGGCGTGGCATTCCCAGGCGTGGGCGAGGCGGGGCTTGATCCGTTGCTCGGCGGGATCGTAGCGCACAAGACCGTCGAATAGTTGATGGACCAGTCGGCATTCGACGGGGGAATCCGCCCGCAGCGGGTCGAGGGTTTCGAACGGCTGGACCAGCGGAATGCGCAGGGTGTCGTATTTTTGGTCCCCTCGGATTTCCGTGCGGCAGCCGAAGTGCTCGAACAGCCCGTCGTAGAATTGCGCCTTGATCGCTTCCGGCAAGGCGGCCGCGCGGATGTGGTTCAGCGCGCCGCGCAAATCGTTCGCAGCCAGCATTTGCCGAGCCAATTCCAGAATCAGATCGTCCCTTTGCGACAGGAAGGCGAGCTCCGAACGATGCCCCCTGCCCCTGCGAGGGGTCCAGCGAATCCAGCCGCGGTCGGTCATGCGCTTCAAAATCAGCAATACATTGCGATGGGTGCATTCCAGCAGTTCCGCGATCTCATCCACTTGAACCTCGGCCCGGCGATCGCCGGATTCGGGATGAAACCGATCATACAGTCGGATATAGTAGCCAGCCAATTTCATCATGAACGCTCTCCTAAAAGTGTGGTGAAAAACGAGTGGCTCCGTGCTTGGGCAACGGTTTCCGATCGCGGTTGTCCGCCGATTTTCCGATTCCGCATTTTTATTCCTAAACCTGGCGCAGGCAGTCTGTTGATTTAACCATACCCGATTGATGCGTATTCTGCAAGAAAGCGCTTTACAAAAAGTGATCCGATCGAGATCGGACAGGCGCCCGAACCTGCCCTCTGCCCATCCCCGGCCGAATTCATGGATCGGGACATAAATGATATAATGAATGCAACGACGAAAGGAGTGAGCCTTCCATGTGGTTTCGGAAGAAAAAAACCGCGCCGCCGGAGCATCAGACGAAATCGTATCCCGTCAAAGAAATGACGCTGGACGAGGTCAGACAGGCGGTCCGCGATTACGGCGAAATGCTGCCCAAAGGCGTCCGGCGCAGCGTATTGGTGCAGCCGGATCAATCGATCGATTTCAGGAAGCTGGCGCCGCATCTGAAAGCCGTCCCCAGCGAACCGTTCTACATGTCGAGGGAAACGTACGAGATTTTCGAGGCGAAGGACAGGGAAATTCCGCTCCATATGGACAAGGTGCAGCAGGCGGTGGACCGGTACATGAAGCAGGAAAAAAGGCTGCCGTTGATCGAGGATCACCCGGAATTTTTAATCGACGTCAACCTGCTGAAGGCCAAATCGTATCTGGACGACATCCCGCCGATGCCGTTTTATTTGACGCGCGAAGAATACATGGTGTCCCGCAAGCCGTCCCGCCAAAGCTGAAAAACGCCTGATTTTCGCCTCTGTTATATAATAAAAAATCCCCTGTTATATATTGAAAGAGCCCTTATTTTGCTCAAAGGAATAACTTTCTGTTGCCATGCTATTGTCATGCTGTTATGATTGATTTAGGTGACTTTAAAGGACAACAGCAGAAAGGGGATATAAAGGAATGCCTGTTTTGCCTAAGTTGAATGAACTGGGTTTTTTTGAAATTCGTCTGGAATCTATCGGCGGACTGGGCGCGAATCTGGCCGGTAAAATGCTGGCTGAGGCAGGCGTGGTCGGAGCCGGTTTAAACGGTGTAAGCTTTTCTTCCTATGGTTCGGAGAAAAAAGGGTCTCCCGTGAAAGCGCATATCCGCTTCTGCGATCTGGAGACGAATATCCGCGACACGTCGCCGGTGGAGAGGCCTCACGTGGTCGGGATATTTCATGAAGCGTTATCCAAAACGATCAACGTGATCAGCGGCATCTACGAGGATAGCGTGGTGTTGGTCAATTCCACCAAAACGCCGGAAAAATTGAAGGAAAAGATGAAGATGCTCGGCGGCACCATCGCTGTGGTGGACGGCACCGGAATCGCTCTCGAGGAGCAGAATCGGGTGAACATGGCCATGCTCGGCGGATTGTTCCGCCTCTGTCCGTTTCTCGATCCGCAAATTATGCGCGACGTAATCAAGAATCAATTGGGCAAAAAATATCCGCAAGCGGTGGAACCGGCAATCCGCACGTTTGATCGCGGTTACAACGAAGTCAAATTCGAGACGTTTGCGTTGGCCGAAGGACAGCAAATGCCCGCGTTTATCCGGATGGACACCCCGGTGTTGGGCTATGACACCCAGATGATGGGCGGCACGATTACCAATCCCGGCAACAGCATTTTAAAAGATTTGAGCATCTCCCGTTCCGGCATGATGCCGCATTTCGATGATGAGAAGTGCATCCATTGCGCGGCCTGCGACAATGTATGCCCGGATTTCTGCTTTGTCTGGGACGAACAGCCGGACAAGAGAGGCCGGCCGATGATGTTCCTGCAAGGGATCGACTACCAGTATTGCAAAGGTTGTCTGAAATGCGTGGTGGCTTGTCCGACCGAAGCTCTGACGGACGAAAGAGAGACGGACGGGTACGCGGACGAGCATCGGGTAGCGCATCAGTTTGATTTGGCATAAGCAATCATATGGAATGGGAAAGGTGTGAAAGAAATGGCGATAGAAATTAAAAGGGAAATCGGCACGGGCAAGATCGAGCAGCGCATGGTGTATGAATCCGGCAACGAAATGGCCGCCTATGCCGCACATCAAATCAACTATCATATTATGGGGTATTTCCCCATTTCTCCTTCGACGGAGGTAGCGCAGTTTCTGGACTTGATGAAAACCAACGGGCAGCATGACATCGTGCTGATTCCCGCCGACGGGGAGCACGGCTCCGCCGGGGTGTGCTACGGCGCGTCGACGGCGGGCGGCCGGGTGTTCAACGCGACCAGCTCGAACGGATATTTGTACATGCTGGAGCAGATGCCGGTGCAATCGGGAACGCGTTTCCCGATGGTGCTCAATCTGGTTTGCCGCTCGGTGTCGGGACCGCTCGACATCCACGGCGACCACTCCGACCTGTATTTTGCCCTGAACACGGGTTGGCCCATTTTGATGTGCCGCGATCCGCAGGCGGTATATGACATGAACCTGATGGCGCTCAAGCTGGCCGAGGACTCGGAAGTCCGTTTGCCGGTCATGGTCTCCCAGGACGGATACTTCACGTCGCACCAGAAGCGCCGCGTGCAAACGTTCGCCCATCGCAAGGACGTGCATGCGTTCATCGGCGAACAGCCGCCAACCGGGTTTGCTGATACGCTGGACAGAAACAATCCGATTACGGTCGGACCTTATATGAACGAGCCGGACTATATCAACAACTGCTATCAGCAGTCGATGGCGATGTACCGGGCGGAGCATGTGTATGACCGGATCCGCAAGGAATACGCCGAATTGACCGGCCGCGACTATCCGATTCTCGACCTGTACCGGATGGAAGACGCCGATGTGGCTGTTTTTCTGTTGAACTCGGCATCGGAAATCATTAAAGACGTGGTGGACCAACTGCGGGAGAAAGGCATCAAGGCCGGATCGATCGCGCCGAACATGATCCGCCCGTTCCCGGCCAAGGCGATCTCCGAGGCGTTGAAGAACGTCAAGGCGGTGACGGTCGGCGACCGCGCCGATTCGTACGGCGGCCACGGCGGAAACATGACCAACGAAATCAAGGCCGCGCTCTTTACGCACGGCAACCGTTCGACGATGGTGATCAGCCGCATCTACGGCTTGGGCGGGAAAGACTTCTACGCCGAGGACGGCCATCACCTGTTCCAGTTGGCGATCGATGCGGTAAACAAAGGCAAGGTCGAGGTGCCGTTCGATTATCACGGACATTCGGCGGGCGACCCGACGAAAGCGCCGAAGCGGATATTGAATCCGATGAAATACGAGGACTTGAATACCGGGTTGATCCAGGCCACACCGGATGAAGAAACCGGCAAGCTCAAAGTGAAAATGCCGCCGCTTCGCGCGCTGACGCAAAAGCCGAAACGGATCGCCTCCGGCCACGGCGCTTGTCCCGGCTGCGGGATCTTTTCCGGGCTGGAGCTGTTCTTCAAGGGCATCGAAGGCGATATCGTCGCCCTGTTCCAAACCGGCTGCGCGATGGTCGTCACGACGGGCTTCCCGTACTCGGCCCATAAAGCCACCTACATTCACAACCTGTTCCAGAACGGCGCGGCTACGCTTTCCGGCGTGGTGGAGATGTTCTGGGAGCGCAAACGGCGCGGCGAGCTGGACAAATACAATTTGAAAGACGATTTTACGTTCGTCATGGTTACAGGTGACGGCGGCATGGATATCGGGATGGGTCCCGCGATCGGCGCCGCGTTGAGAAACCACAAAATGATCATCGTCGAATATGACAACGAAGGTTATATGAACACGGGAGCCCAGCTTTCCTACTCCACGCCGATGGGGCACCGGACATCGACCTCCAACGTCGGCAAGCATCAAGGAGGCAAGCTGTTCCACCACAAGGACACCGCGCAAATTATGGCGGCTACGAATATTCCCTATGTCTTTACCGGCTCCGAATCCTTCCCGCAGGATTTGGTGAAGAAAGGAGCCAAGGCGCAATGGTATGCGCAGCACGAGGGCCTGGTGTACGGGAAAATCCTGATCGCCTGCCCGCTGAACTGGCTGTCGGACGAAAAGGACGGCACGACGATCATCGATGCCGCCGTCCAAACCTGCTTCTTCCCGCTGTATGAGGTGGAGCATGGTGTGACCACCATCACTTACAATCCGGAGGAGAAAAACAAGCGAATTCCGATGGCGGATTGGTTGAAGCTGATGGGCAAAACCCGGCATATGACCAAACCGGAATACGCCGAATCGCTGAAAGCGTTCGAGGATGAAGTGCAGCGCCGCTGGGAAAGGCTGAAAGCAAAGCACGAAAGCCCTTATCTGTAACATACAAGAGCAAGAACATCATACCGGTTGAAAAAGAGGAGCCGCTATCCGTTCGCAGGATGGCGGCTTTTTTTGTAATCAAATCAAATAATTTTTTAAGTCTTCGATTAAGCAAAACACAGTATTTGCCGGCTTCATTTTTGCAGGGGATCGGATGCCTTGATTTTCAAAGAAAGAGATCAGTTTTCGACTATTAGTAATAGCTTTATTTAACGATCCAAATTCGTACAAAATTTCGAATATATCGTCAATGTTTTTGTTGTAGGTATGATTAGCAATACGATGAGATTTAAATACGCCCGTGTCCTTAAAATGCTTTGTCAACTTTTCACAGTATGCTTCCCTTCCAATGCCTGAATTTAAGTACTCAACTTTCGCAGCTTGAAAACGGCAAATAAGCCTTGATGTAACTGGGCAAAG
>CAYYCV010000202.1:0-6932 GCA_964470405.1 uncultured Caryophanales bacterium
GTTTTTTGTTTCGCGCGTTTCACGCACTCAACTGGCTAAAGCCTAAAATAAAAACCGGCCGTCTCGCCTGATTGGCGGACAGCCGGTCGCTCCTTGCCTTTACTTCATATGGAAGTGTTTCACGAGCCGATCGTGGGGAGTTTGATCCCGAAATTCGCGCCGACCTTCTGATTGAGCCTCGATTGAATTTCATGAAGCTGCACCAGATCGTTGGCTACATCCAGAACGCCGACCTTGACGACCGCGATGACGCTGCTGACTCCGCGAGCGACATAGTCGTCCGCAACCGGGTTGCCGCCGCCGCCCACCGCCAACTGTCCCAGGCTTTTGATCGCATCCGCGCTGACGGACAAGTTCTGATTTTTGATGTGATCCTCCACCGCCTTGGACAAACCGGACAAAGCCGCCTTTTGCAAATCGGGGTGCCTGTCGATCAAACTCGCAATTTCCTGCAATCCTTTGTGATCCACTGTAGCCCATCCTCCTCATCCTCATAAAATCCGCACAAAACCATGCAAAACCGTTCAAATCATGCAAAGCCATTCAAAGCATGCAAAGCCGTTCAAATCATGCAAAGCCGTTCATACCGCAAAAGCCCGTTCAAACTGTTCAAACCAGCGAACCCGTTGCCGCCGCTCCGCCTGCCGGAACCTGAATCACCCCCTTTCCATGCGGAGACGTCAGGCCTCTTTTGCTATCGATTCATTCTTATGTATATTGGAAAGCAGGATTTCCATTCCATGCTGCCGCATCGCATCCCGCACCATCCAGAAATCGTCGGCGGAACGAAGGGCATTGCACATATGGCACACGGAGTGAACGCGCTCCGGAAGCTTCCACTGCGGATGATAGCGCCGGACGATGCGCTCAAGCTCCAGCATCCCGCGATGCGTGATGACTTTCAAATAAACGTCCCCCAGCATGTTCACCAAAACCTCCGGCATCGTTTGCCTGTACAGGTTGCCTACGACAAACACGCCGTCGTCCAGACACACGGAACAACAGGGATCCACGTCTCCGTTGGGCTGAATGACCATTTGCACCCGGGGGCAGTACAGTTGATCGTCCGTCGGAATCCGGTCCGGCACTTTTCGCTGCAGCAGCTTGGATCGCCCCACGGGCAGCACATAGTGATTTTCGTCCCAAATGATATAGGGGTGCCATTCCGGCTCGAAGTAATCTTTCGCGCTCCCCTCTTTGGTTGTAAAATTGCTTGTCACCGCCACGACCAGCCCCGCCTCCAGCGCTACTTTCACCGCGGTTGAGGCATGCTCCGGCTTCACCCACGCGGCGTGGCTCGGATCCATGGAAACCGCAACCTCCGTCAAGCCGAACTTGATCAATTCCCTCAATTGCTTTCTTGCCTGCTGGATGTTGTTTCCCCAAAATCCGTTCGTCGTGATGGAGGTTCGAAAGCCGAATTCAAACAAATGGCGATGGATGTCCAACATTTCGTTGTATCTCAAGAACACCTCTCCGCCCGTAAAACCCGCCGTCTTGCAATAAGGCACGTATTCGGAAAAATCCTTGATCCATTGCCGGGCATAAGAAGTGTCGATCACTCCCTTTTTGGACGGTCCGTCATCGTTGCAGCAAATATCGCAAAACGCGTTGCATTGGCGGGTCAGGCTGAAAACAAGATCGTAAATCCGGACATGGCCTTTCCAACTGACGTCCGTCAGTTCCGAATCCTGTGCTGTGGACATGGGGTCCCTCCTTAACATGATTTTCTCGAACCACTGCTATAAATATGACGGCGGGCAAACGATTAGAATCTATATCCGAAAAAGATCGCACCTGCGCGCGTTGCCCTGCCATGGCGGCCATGCCGCCGCGCCGTTGAATGCGGAAGGGGCCGGCCCCGGCCATATATTCCATGGCTTTGGGACCAACCCCTTCGCTTCGTCAACCGCGATGAATCGTTTGCTTTTCTGCCTATCCGGTTTCAGCGTGGATCAGGGCGTGAAGTCCGCCCCGATATCCGCGCCGTTCGTGCCGGCGCCCTTCAGGTCGCTGCCCGATGCCAGCTTCAGGAAGTTGCCGATGTTCGGCGAACCATCCGAATTGCGGCTGACCGACGGGGTCAGGCTGACAAAGTCCGCGGAGCTGACCACCAGCCCTTTGCCGTTCGTACTTTGATTGTTTTTCCACCATACGTTCGTATTCTGGATATCCGTCCCGCTCGTCTTGTCGCTGGAATCTCCGTCAAACGACAGGTTGTTGGCAAACTGGTGCGTTCCTTTGTCGAAAGCAAAGTTGCTGCCGCTGCCCAGTCCGTTGTTCCAGGACGTATTGTTGGTCAGCGTGATCGAGCCGGGGTTGCTGTTGTACGTAAATCCGTGCTTCTTGTTCATAAAGGCGATGTTGTTTTCCACGATGTGGTTGACCGCAATCTTGTCCCCGCCCAGCTTGAACCCGTTGCCGTCGCTGTCGGTCGTCGACGTGCCGTCGGAGGTTTGCCCGTTGTGGTGGGCGATGCTGTTGCGAATCGTAACCGGGCCGGTCGGGCCGGTCGCCGATTTGGTGAAAAGATCCCAACCGTCGTCCACATTGTACGCCGCGATGCATCCGTCGAAGACGTTGCCGTACCCTTCGGTCAATTTGGCCGCAAAACCGTCGGCGTCCTCTCCGTTGTCCGGATCGTAGTTATCGTGCGAGTAGCTGTTCAGGATCAAATTGTAGCTCGGCCAGTCCGCAATATCGTCCAGGGAAGAATCGTACCTGGAAATTTGCAGCCCCGTATCGCGATTGTGGTGCGTCTCGACATTTTCGACGATGTTGTGGCTGCCGCCGATGAAGATGCCGTTGTCTCCGGCGTTTTTCACTTCCAGGCTTTGGATATGCCAGTAATCGCCGAACATTTGCAGCCCGCGGTTGGACGAGCTAAACGATTCCCCGGAGAAATCGAGGACCGGCTTCTCGCTGCCGTAGGCAACAATCTTTTTGAGCGCGCCGCTGGAGCCGTTGTTGCCATGCTCGATCGTCACGGGAGCGGAGAAAGCGTATGTGCCGCCGCGCATGTAGATCGTGTGGCCCGATGTGACGCGGGTAATCGCTTCAGCCAACGTGGTCGGGCTGCCGATGGTCCCGGGATTGCCGGCCGATCCGTTCGTCGCGACGAAGAGATCGCCTGCCGCGGGAGTCGAGGTCGGTGTCGGCGTTGGTGTAGGCGTAGCGGTTGGTGTCGCTGTCGGAGTCGGTGTGGGCGTTGCTGTTGGTGTTGCGGTCGGTGTTGCGGTTGGCGTTGGTGTGGGGGTAGCGGTTGGCGTTGGCGTCGGCGTGGAACCGCCGCTTCCGTCGTCCACCACAATGTCGTCATACTTGGTCACCGTTTTGTAGGCGACCAGTCCGATCCCGCCGGAGGAAAGGCTGCTGTCGGTCGCTTGCAGCTCCAGGCTTCCGTTCACATACATTTTGATCGAAGAACCGGCCATTTCCAGTTTCACCGTATACCATGTGCCCGTGGACAGGCTGTACGATTTCGAAGCCAGCGTCGATGTGCTTCCGCTGACCTTCTTGCGCAGCTCCAGCTTGTTACCGGCTGTCAAGGACGCGGCGTAATAGTTGTTGCCGTCCTGATAGCGGCCGTTCACATAAGCCCGGTTCGAGCCGTTGAAATTCTCGACTTTGACTTTGGCCTCCACGCTGTAATCGGTCCAGGCCGAATTGCCTGCGCCGATCCGTCCCTCGCTGGTGCTGGACGAATACAGCACATAATTGCCGCTGTCCGATACGACGGACCAATCGTCATAGCTGGAGCCGCCCGCCGTCCATCCGTTCGAATTGCCGTCCGAAAAATCATCGCTGAACAGCGTCGACGCGCTGGCCGGTAAAATCACAAATAAAGATAAAACCAAGATGAAGCATGTGACGATGGCAACATTTTTTTTCAATGTTTTTACGCTCATTCCATTTCCTCCTGCATTGTAGTATGGATCAAAAAAATACGGCAAGGCCCTTGATCATCGCGATCGCGCGGCGCGCTTCCCTGTGTCCGCGCCTGGCGTCCTCGCATTCATGTAAGTGCTTTCACCCCCTTGCACACGCAAGTGCGACCTCGTCACCTCCCGCTTGTACCACATATCTTGCATTTAGCAATGTTAGACCAAGCTTATCGTGACAACAATAATCATTCCCTCACTTTGATTGCACACAGGGAAAAAGTCCAGGTTTTTCGCGGCTTTTACCACTATGATCATTTCATCACTTCTTTTAAAGTGCGGTGAGCAGCAGGCGGTCCCGCGCTTGGTTCACCGCACTTTGGAAGGGCCAAGCGAAAACGGTGCAGCGGTTGGACCCATCAAGCGAGAGCCGCCCTTCCGGCGCGACCGGCGCGCAGGCCGATTCTAACGAATCGAGGAGGCCTTATTGTTGTTCTATCGGCCTTGTTTCAATTCTTACGAACACCACCATCGTTATTCGCTCCGATTTACCTTATTTCTTCCAATTTGAAGGGAATAACGTTCATCAGATTCGTTACAAAATTTAAGCTCCGAAGAAACCACAAATAGCGTTATCTGTGTTCGTTAGCGGTCGTCAGTCCATCGGCAGCCCGTCAACGGTCCCCAGTCTGCCGACAATCGGCAGCCCCGTCGATCACCGTCAGTCCATCGTGCAACCGCCACTCCCGTCAGCAGCCATCAGCCCGCCGCAAGCCGCCAATCAAGCTAATCCGCGAACGGCGAATAAAGCAAAGCTGGGACCTGGCAACGCTTTGCGAAAAAACCGAAAAAAATGCAGCCCCCGGCTTGCCGTAAGCAAACCAGGGGCTGCGCTTTTCGCTTCAACAGAGGACCGCGATAGAAGGCGGCGATGCCGCCCGAGCCGGGATCAGGGCGTCAAGTCCGCCCCGATATCCGCGCCGTTCGTGCCGGCGCCTTTCAGGTCGCTGCCCGATGCCAGCTTCAGGAAGTTGCCGATGTTCGGCGAACCATCCGAATTGCGGCTGACCGACGGGGTCAGGCTGACAAAGTCCGCGGAGCTGACCACCAGCCCTTTGCCGTTCGTACTTTGATTGTTTTTCCACCATACGTTCGTATTCTGGATATCCGTCCCGCTCGTCTTGTCGCTGGAATCTCCGTCAAACGACAGGTTGTTGGCAAACTGGTGCGTTCCTTTGTCGAAGGCAAAGTTGCTGCCGCCGCCCAATCCGTTGTTCCAGGACGTATTGTTAGTCAGCGTGATCGAGCCGGGGTTGCTGTTGTACGTAAATCCATGCTTCTTGTTCATGAAGGCGATGTTGTTTTCCACGATGTGATTGACCGAGATCTTCTCCCCGCCCAGCTTGAACCCGTTGCCGTCGCTGTCGGTTGTCGATGTGCCGTCGGAGGTTTGCCCGTTGTGGTGGGCGATGCTGTTGCGGATCGTAACCGGGCCGGTCGGGCCGGTGTCCGACTTGGTGTAGAGATCCCAACCGTCGTCCACATTGTACGCCGCGATGCATCCGTCGAAGACGTTGCCGTACCCTTCGGTCAATTTGGCCGCAAAACCGTCGGCGTCCTCTCCGTTGTCCGGATCGTAGTTATCGTGCGAGTAGCTGTTCAGGATCAAATTGTAGCTCGGCCAGTCCGCAATATCGTCCAGGGAAGAATCGTACCTGGAAATTTGCAGCCCCGTATCGCGATTGTGGTGCGTCTCGACATTTTCGACGATGTTGTGGCTGCCGCCGATGAAGATGCCGTTGTCTCCGGCGTTTTTCACTTCCAGGCTTT
Source organism: uncultured Caryophanales bacterium (assembly GCA_964470405.1). Lineage (GTDB taxonomy): Bacteria > Bacillota > Bacilli > Paenibacillales > CAYYCV01 > CAYYCV01. Next base: position 5,712 of record CAYYCV010000202.1, read on the forward strand.
GGATATGCCAGTAATCGCCGAACATTTGCAGCCCGCGGTTGGACGAGCTAAACGATTCCCCGGAGAAATCGAGGACCGGCTTCTCGCTGCCGTAGGCAACAATCTTTTTGAGCGCGCCGCTGGAGCCGTTGTTGCCATGCTCGATCGTCACGGGAGCGGAGAAAGCGTACGTGCCGCCGCGCATGTAGATCGTGTGGCCCGATGTGACGCGGGTAATCGCTTCGGCCAACGTGGTCGGGCTGCCGATGGTCCCCGGATTGCCGGCCGATCCGTTCGTCGCGACGAAGAGATCGCCCGCCGCGGGAGTCGAGGTCGGCGTGGGTGTTGGTGTAGGCGTGGCGGTTGGCGTCGCTGTCGGCGTTGGCGTCGAGCTGCTGCCGGTGTCGCCATCGTCAACGATTTTCAAATAGTCGATATTCGCTCCGCCCTCCGAACCCGTTCCCGTCAAGCGGATCGTGTTGCTTCCGGCATTCAGGTTCGCGCTGGTCGTCACATCGCTCCACGATGTCCAGCTTCCCGTGCCGGGAAAGGACAAGCTGGAGGCCGTCACCGACCCGTTGACTTTCACTTCCGCCGGCCGATTGCTGGAGGCGTTCGCATAATGGAACGTCAACGTGTAATTGGCCGAACTTGAAGCGTCAACCGTCCACTCGATATATCCGCCCGGCGCGTTCGGATCGTAATTCACATAGGCCGATCCCGAATAGCCGCCATTCACCGTTTCCACGATGGCATTCGATAATACGGGGGCATTTTCCGCCTGATAAATCTCGTCTACGCCCTGTCCCGGAGTGGAAGTCGGAGTGGCGGTCGGCGTTGGTGTGGGCGTTGCTGTTGGTGTTGGCGTCGGCGTGGAACCGCCGCTTCCGTCATCCACTACAATGTCGTCATACTTGGTCACCGTTTTGTAGGCGACCAGTCCGACCCCGCCGGAGGAAAGGCTGCTGTCGGTCGCTTGCAGCTCCAGGTTGCCGTTCACGTACATGTTGATCGAAGAACCGGACATTTCCAGCTTCACCGTATACCATGTCCCCGTGGACAGGCTGTACGATTTCGACGCCAGCGTCGAACTGCTTCCGCTGACCTTCTTGCGCAATTCCAGCTTGTTTCCGCCCTTCAAGGACGCGGCGTAATAGTTGTTGCAGTCCTGATAGCGACCGCTCACGTAAGCCCGGTTCGAGCCGTTGAAATTCTCGACTTTGACTTTGGCCTCCACGCTGT
>CAYYCV010000203.1:0-6761 GCA_964470405.1 uncultured Caryophanales bacterium
GCGATATATCGCCTCATTTCATACTAAAATAAGTATAATCCGCGCATGGGCAACGATATCGAAAAAGAGGTCCCCTCCCCTTTCACGCTTTGCACATCGATGTCGCCTCGATGCATGCTCACGATTTTTTTCACAATCGACAGCCCCAAACCGCTGCCTTCCTGCAAGCGGGTCCTCGACCGATCCGCCTTGTAAAAGCGTTCGAAAATATGCTTGATCTCCCGTTCCCCGATGCCGATTCCGTTATCCGACACGGTCACGCGGCATAGCTGGTTATGTTTGTCCAACCCGACTCGAATCGTTCCGCCCGGCGGGGTGAATTTGATAGCGTTATGCAGCAGGTTGGTCCACACCTGGGTCAAAAGCGATTCGTCGGCTTCCAGTTCGATGGGGGCGAGATCGACATCCATTTCGATCCGCTTTTCCTGCCAAAGCGGCTCGCAGGAGAGGATGATATTGCGCAGTTGATAGTCGAGCCGATACCGCTTCGGTTCGAACGGATGATGTTTGGATTCGAGCGAAGTCAGCTTGAGCAAATTCTCGCTTAATTTGGACAGCCGCTTGCTTTCCGATTCGATGATGTCCAGATAATGATCCCGCTCCTCGCCGGTCAGCGAATCGTTCCGGGCAAACTTGGCAAAGCCGCCGATCGAGGTGAGCGGCGATTGAATCTCATGCGACACGTTCGAAATGAACTCCTGGCGCATCTGCTCCATTTCCCCCAGTTCGGCGGCCATATCGTTAATGCCTTGGGCCAGCTCATTTAACGGATGGCTGTCGGGCCCGCCCCCTATGAATGCCAGATTGACGTTGAAATCCCCTTTGGCAATTTGCTTCAACGCCTCGTTCAGCCTTTCAAAAGGCGCCTTGCGCTTCGATTTCATCAACGTCCCAATCGTCGACATCATCCCGCCGAACAGGAAAAAGCCGAGAAGCGAATTGATCAGCAGGCTGAAATAAGCGCCCGGCGGTTGGCTGACATGGCGATAGAAGAAGGAGGTGATGAGAAACGCGGCGGACCAACAAATGCAGATGGTCAGCAACACCAGCGCGACGCCGGCCGCGTGTTTGATGAAGCTCCACCCTTTTTTCTTCATCCTTGCACCTCCAGGCGGTAGCCGAGTCCGCGAATCGTGCTGATTTTGAAGGAATGGGCGCCCTCGGGAAAGCGATCCCTCAGCCGGTTGATATGAACGTCCACCGTCCGCTCGACCCCCTCGTAATCAAAGCCCCAGATCTGCTCGATCAACTGTTCCCTGGAAAAGGTTTTGCCCGGATAGCTGGCCAGGGTAAACAGCAGTTCGAACTCCTTCAACGGCAACGTCATGCTTTGGCCGTGAACCCAAATTTCGAACGTTTTCCGATCCAGCAGCATTTCGCCAACCTGCACCGTTTGCGAAACCGCGATGCGATAGCGTTTGAACAGCGCCTTGACCCTGGCGGCCAGCTCCAGCGGATCGAACGGTTTGACGAGGTAATCGTCCGTTCCCAGTTCAAAGCCTTTCACCTTCTGCATCGTCTCTCCCTTGGCGGTCAGCATCAGCATCGGCAGGTCAAGGTCTTGACGGATGCTGCGGCATAGCGCCCAACCGTCCATATTCGGCATCATGATGTCGAGGATGACCATGTCCGCCTTTACTTGCTCCAGCTTCGCCAGCGCCTCCACGCCGTCGGAAGCTTCGTGGATCGCGAAGCCTTCTTTTTGCAGCACCAGCCGCACCAGCTCCCGAATGGACGGGTCGTCGTCCACGATTAATATGCTGCTCATTTCCACTCACCGACTTTCCGATTTCCTATTTTTACAGGCTCCTTGATCTGCAGTTGCCTGACGGCAAATTCGCGGTACAGCGCGTGGGATTGCATCAATTCGTCGTGCGTGCCGCTGCCGGTTATTTTCCCTTTTTCCATGAACAAAATCAAGTCCGCGCCCACCACCGTGGAAAGGCGATGCGCGATCACCACCGTAGTCCTTCCCGACATCAAGTTGCCCAACGCCTTCTGCACGATTTCTTCCGATTGGCTGTCCAGGCTGGACGTGGCCTCATCCAGCATCAGGATGCGCGGGTTTCGCAGAAGCGCCCTCGCGATCGCGATTCTTTGGCGCTGTCCCCCCGAAAATTTCACGCCCCGCTCCCCCACTTCGGCGTCGTACCCTTGCGGAAATTCCCGAATGAACGCGTCGGCGTAGGCCATCTTCGCCGCGCGCTCCATCTCCTCCGGGCGAACCGGGCCCGCCGCGCCATAGCAAATGTTGTCCCGGATCGTGCCGGCGATCAACGGGCTTTCCTGCGACACATAACCGATTTGTTCCCGCCAGGATCGAAAGGAAAACCGCTCCATCGACTCCGTCCCGAGAAGAATGCGGCCCTCCGTCGGATCGTAAAATCTTTCCAGCAGGGAGAACAGCGTCGTCTTCCCCGCCCCGCTCGGGCCGACAATGGCGGTCACCTTGCCCGGTTCCATCGTGAAGCTGACGCGATCAAGCACATTCTCCCCTTCTTTGTAGGCAAAACTTACCTGTTCAAATCGGATCGCTTTATCGGAAGGCGGCACGATGTTGCCGGATTCATGATCCTCCTCGTCCTGCTCCAGCGTGGACACGATCCGCTCGGTCGCGCCTCTGGCTTTTTGCAATTGCGCGAAAAATTGAACCAGTTGCCCCATCGGCATCACAATTTGGAAAAGATACAGGATGAACGCAACCATCGTTCCCGCCGACAGGCTGCCGGACGATACGCGCATTCCGCCATAGCCGATGATCGCCACCAGCAGCATCATGACAACGAGAGAAATCAACGGCGAGATCAAAGCCTGAACCTTGCCCTCCTTCAACCCGAAGCGGAACAGGTTCAAAATGCCGTCGTTCCCTTTCCGGTACTCGATCGGCTCCGCGTTGAACGACTTCACCAGCCGCACCTCGGAAAGCACCTGAGTCAACACGGCGGTGAACGAGGCGGTTTCATCCTGCAAGTCTTTGGAAATTTTGCGCATTTGGATGCCGAGCGGGCGCAAAATCAGAACGGACAACGGGATCATCGCCAGCATCATCAGCGTCATTTTCCAATCCAGATACAACAGCACGGCGATCGAGCCGACCATCGAGATGATCCCGGTAAAGAAATGGGACATATGCTCGGTGATCAGCCCTTTGACCACCCCGGTGTCGTTGGTCATCCGGCTGATCGTCTCCCCGGTCAAATGGCGATCGTAGTAGGAAACGGGCAGCACCAGCAGCTTCTTCCACAGCCGGTCCCGCAATCGCGCCACCACCGTCTGCCCGACGTGGCTCAACCAATAGACCGACAGCGCTCCGGCGATCGCCTGCACGACGAAGACGGCGACGAAACCGGCAATCTGCGCCGGATTCAGGGAGGTCAGGGAGAAATGGTCGATCATATTTTTGGCAAACAGGGGAATGACCAGCCCGAACAGCGTGGCCGATACGCTGGTCAGGAGCGCCACGCTCAGCCGCAGGACGGGCGGATTCGTTTGCCGGATCAAACGGATGAAGGCTCCCCAGCCTTCGGGCGATTTCGTCGTTGTCCCCAACGTTTTGTCCATATGTGTATTCTCCTTTAAACCCGTTTTTAAATCAATCCAAATCGATCCGAATCGATCGCTTCATGCACACTATACCTTGTTTTTTTAAACTGAATATAAACAAAATGTGATATAATGAAACGGCAGGCTTCGCCTGCGATCCGTCGATCAAGCAGGAGGTTGTTGCCATGTCCGCGAGCAAAGCGAAGCGACAGCGGCGCCGCCGTCAAAGGCAAGGCGAAATGCCGGCCGAACGGTTGCGCGGCAGTTGGAATGGAATCCGCCCGGTCACCCGAACCACTCCGACCAAAGCGGAAAAATCGGGCAAAATCGAAAACAAGCACAAAAAGAAATGGAACCGGCCGTTTGAAGAAGGCGGGTTCCATTTTTGCGTAAGCCCGATATGGGCCTTCCGCATCCGGTTCGGCTCATGTGCGCCGATGTCAGCTTTCCGTCCGGTACGCTCGCGGCGAGCGGCCGAATTTTTGTTTAAATGCGCGTTCAAAATGGGAAAGCGTGCGAAATCCGGCGGCAAAACAAATTTCCGTGATCGGCAAGTCCGAAATTTTGGCCAGGGAGGCGGCGAATTGCAGGCGCAGATCCTGGAGGAAATGCTGGTACGTCATGCCGGTGAACTGCCTGAAGCATTTGCTGAAATAATTCGGAGACAGGTTGGCTTGCCCGGCGGCGTCTTGCAGCGACAGCGCATCGCGGAAAATAAGGTTGTAATGCACGTACGGCTCGCCCGGCGCCGGCGTCAGCTCGTGAAAGTCCGCGGGCGTGAGAAGAAACAGCGTGCCTTTGCTCAGACGGGAAGGCTTGCCGTTTAAAATCTGCTCGCCTTCGCCGGAAATGACAAAAGCCAGCTCAAAAAATTCGTGCCAATGAATATCGACATGCCTGTCCAACGTATGGACGAACAGCCGAATCGGCGCGGACGGCTGCATAAAGTCCCGATTTTTGAGCCTGGCGGGCTGCGTTCTTCGCGTGGAAGCCATCTTCCCTGCTCCTTTCGTATACCGGCGCGCGGTTCAGGCATTGACGAACGGGTTCCCCGCCACGTCCTTGCCGCGGGCCAGCCACACCTTAAACCCCGGATTTTTCTCCGGAATGACGCGGGCTTCGGTGGAAAAGTAGCGCATCGTGTAGCCGTTGCGGCGGTACGGGCTGGCATTGGCCGTTGCCCCGTGGATAATGCGGGAGTCATGGAGCGAGCATTCGCCCGGCTCCAATTCGAAATAGACCGCGGCGTCCTCGTCGATCCGTCCTTTGATCTGCGTGTCGAACAGGTTGGCGTTCGCATTCACTTCTTCGTATTCGGAAAAACCGTTGCGGTGCGTCCCGGGAATGACCCGCATGCATCCGTTTTCCTTCCAGCTTCGGTCGATGGCGAGCCATACGGTGACGATCTTGTCAAAGGAAGTCAGGCGGCCGTTCCAATAAGCGGAATCCTCATGCCAGGGCGTCGCTCTGCCGACATAAGGGTCCTTGCAGATGAAATGGCTGGACCACAGTCCGATGTTCGGCCCGATGATCGGCTCCACAAGATCCAACACCTCGTCGCTCAAAAGAAAGGCGAGCAACCGCTCGTCCCGAAAATGCGGCGTATCCAACTCGTCGGACAGCTTGCTTCCTTTCTCGGCGAGCTGCTCTTCGAAAATTTCGCTCAACTCCCGCATTTTTTCCTCGCTGAAAAGCGGCTTTTTGTACAAATAATAGCCATTTTTCCGGTAGAAATCAACCTCGTCCTGCGCAAGCTTGGGCATTCCCATGGTCGTAGCCTCCATTTATCATCATTGTTTCTGTCATAGCTTGATTATAGAGGCGGCAAGGGCTGCAAAGCTTCTCATAACTTACGAAGTACTATGCGTATTTTACGATCCTGAAAAATCCATTTTCTGAAAAAAGCCGTTTTCCGAAGACATCCGCGGTTATTTCAACTGCTTGATTTCCTTCATGATGAGGCTCAAATCCTGCTTTTCCGCCTGGGCGATAAGATCGCCGCATCGGTTCAGCCGCGCTTCGATCGTGAATAAATTGAATGTTTTAGGGTCCGTATTTTGATGTACTTCCTGCCAGGTCATCGGGGCCGACACCGTCGCATGCGCCCTTGCGCGCGGGGTGTACGGAGCGGAAAGGCTCTTTCCGGCGGCGTGCTGCAAATAATCGAAGTAAATTTTATCGCCCCGGTTTTTTTTCAGCCGTTCGATCGTAAACAGGCCCGGATATTTCTCCGTTACATATTCCCCCAAAAACCGCCCCAATTGGCGCAACTGTTCGAACGTATGCCCCCGCCGAATCGGAATGACGATCTGAACCCCGGTCGCGCCGGAGGTTTTGGGGATCGAACGAATCCCCAGCGAGCCCAGCGTATCTCCGATGAGGGCGATCGCCTCCATCAGGCGCGGCTCGTTCTCCACGCTCGGGTCGATGTCGAGAATCCATTCGGCCGGTTCTTCGCCGCCGACGTACTCGAACGACGTGTGGAATTCCAGCGCCGCCAAGTTGCCCAGCCAGAGCAGAGCGGGCAACGAATCGAGCGCAACGTACCGGATCCCGCTCTTTTCCGCCGTTTTTACAAAAGGCGGCGCGCCATGCGGCACGTTTTTCTGATAAAAAAATTTCTCGTGAATCCCGTTCGGGTAACGAATCGTCGTCAAGTAGCGGTTTTGGCAATAAGGCAGCAAATAAGGCGCCAGAAATACAAGCTTTTGGATATATTGCAGCTTGGTGATTCCCTGCTCCGGCCAGAGCAGCTTGTCCGGGTTCGTTATGGCGATTTCTTGCCCTTCGACCACGATGCGTTCATGGACGGAAACGGCCATGCTCTTTCCTCCTTTTTTCTTGCGGGGCGTTCAAGGCTTGCGCAGATCCGCCTTGATCTTCATTCCCGTCGGTGTGGCGGCCAACCCTCCCAAAGCGGTTTCCTTCCATTCCCGGGGCATCGCGTTGCCGATCTGCAGCAAGGATCCGATCACCTCGTCGGGAGGAATCACGCTTTCGACGCCGGCCAAGGCCATATCCGCCGCCGCCAGCGCCATGACGGTATGTACGCCGTTGCGCACGATGCACGGAATCTCGACCAGGCCGGCGATCGGATCGCATACCAGGCCCAGCACGTTCTTGAGCGACATGGCCACAGCATGGCCCACCTGCGCGGGAGCGCCTCCCGCAAGCTCCACGGCCGCTCCGGCAGCCATGGCCGCCGCCGACCCCACCTC
>CAYYCV010000204.1:0-6663 GCA_964470405.1 uncultured Caryophanales bacterium
CACAACATGACTTCCAGTCGGGTCATAACCTGGGCTCCTTGTATGTTTTATCATACAAATCTCCCATGGCCTGAAGGAAACCTTCGCCGCGCATCCTGCAAATGCGATGCCTCAACGCACGCCCCGCCGTCTGATGACGGCAGTCCGGGACATCGTCTGACGACGATAGCAGCCTCCCCACACCGCCATTTTTCAACTGTGCACGGTTTTTTCCAAATCGAGCTGTCACAAAGTGAGCTAAAGCTTACTTTTGGGACAGCCTCTTTTGTCATAAATACCCCGAAGGGCGCATAAGTATTTCATCGGATCGAAAAGATCGGCTCCTTGCCATCTCCCAAGGCCCGCATGGCGGACACGCGCGTCCCGCACGCCCCGCGCGGCGCGCAAAGGCGGCGAACCGGCCATTACGACAAAACTAGACGGATAATTTATGGTTTTGATTACAGAAAGCGACAGTATTAATAAAATGGATTATGTAGAATAGGAATGTAAAAGGGATAGCAGCGCATTTTAAAAGAGGGAAAAGTGAGGATGTTTGCAGGAATGGGCAAAGAAATTATTCTGGATATTAACAAGATCATGAAACAGATCGGGATTAATCAAGAAGAATTTCAGAAACTGGCCGAAACGTGCTCCGCAGGCAAATCGTCAGGCACTGTCGACCCACGGTAGCTTCTATGGCAATCGATGCTCCAGCGCGAAGCCGTTCGTTGCTCTCCGCGCTTCTAGTGCACATTCATCGTTCGCTCGGCCCGGACAAAGGCGATAAATCGTCTGGCTTCTTCTTCCGTCAGCTTTCTCCCGTCCACGGTCAAGGTGAATTTGGTCAGCAGCTCTTCATCCGACAATTCCAAATCGTCGACGAACTGCTTTACTTCCATGTCCAGGTTGGTGTGAGGCAGATTGGTTCGGCCGATCAGGTAATCCACCGTGACATGAAAATAGTCGGCGATCTTGGTTAAAATTTGAACGTCAGGCTCTCTGCGGTTTTTTTCGTAATGGGAAAGCGCGGCGCGTGAAATCCCCAGTTTTTCGGCCAACTCCGCCTGAGTCAGTTCATATTTGTCGCGTAATGTAGCAATTCTTCCTCCGAATAACATCATTTACTTCACCTCGCCTCAACGGGTATATGGAATATCATAATACTTTTCTTTTTTTTTGGCGTAATATGAAACAAAACGTATCCATAATAACCTTAACATAAAAAATATCGCTTGACATGATACAAAACGTATCTTAAATTAAAGAGTGTCTTTTGATACCAAATGTATCATCAGTGATTCATGATTCCCCAAACCGGCCCTTTTATACTTCAGTTTGCAAATTTGATGATAAAGAGATGATGCACCGAATGCGGAAAGACGAAATACGGAAAGACGAACCTGGGTTTCAAAAACGCCGATTTATTCGGGTCCGCCTGCCCGGCCCGTGCGCTTACATGGAAATCGTTCGCATTTACGGCAAGGACGTTCATGCTTCCGGCAAGCCGGTCATCCTTCGCAACCTCAGTCCGGGCGGTTTGCGGTTTTCAACCGATTTGGAATTTCCGGTCGGCCGACAGCTTGTGTTGCGGTTTTCGATGCGGCTTCTGGATCAGACGCTGCGATTGGAAGGGCATATTGTTTGGAAAGGCGTGATGGAAAATCTGAACGAGTATGGCGTGGAATTCGCGCCGGACGAACGGCGGCAAAAAATGCTGATCAGGCTGCTGAATCAATGGCTGCTGATCGCCAATCCCGAACAAAACAGAATACATCGGCTGTACGGAGGGATCAGAGAGATGAAGAAAGATGGGGGAAACGCATGGAACTGAAAGACTTCTTAAAAATCATCCGAAAGAGATTATGGCTGTTGGCCGCGTTCGTGTGCGTCTGCTGCACGGTTTCCGGGATCTACAGCTATTATTATGCGGTGCCGATTTACGAAGCTTCGACCAAGTTGATTGTCAATCAGTCCAGCGAGGATTTTGGGCTGACCGGGATCAATCTGAATGAGGTCAATACCAACATCCAATTGATTGCGACATATAAGGAAATTATTAAAACGCCGGCCATCATGGGCAAGGTCGTGGAGCAGTATCCCGAGCTGCAATTGAACGCGGATGAGCTGATCGGGAAGGTGAGGGTCAATTCCGTGAACGATACCCAGGTCATGACGCTGATCGTATCCGATCCGTCCTACCGGCGCGCGGCGCAAATCGTCAATGCCGTATCAAGGGTGTTTCTCAAGGAAATTCCGGAAATTATGAAAGTGGATAACGTGACCATACTCAACGAGGCCGATGCGGACGACGGCGCCCCGTCGGTAAGCCCGCACCGCAAAATGAATGTGGCGATTACGTTCGTGGTGTCGTCGATGTTGATTCTGAGCGTGATTTTCTTGCTTGAGTATCTGGATGACACGGTCAAAAGCGAGGAGGACGTGCGGAATCATCTGGGATTGCCGACCCTGGCCATGATTTCCAAAATGAAAAAGGCGGAAACCAGTCCGAAGCCCGCGTCTCCCAAAAAGCAAAAGGCAGGTGAAGCGCAGTATGTCTCGATCCATCAATGAACGATCGCTGATCGTCGACCTGCACCCCCAATCCCACATTTCCGAGGCCTATCGCACGCTTAGAACGAACACGCAATTTTCCGCCGTGGACGGCGCGCTCCAGGTCATTTTGATCACATCCACCCAACCGGGCGAAGGCAAAACGACGACCACGGCCAATCTGGCCATCACCTACGCGCAGGACAACAGAAACGTGCTGATCATCGACGCCGATTTGCGCAAACCGGCTATGCACCAGTTGTTCGTGAAGTCGAATTACCGCGGGTTGACCCACCTGTTGACCGGGCAGCACGGGTTGGAGGATATGCTGCTGGATACGCATGTGCCCCATCTGTCCCTGATCACCTCCGGACCGGTTCCGCCCAACCCGTCGGAAATTCTCGGCTCCCGGCGGATGTCCGCGCTCATGGACGAATTAAGGGGCAAATTCGATGTTATTTTGATCGATTCTCCTCCGGCTCTGGCCGTCACGGACGCTCAAATTCTGGCCAGCATCAGCGACGGGGTGGTTCTGGTGGTCCATTCCGGCAAAGTCAAGCGGAATTTGGTCAAGAAAGCCAAAGCCAATCTGGAGCATGTGAAAGCCCGTATTTTGGGCGTTGTGCTGAACAATCAAGTCCGCAGCCCTACGGATCCTTATTATTACAACTACTACGGGGATCGCGGCCAATCGGCCGAAGGATAGCGCGATCTGCAAGCAGCGATCAGGTTATGTCTACTGCACCTTTATCACTGTAGGCACTCGGTTATGCCGTGGGCTGCGAGAAGCGCGGCCTTAGACGTGAAGCGTCGATGGTGTGATGTGAGGCGGGGTTGAATGCCCCGATTTGGAAAATTGGAATTGCACAGGGAGGATACGAAATGAAAAAAGTGAGAAAAGCCATTATTCCGGCGGCAGGCTTGGGCACCCGGTTTTTGCCCGCAACGAAAGCCATGCCGAAAGAAATGCTGCCGATCATCGATAAACCGACCATCCAGTACATCGTGGAGGAAGCGGTCGAATCGGGCATCGAGGATATTATCATTGTGACGGGAAAAGGAAAAAGGGCGATTGAAGATCACTTTGATCATGCGTTCGAATTGGAGCAAAACCTGGAGGAGAAAGGAAAATACGGGCTTTTGTCCGAGGTGCGCAAATCTTCCCATTTGGCCAATATTCACTACATACGGCAAAAAGAGCCCAAGGGGCTCGGCCACGCGGTCTGGTGCGCCAGAAGGTTCATAGGGGATGAGCCGTTTGCCGTGCTGCTCGGCGATGATATCGTACAAGCCGAAGTGCCTTGCTTGAAGCAATTGATAGACCGGTACGAAATGACCGGCTGTTCCATGATTGGGGTGAAGCCTGTGCAGAGCGCGCAGACGCATCGGTACGGCATTGTGGAGGCGGCGGACGCGGAAGACATGCATTTTTGCCGGGTGGGCCGCGTGATCGAAAAACCGAAACAAGGGGAAACGGAATCGAATTTGGCGATTATGGGGCGCTACATTTTTACGCCCGGCATTTTCGGCTTTCTGGAGTTGCAGGAAATCGGCGCAGGGGGGGAGATTCAGCTTACGGATGCGATACAGAAATTGATCGGCCGGGAGAAGGTGTTTGCCTATCATTTCGACGGCACCCGGTACGATGTGGGGGAGAAGCTGGGCTACATTTTGACCACGCTGGAGTTTGCCATGCAAAATGACGAGCTGCGGTATCCGTTAATCGTCGAGCTGGAGCACATCCTCATGAAAGAAAACGTATCTCACATGATCGGGTGAAGGGCGGATGAAATCATTCAATCAAATCCATGAAGCGCCGTTGCGGGACGCCGGACCGTTTCATCAAAGAATGGCGTATTATTATGCGGAACACGAAGGGCAGGCCCGCTATTGCTTCATCAAAAAAGTCATCGACCGGTGCTTGGCCGTATGCGGTTTGATCGCCGTCAGCCCGCTGCTGCTCGCCATCGCCCTCCTCATCAAGCTGGAGGATCGCCGCGGCGCCGTGCTGTTCAAGCAAGTCCGGATCGGAAAACACGGAAAACCGTTTCAAATGTACAAATTTCGTTCGATGGTGTGCAATGCCGAATCGATGCTGGAGCAATTAAGGCATCAAAATGAAGTCAGCGGCGCCATGTTCAAAATTCGCAACGACCCGAGAATGACCAGGGTGGGGAAATGGCTTCGGAAAACGAGCATGGATGAACTGCCGCAGTTGTTCAACGTGATCAAGGGGGAAATGAGCCTGGTCGGCCCGCGGCCCCCGCTGCCGGATGAAGTGGAGCAGTACAGCGCTTACCACCGCCAACGGCTGCAAGTGATTCCGGGCTGCACGGGGCTTTGGCAAATCAGCGGAAGAAATTCGCTTGGATTTGAAGAAATGGTCGAGCTGGATATGAAGTATATCAGGGACAGGAACGTGAGATTGGACTTGTTTATTCTGCTTAAAACTTGCAGAGTGCTGTTTGGTTCCAAGAATGCATTTTAAAATGAAAATGACGGCTGATTTAAAGAGGTCCCAATATGCTGATCAAACATAGTTTTATCTATTTGGCAGCCCGCGGGATGCCGGGAATCATTACATTTTTGGCGATTGCTTGTTACACGAGACTGCTGCCGCCGGAGGCGTATGGCACTTATGCTTTGGCATTGGCCTGGGCGACTTTGGGCAACGCTGCGATGTTTCAATGGATACGTGCGGGGCTGAGCAGATATTTGAGCTCTTACCAAGGGACGATGGCGACGTTTCTTTACACCGTTGCTGCGGGATTTATCATTTTAGTTGGTTCCACCGCGTTATTGGCTGTGTTCGGGATGGTATGGCTCGGTGTTCATAAAACGAGTGTTGCAGTTGTTCTGCTAGGGCTTTTGATGATGTGGAGTTTGGCATGGTATGAACTGGTTTTGGAAATAGAGCGGGCTCAGCTTCGTCCGTTTCGCTATGGCAAATTGGCGTTGTGCAAGTCGGTTATCTCTCTTTTGTTGGGTGCGGCGCTGATTTATTTGGGCCAAGGGGCAGTTGGACTGCTCATCGGCACCGTTGCGGGCATGATCATCCCTTTACTTATCTTCTACGGTAAAGAATGGAGAACGTTATGGGGAAATCGGGTGGATTGGCGGCTCTTTCGGTTGTTTTTAGCTTATGGGGCGCCTTTGACGGTGTCGTATACGCTGGAATTTATCATTAACAGTTCGGATAGACTCTTTTTGGCCTGGTTTGTGAGCAAGGGGGCTGCGGGGGTCTATTCGGTTGGTTATGACCTGGCCAGGCAAACGTTGGGGCTAGTCATGATGATTATCAATATAGCGGCTTTTCCACTGGCGGTAAGAGCAATGAGAGATGAAGGTATGGCGGGTGCGAAGCAACAATTGATGCAAAATGGCACGATTATTTTACTGGTTTCACTGCCTGCGGCCGCGGCTTTGAGCCTGCTTGCGCCCAACGTGGCTTTTATTTTTTTGGGTGAAAATTTTCGGGAAGAAGCCGCGCGATTAATACCGCTTATTGCCTTGGCCACTTTCTTGATTGGGCTTAAAACGTATCATTTCGACAGGGGATTCCAACTGGGAAAAAACACAAAATTGCAAATGGGTGTGGCGTTGCCCGCAGCTATTGTCAACCTTGGGTTGAATGTTTGGTGGATTCCCGTATGGGGGTTAATGGGCGCCGCCTATTCCACGATCATTTCTTACGTTGTTGCGCTTTTTCTAAGCATTATATTGGGGAGGCGTATTTTCACGGTGCCTTTTCCGGTGGAGGATGCATGTAAAATCGCACTCTCCGCTTTGGTGATGCTGATTGTTCTTTGGCCGTTGTCATATTACCACGGGGTCGCATCGCTTATCGTCCAGGTCGTAACCGGCGCAAGCGTCTATTTCCTCGCGGCGGCCATGATGAACGCGGCCGGGCTCAGAACTAAGGGGTTGTTATTGTATCGTTTTCTATTCAAAAAATATCAAAGGTGATTAGAATGCCGATCAAGGCGGCTTTACCCGTATCTTTATGGTTTTTTGCAGGTATCCTCATTTCCGTCACAGGGAGTTTGGCTTTGGCGGACAGCGGGTTAAATCCGGCAGAGCTGATACTTGTTATAATGGCAGGCGCCGATTACATCATCATTTTATTTGCTT
>CAYYCV010000205.1:0-6346 GCA_964470405.1 uncultured Caryophanales bacterium
CCGCACCCGGTTGCGCCCGCACCCGCCGCTCGCTGCCGTGCAATGCGACCAGCTCCTTGCAGCTGCTGCGCCCCCGCCCGATGCCGCCCCCGCCGAAGACCCCCTGTTCATAGGGCGCAAAAGCGCGCTTTTGCACGGCCTCGTCCATCCCCGCTCCCGTATCTTTCACCTGAATCCACACAAACTCGCCGTCCCGCCGGGCAGCCAGCTCCACGCTGCCTTCTTCCGTATATTTCAGCGCATTATGCACCAAATTGATCAGAATCTGCACCAGCCGCTCTTCATCCGCATAGACGCGGGGCAAGTCCGCCTCGATGCGCATCCGCAGCTCCACCTTGTCTCCTTCGGCCAAAAACCGCAGCATATCCAGCACGCCTGCGGCCAAAGAGCGCACTTGCACCGCCGTCATGCGCAACGTTATGCGTTTATCCTGCAGCCTCACGACATCCAGCAGGTCGTTCAGCGTATGGGACATCCGCCGGCTGATTCGGACCAGCAATTCCATATCGCGTTGGTCCTGTTCGTCCAGCGTATGCTTTTTTCTTGTCAGCATGCTCCGGGCAATGTTCATGATGCCGTGCAGCGGCGTGCGCAGCTCGTGCGACGTATTGGCCAGGAACCGGTCCTTCAACCGATTCGCCTCGGCCAATTGAAGATTGAGCATCTCGTTTTGATTCGAATGATGAAAGTATCGTTTAAACCAATACCCGGAAAAGCTGGCGATCGCGGCGATGACATCGATCGGGTAAAACATGTATTGCGCCGCTCCCGCGTAATACACCGTCCCCCACAAAATATTGTTGATGACGCATACCGCGGAAAACAGCAGGAAAAAAGCGCCTTCCACCCGTTTAAACACCATGCTCGCAAAATAATACGCCGTCCAGAACAGCGGAACGTAATACAGGAACATGTACTGCTCTCGCTCGACCGAATCAAGCGCCGCCTCCGTCGGACCGACCGCGATAAATAAAGTGTAGACGGCAAGCAGGAAAAAATAGCTGTACAACAACACGCCTCTGCGTTTTACGCCGGCAAGCCCCCTCGCCATCAACAACAGGAAAAAGGAGAACCCCATGAACGCAAAAGCTTTCCATTTCAGCATCCACGCGAAATCGACATCCATCCACAGGAACAACAGCCCATTGTGATAAGCCGCAATCGTCATGGCCGCCGCCACCATCATCAGGCAAAACGTAATAAGCTCCGTTTTTCGCACATCCATCAAATAAATAATGAGCGCGTACAATGCATGAAGCAGAAAAATGACGCAGACGATCAACTGCAACCCCACCGAATAGACGAACACCCGGTTGACATTTTCCTGCGATCCAAACTGCACGGAGCGAATAATGCCGCCTTGCAGCGGCGATTCATGGTTGGCCGTCCGCACGAACAGATCCAGTTCGGTTTGACCCCCCGGCATATAGGAGACCTTAAAGGACCTGGTTTCGGAAGCATGCCCTTCCTTTCGGCAAGCACGCCGAATTGGGCCAGCACCTCCCCGTTGATCTCCACCTCGGAATCCGTGTACACCGACTGAAACCAGAGGCCCAGCGGCTCGGACAACGGGCGATCCAGCAAAATGCGCACATGATACGTTCCGAATCCGTAAGCCTTCTTGCCTGCCGGGTCCAAGGCGGCATTCCAGTTGCCCGGCACCTGCAGTGCCTGTCCCTGCAGCGCGCTGTCCGCATCGGACGCGCCGATCCACCGGCCGGGGTAAAACTGCCACGTCCCGTTCATCGGGAAAGGCCGGGAATGCGCCAGTTCCATGCCCCGCAAATCCAGCACGCCTTGCTTCACCACGGGCGGATCGGGAAAGGACAACTGCTCGTGCCAAATCCAGCGCACCGTCACCAGCAAGAAGACGAGCAACAATAAGTAAATAACATAGCTTCGTTTGATTCCGCTTTTCAAAGCGACCATAAGCGCCCCATCCGTCGATCGTATTCAATACAAGCACCAACCGTAAAAACACCGACTGCGAGCAGCCCCGTTTGATTCGAGCGCCGCACGCCCTTTCAAATTATATATATAATTCATAGAGGAATGTCAAATGAACCCGCAGGTGAGAGACACGAAAAGCCATAAATAAGTTATAATAGAACGGAAAGCGCGTAAAAAACGGCGCAAAAGCGGGGCGGCGGTTGGAGAACCGGCGAAAGCCGACCTCCCGGCCAACCGGGACAAGGAAGCGAGTGGCGTTCAATATGATCTACCAGGAAGATTGGATTATGCGCCAAATCAAAGCGATGGTGCAGATGGTGGCCAAAGCGTTTTTCAGGAAAAACACGGTCCGGTACGAAATTGTCGATGAAACGAATCTCAAAGAAGCGGACCTGCTGCATCTAAAACTGCGCGGCTTGCTTCGCGAGGGCAATGTCAACGAAGCGGAAAATGTGCTGTTTGACCGCATCCAACCGAATAATCCCGATTTTCTGAGATTGGCGCTCGATTTTTACAGCAGGGTAAATGAAATGACGAACGCGGATTTGGAAAAAGCAAATTTTTCACGGGAAGAAATTAAAGAAGGGCTTGCAAGCATTGCAAAAATATACGGCATGGGCTTTTTGGGCGATGACCTGTTTCGGACCTGAACTTCAGCTCCTGAAGCGATTCGCTCGACGCTCGACGCGGCCCTGCATAAAATCATTACAGGCGAGGCTGATATCTGGCCGGTCCCCGGAAAACCTCCCTGACATGCCAGCCGATATACCGCTCTTCCGGCGCATATTCAGGGTGGATGGGCCGCTTCACTTCATTGCCGTGAAACCGCATGAGCCATTCGTCGAATCCGCGTGAACCGTGAGCCGATTCGGATACGACCCATTTCCGATCCTCATTGATGGACAAAACCCCGCGATCGAAAAGCTTGTGATGCAATGAGCACAACGCGATCCCATTCACTTCCGTATCGGGTCCCCCCGCTTGGTGCCATTGAATGTGCGCCGCATCGACCGCAACCAGATGATGTCCCAGCCTGACGTCGAAACCGCAAATCGCGCAACTGTATTCATACGCCCTCAGGATGCGTTCCCTAAAGTATGGATCCCGCTTGCGCTTTTTCCGGTTAAAGGAAAAATCCAGGCCGACTTCCTCAAGGATGTCCTGGTGCATCGATTCCGGAAAATGTTCATTCAGCAGTTGCTCCGCAAGTTCCTGCACAAGCCCCTCGTTATTATTCAAAAGCGCCAAAACATACGGGTTGAAGCCTCCGACTGCTTGATCGGCCAGAAGCTGCCTGTCCGAAAACTTCGCTTTGTCGACCGAAGCATTCAGTTCCCAAATTCCATCCGTGACGAGCCGAACGAAGGGTTCCTCCGGATGATACGACTTTCTGCGAGGACCGAATTCCATCAGGAGATTTTTCAATTTCACCCGAACTTGTTCATAGGGCAGTGCGCTGTTCCCCTGCTGAAGCCGAGCCAGCGCGTACAAAATCAACAGCGGTTTATGCGGCGCCCTTTGCCCGTTCTTCTTCCATATGCCGAGTGACGCTATCCTGGTTTTCAATTCTTCCGGCGTCATACGATAGCCCCTTCATCGCAAAAATCACCAACATCACCGTAATCATTGCCGCCATGACCGGCACCTGTACCAATACTATACTATCATGCAAACTCTCCTATTCCAATAGGCATCGCTCGATTCAAAGAGAGCGCCCGAAGCGGGGGGACGCTTCCTCCACCGGACAGTTTGGGGACCGACGCATGTCGTTCATCACCTGTAGACATTTTCCATCGCATACCCGCTGGACGGAAGCGGGCCTTATTTTTTGCCCGAAAACAAACCGTCATGGCTTCGGCCCTCCCGCTTGGCGCGATACATCGCTTGGTCCGCGCTTCTCATCAGGGCGTGCCCGTCAAGCCCGTTGTCGGGGTAGAAGCTCACCCCGAAGCTAAGCCGGATCGGAATCGGCTCGTCCCCCGCCGTTATCCGATCTTCTTCCAGCGCGCGCTGAAGCTGACGAATCTTTTCCTCGACTCGCTGCGGCGAATGCGCGGGATGGAGGAAAAACACAAACTCGTCTCCGCCCAACCGGGCGGCCATGCCTTCGGGCGAAATCACCTTGCGGACCGCATTGGCCACGTGCGACAACGCTTGATCGCCGATATAATGGCCGAATGTGTCGTTGATTTCCTTAAAATAATCGATATCGAACAGGACAACCGCCAGTTGCTGCGGGCGATGGGCCGCCTCGGCGAGAGCCGCATCCAACCGCTTGTGGAAATATCTCCGGTTCGGCAAACGGGTCAGCGGGTCGTGATACGCCAGAAAGCTGATCTCCCTTTGATTTTCCTTCTGGGCCGTCACGTCGCGCATAATGAGGATCAGGTGCGGCACGTATTCCACCAAAACATAGTCGCCGTCGATCAGGACGTCGATGCTTTTGCCGCCGTTGCGGATCGTCATCTCGCAGCTTCTGATTTCCTCCCGGGCGTTGATCCGCCGCTTCAATTCCTCATTTAATATCGCGCTGCAGGAGGTATGATCAAGGCCCATGAAATCGAACAATTGCCGCGCGCCGGGATTGGCTTCCTTCACGTTTCCGTGCAGATCGATGAGCCAAATGGCGGCCGGGCTCAGATTGAACAGCTTCTCGTAGCGTTTGTCCAGATGGTATAAAAAGTCGTATTTGATCATGGTGTGCCTGAGCAGCAGACACCAGGCGAAGCCGCCGTATATGTATGGATATGGGGGCAGGTAGCCCTTGAAGTCGATCAATCCGATCGCCAGGTTAAAAAACGCCGTTACACCGACGCCGAACATCAGTTGATTGAAAATCCCTTTCAATTCGCGCGTGTCGGCCTTGGCTCTTCCTTTTGCAAGGATCATCAGATAGATGACATTAAACACATTGCTTCCGAGCATCGCTATGTAATAGGCCTCATTATAGACGGGCAGCTTCCAGATGCCTGCTTGATAAAACTCGTTTCCCGAGATCATTTGGTCGTTGAAAATTAGGTTGATTAAAACGATGACCACCGGCAGGTAGTAAAAGTACGGAAACAGGTAACGGGGCAGTTTGTGCTCCAGGCGGGAAATTTTGATAAACAGATGCAAACCGAACCCTGTGATCATGATTCCGGCGGTGCTGAACCATACGACCGAAATCAACGGGCTGTACTCGATCGGAAGCTGCTGTCTCACAAACTCTTCCAAAAACATCATCATGCAACACGTGATAATGGCGAACACCAATCGGTGTTCCATTCTTTTGCGGTTGCGCGCGAGCACATCCATCATCATAAACACAAAAAACAAAATCGGAACAAAATGGGTAAACAAAGGGATGATCGCTGCCGACGGAGCCAATGTATCACTTCTCTTTCCCTCTCATCATGCTTATATATTACCTCATTTCCAATGTTTTTGTATTTCTTTTTGTTAAAATTCCGGCCCACGCCGTGTTCCGCCATTAGCCGTTGTTTAACGAACCGGAGAAACGCTATCTTCGCCTTCAGAGGGCATTTTACATTCTTACGAACATCAGAAGCGTTATTCCCCTCCATCTTGTTCATTTTGGGTCGATTCGAGCCAAATAACGCTTTTGGCGTTCGTTACATTATTTTAAGCCGAAAAAATCGGCAAATAGCGCTCCCACGATTCGTAAGAGAGCTTAAGCGGCGGACAGCCGGACCTTATTCACGCAGCAAGCGGAAGGCCCGCGAATATGATGCTAGACATGGCGGGCAAACATGGCGGGGGACATGGCAGAACCGGTTTGTCTGAAGCATCCGTACGTGTCCCGCGATCCGTTCGCTTGCGAAGCCTTGTCTGTTTGCTTCTGTTTGTCTAAAAGCGGCCCCATCCTCCACGCGCGGCACAGTTTCGGCACATCTTTCGCCGTTTTGTGCCAGTTTGCGCACCTTCCGCTAATTCGAACCACCTTTCGCCGGATTTCCGGCGCTTTGTACGAAATATCGTATAACACGGAACGATTCTCCGCCCGATCGGACCGGTTTATACGATCCTTCATATAAAATCCATTGTTCAAAAATCGAATCGCCGTAGGTTGTATGAAAAATCGTACAACGCGATTTTCCGCCGCGCACAATCAAAGTCCCTTGTATGTTTTATCATACAATCGGGAACCTTTGCCGTGCATCTTGCAAACGGAATGCGTCGATACACGCACCATTGTCTGACTATAGTGCCGAAAAAAGATGGCGAACGGGGATGGTCATAAATGAACATCCATAAAAGCGGCGAAATTCCCTAAACGGCCAATTCCCCGATGGTTTGGTCAGCGCAAACGCCCCATTTCGTGCAAACTGAAACAAGGGCTATCCGCACGGCCTGATTCAGACCTTTGGGATAGCCCCCTCGTTGAGTCATAGAG
>CAYYCV010000205.1:6356-6648 GCA_964470405.1 uncultured Caryophanales bacterium
CGAACGACCTTGCCGGCGATCAATCTGATCGTTCGCCTGAACAGACCGGATCACCCTGCGTAGCCGGGGTGGCTGACCTGGGCGGATTGATCAACCTGATCAGTTCGATCGGTTTAGCCGGGCCAGCCAGCCTCCTCGGCCCGGACCGGGCAGCTTGACTGGCCTACGTAGTCGGCTCAAGCGACCTTTACCGATCGATCAGCCTGATCAACCCGGTCGCCACGGCCGATTCGCTCGCCCTTTCGGGCCAACCGGCCCGACCGGATCGCCACGCTCGTCAACCCGATCGCCA
>CAYYCV010000206.1:0-6625 GCA_964470405.1 uncultured Caryophanales bacterium
GGACAACAGCGATCGGAAACCGATGCCCAAGTGCGGAGCCACGCATTTTTCACCACACTTCTATATATGTATTCAACAGCGACCGGCTTATGTGAGGGGCGATAACGCATTTAAACGTGCGGTGAAAAACAGGGCGCGCCGCGCTCAATTCGAGATTTCCGATCGCCGTTGTCCGCGGATTTCCCGATTTGACGGTTTTGTTTGGCGGTTTTGTTTGACGGTTTTTAGGGGGGTGAAAATCCACGGATCAAGGCGGTCGCCGGCGTTTCCCTCATCCGGGTTTAAGCTTTGCACCGCCTTTTCGCCATGCTTTTAAACGGTCGATTGGACGATCAGAACCAGGAGGAGCATCAGGAAAAACAGCGCCCAGTAGACGAAGTTGAAAACGACGCCGAGCACGGCAAATACTTTTTTTGTATTTTTCCGCGCCAGTCCAACGATTCCGAGGATGCCGCCGATGAGCGTGATCAGAGCGACCGCGGCCAGCAAAAACGGGGCCAGAATCAGAGGGGGGACGGGATTCGGAAACGGCTCGCGCGCCGCCATGTTCGGGTCGGATATTTGCGTCCATTCCACCGCCACAGGCACAAGCAGAAAGGTCGTGAGGATCGCAAGCGCGAGGGCGGTCAGCGACATGACGAACGAAGCGATCCCGAACCCGGAATGGGGCAGGCTTTGTTTCGATTCGGGCTGGGCCGGATCTTGCTCGATGGACGGCGGGGATGGCCGGTCAGGATGGTCCATGGGCGATGCTCCTTTCGGTTGGTAAATCGGGTTGAAATGTTCTATGATGATTATAGAATACATTGTACTGGAGGAGGCGAAATTGATCCATGTTTAAAATATTTCTCGCGGCCGGATCCATCAGCGCTTTTTTGTCGGTGGCGCTGGGCGCTTTCGGAGCCCATATGCTGAAGGGCCGATTGGAACAGGACATGCTGGATGTTTATCAGACCGGGGTGCAATATCAAATGATGCATTCCGTTGGATTGATATTGATCGCCCTGCTGACGTTGAAATGGGAGACGGGCCTTATGGAGTGGTCCGGCTGGCTGATGCTGCTTGGCATCGTGCTGTTTTCGGGAAGCCTGTACGCCCTCAGCCTCAGCGGGATCAAGCCGCTGGGCGCGATTACCCCGTTGGGCGGGGTGTCTTTTCTGGCCGCGTGGCTGTTGCTTGCGATTGCCGCTTTTAAACTGAGATAGCATGGGAGGATTGTTGCGGAAATGAAAGAGTGGATCGACAAATACGCGCAAGGGTTTTCGTTGGTTAGTGAAGCGATTGCGGGGCTGCCCGCGGAGGTCGTTCGGTTCAAACCGTCGGCCGCGGAGTGGAGCATTCATGAGATCATCGTGCATTTGGCGGATGCGGAAATCGTCGGCCTGCACCGGATGAAGCAAATATTGGCCGAGCGCAATCCGCTGTTGACCGCTTTCGACCAGGATCGCTGGACGAGTTGCAATCATTATGACGCCTGCGACGGTCAGGAGCATTTGGCGTTGTTCAAGCTGCTGCGGGCCAGCTTTTTGCCGGTATTGCGCGAGATCGGAGATGCCGAGTGGGAACGGACGGGCGTTCACAACGAAGTCGGAAAAGTGACGTTGAAAGACGTGCTGGAGAGCTATGTTCAGCATGTGGATGACCATGTCCGGCAAATCAAGCGAAATATCGCGGCGTACCATCGGCGCGGCTGATCCGTCGCGATGAATTGGGCGCAGTTGGTTGGCTGCGGTTGAGGGCTTGCAGTGAATTGGTTGCAGTTGATGGCCTGAGTCGATAATTTGCAGTTAGCAGGCTTGCGGTTGAGGGTTTGCAGTTGATGGTTTACAGTGATGGTTTGCAGTCAATTGCTTGTGGTTGGGGATTTGTAGTTGATGGTTTGCAGCCAGCAGCTTGTGGTTGAGGTTTGCAGTGATGGTTTGCAGTGATGGTTGATAGTTGGCGGCTGTTACGAGATGGAGCGCGGGTTCATTTTGCGTTCCATTTCTTTGTCCATGAACATTCCGTCTTCTTTATTGGCATGCAAAATTTTTTTGATTTCCTGCATCAACAATTTGGGGCGGTCGCCATTTTTCAGGCTTAATTTATTCAATTCCTGATAAAAGTCGCCGTTCATGCGGGTCACCTTCTTTTTCCGGGAGAGGGTATCCTGACGAGGACGCAGGACCAATGACCCTCCGCGTCATAGGCCTTTAGGCACTATAAATATACCAGAGTTAGTACAAAAATGCTACCGACTAAAATGACACCCGGGACTCTGTCCGCTGACGCAAAAATGAGGAGATAGTCGATGTGGAGGGAAAAAACGTGAGGTCGTCGTTGTCCGTACTTTTTAACGAATCGAGGCATCGTTATTTCCGCTTTTGAGGCATGTTTTTTATTCTTACGAACTCAGGCCGCTTTATTTGCCCATATTTCCCTCGTTTTTTGCCGATTTGGAGCAAATAGCGTTTCTGATGTTCGTTACATTATCTCAGGCCGAAAAAACTTGCGATAAGCATCGCCTATGTTCGTTAGCGGGTTGTGGCTACGGCTGGAGCGTTCGATGACGGCCTTTCTTTGTCGCGCTCAAAGGCATTTCATCGATTTCATCGAAGACTGACATCGGGAAAGCAGCCTCGCCCATCCTTGTGGAACCATGCGGTTGCCGCCGAAGATTGGGAGAACCATCCGCGAAAACGCCTGCTGTCCGACGCCAACTGTCCGATCCGTTTCGAAATAAGGGGTGAAAGGTGAACGCAAAATAAGGCTTCCCGCCCGATCTGGCTCCGATCCTGGGGGAAGTCCCTTTGTGCGCCTTAGTTTGCGGTTGCCGCTTTCGCTTTGCCCGTCCGGTCAATGGACCTCGGTCAAATCGTCGATTTCGTTCAGCTTAAACAGATACACGCTTTTTTCGTCCACATGATAGACGGAGATATTGTAAGTGACCGGATCGATGTTCAGCACCCGACAGGCGAAATTCATTTTGACGCCTTTCCCTTTGTTGATCGACAGGCGCACCAGCGACCCTTTTTCCTTGATCGCCAAAATCTGCGAGATGATTTCCCGGGATTCTTCCGTATGCATCGGCGCGGCGCTGCCCGCTTTCACGCTCCCGCCGGCCTTGGCGGCAGCCGTTTCTTCCTTCGTGGAAGAGACCGCTTTGAGCTTGGCTTGCGCCGCTTCCTTTTTCAAAGCATCCCGGTGGCGGCCGAGTTCCTCCTCGATCGTTTTTCCCAGTTCTATTCCGTTCAAAATGCGGTAGTCTTTCACTTCCGCAGTGTTCAGCAGGTGCGTCAGCCTCTCCAAAGCGATGCCGTTGGATGGGGCTTCCATCATTAATTCCACGGTGAAAACGTAGTTGCGGGTCGGCTTTTTGTTTTCTGCAGTATGGTTCAGGTTGTTGCTGATCATCTCTTCACCCTCAAGTAAATTTTATGCTTTTATTTAGAATATTACACGATGTTGCGCCATTTCGCCATTCTCCTCGCTAAAATTTCTTCATTCGACATGTTTTGCAAAATTTGAAACGCGGTAAAAACAGGCGAATCCGCACCTGAACATGGGTTTCCGGTCGTTTGCTCGCCGATTTTTCAATTTTACAGCCTTTTAGTCAGAAAGAAATTGAAGGACGAAGACGGCCCCGCTTGGGCCTCCACTTGGCGAGGTCGTTGCGAAATTTTCGTTGTATCCGACAGCGTCGGATGCCGGGCAACGTCGGACTGCTGGGCGGCGACAGATACTTTTTTCACGATCAATTTGGGGTGGGCCGATTCCTCTTTGGGCTGAAATACCTGCAAAAGTACATCTTTTTTACGCTCGCCGGATGCCAGAGACCAAAATTCCTGCAAAAATACATGTATTTTGGAGGCTTATGCCAAAATGAAGCGGGATGCTTTGAAATAACTGCATAAAAGCAGGTATTTTTCCAAAATGCCCGTTGCAGCCTACGAAAAATGCACTTTTGCAGTTATTCCGGAATTCCTGCCGGCCTCTTCCGTTCCCTGCATTTTGGCATCCGCCCAAAGACCCGGGCCTGGAAGTGTCGTGAAACCGACCGGCACCGCGCCGCTTTGTCCGCCACATTTTCAGTAGTGGAACAGCTTTCGGAGGTGGTCCGCAAAAGGCGGATAAACGATCCCTTTTTCCGTAATTATGGCCGTTACGTATTCCTGCGGCGTGATATCGAAAGCGGGATTGAACACCTTGACTCCCTCGGGCGCCGTTCGCTTGCCGAATCCCACGGTGACTTCGTCTTCGTGCCGCTGCTCGATCGGAATGTGCCCGCCGTCGGGCGTGTCCAGATCGATGGTGGATAAAGGGGAGGCCACGTAGAACGGAATCCCGTGCGCTTTGGCCAGCACGGCGACGCCGTACGTTCCGATCTTGTTGGCGACGTCCCCGTTGGCCGCCACTCGGTCCGTTCCGACGATCACGGCTTGCACCCAGCCCTTGGACATAACCACGGCGGCCATATTGTCGCAAATCAAAGTGACGTCGATGCCGGCCTGCTGCAGCTCGAACGCGGTCAGCCGGGCGCCCTGCAGCACCGGACGGGTTTCGTCGGCGAATACCTTGATTTCCATCCCGCGCTCTTTGGCGACGTAGAATGGAGCCAGCGCCGTGCCGTACCTGGCCGTGGCCAGGCCGCCCGCGTTGCAGTGCGTCAACACGCCCATGCCGTCCCGGAACAGCGTCAGGGCATGTTCCCCGATCATCCGGCACGTGTGTTCGTCCTCCGCTTGAATCTGCAACGCTTCCCGCAGGAGAGCCTGTCGGATGCCGTTCGCGTCGGCTTCCGGCCGGGAGGCCGCCTGCTCCGCCGCCTTTTTCATCCGCTCCAGCGCCCAGAACAGATTGACCGCGGTGGGGCGGGAGGTTTTCAGCATGTCCGCCTGTTTGCCGATTTCAAGCATCAGGCTCGGCACGCCTGCTCCGCCGCCGGAACCGGCCAACGCCTCATCCGTCACGCCCAAACACAAGCCGAAGGCGGCGGCCATGCCGATTGCCGGGGCGCCGCGCACCTTGAGTTGACGGATGGCTTCCCACACTTCGGCGGAGGTTCGGAGCGGAAGGTAGACCACTTTTTCAGGCAGCCGGGTTTGGTCCAGCAGTTGCAAATGATCGCCCTGCCAAATGACGGACCGCAGCGGCCGATCGCCGTTCGCGGGGTCCGAGCCGGCGGGCGGGCCGGACGATTGCCGGGATTTCATGGATGGTTCCTCGCTTTCCATATCGGATGGCAGGGTCGTTATCATTCCACGCACGCCTGCGGCTCGCATCGTTACTGCGGAATCGCCTCGTCACCGCGTGATCGCTTCGTCGATCCATTGCCGCACCTGGCCGATCGATTCGGCGCGGCGGTGGTGCCTGACCAGCGTTTTGCCGATCGCCAGGGCCATGCGCTGCGCGCGCTCTTTGGCATCGCCGTCGGCGATTTGATCGATATCGGCGACGTGGGCGAGCCCGATGGTGCGGCGAATCATTTTGCAGCCGGCGAATCCGATCGTATCCCGCAGCAGCCGCTTCATGTATTGCGCGCGATATCCCTCGACGGAGGCCATGCGGTCTTTTAAATCGGCGTCCCACAGCGCGATAAAACGCGCTTCGAAGCCTTGCCACAATTCTTCGACGGTCGTCAGCAAATAGTCGCGGTACGACCTTCTTTGTTCGATGTTGCCGCTCCAGGCTTCCTGCCCGGCATAATTGAGCAGCAGATTGCCGACGACCGCGCCGATGTCGAACCCCATCGGTCCGTAAAAGGCGAATTCCGGGTCGATGACCTTGGTCGAATGCGCGGTGACGAAGATGCTGCCCGTGTGCAGATCGCCGTGCAATAAAGCCTGGGTGCGCGTCAGGAAGGATTCCCTCAGCAGGGCCACTTCCAGTTGCAACTCGCCGTCTTGCCAGATCGCCTCGGCTTCGTCGCGGATCGCTTCGTCGAACTGGTTCGTGTCCGCGTCGGTGTATGGATGGTCAAAAATCAGATCCTCCGTGATCTTGCACAGCTCGGGATTGATAAATCGGCCGACCTGCTTTTTCTTTTCCTGAAGGTTCATGCCCAGATCGGAAGTATAGAACAGCGTTTTGGCCAAAAATTCTGAAATGTGCCCGGCGAAAAGAGGATATCGTTCGCACGCGATCAATCCTTGCCGCATGATGGTATGGTCGCTCAAATCCTCCATGGCCGTCAGCGCCAGATCGCGGTCGTAACGGTAAACCCGCGGAACCCGCTCCGGACAATGGGCGGCCTGCAATATCAGCGCGTCGCTTTCGATGCGGGATCGTTCCAGGGTGAGCGGCCACGATTCGCCGACCACCTTGGCGTAGGGGAGCGCTTGCTTGATAATGACGCTTTTCCCCGAGCGGCGATCCTGCACCCGGAACACCAGATTCAGGTTGCCGTCCCCAATTTCCTCGCAGACCGGATCGGCGTCCGATGGAAACAGGTCGGGCAGATTCGCGGCAAATCGGATCGCTTCCCGTTCATTCAGAGCATGGTATGAAGTAGCCATCAAATAAATTCCCTCGCTTCATCGCTTTTCTTTACTCAGTATAAATGAAATGGTTATAATAAGGGAAGATGTATGTTGCCGTTCGCCCCATTTTATCCTGTCACTACTTTGTAAACAATAATGTATAAAAT
>CAYYCV010000207.1:0-950 GCA_964470405.1 uncultured Caryophanales bacterium
CATATACAGGGAGAAATCCGCGTGCAAAGGCGACCACCGACGTTTCTCCAACCCGCGCCCCACACTCACGCCGCTTTTTTCACCACACTTTTAAACTTCATTCCGCAGCCGGAATCACGAAAGGAAGAAACGCTTCCAATGTGGTGGGAACCAATCAAACAGTACATGAACGACCATTTGTCATCGATCGAGCACGTCGGATGGAACGCCCTGAAAATAGCGGTACTGATCATCGTCGCCCGCATCGGCATCAAATTGCTGACCCGCATCGCGGACCAGGCCGTCAATTTTCACGACAAGATGGAGGAAAGACGCAAAAACACGCTGCATTCGCTCCTCTCCAACTTCATCAAGTATACGATCTATTTTATTTTGATCCTGACGATTCTTCCTATTTTCGGCATCCAAATCGGCGCCTTGCTGGCGGGCGCGGGCGTCGCCGGTATCGCGATCGCCTTCTCGGCCCAAAGCTTGCTAAAGGATTTCTTCAACGGGTTTTTCATTTTGTTGGAGGATCAATTCGGGGTCGGCGATTCCGTGGTCATCAACGGCATCGGCGGAACGGTCAAATCGGTCGGCTTGCGGGTGACCAGCATCCAGATTTGGACAGGCCAGGTGGAGATCATCCCCAACGGCGAAATCAAGCAGGTGACCAATTATTCCAAGGAAAATTCACTCGCCGTCGTGGACGTCAATATCGGCTACAACACGGCCATGGAGCAATCGATCGCTATCATCCGACAGGTCATGGAGCAGTTAAAACAAACGGAAGCCGACATTATCGGAAACACCTCCGTTCTGGGCGTCCAGGAGCTCAACGATTCGACCTATACGATTCGGGCTACCGCGGAGTGCAAATCCGGCGCTCACGGCGGCATTCAGCGCCTGGCCAAGCAGCGGATTCACACCGCTTTCGTGCGCGAGGGAATCGACCTTCCGCTGCGAAAGAT
>CAYYCV010000207.1:960-6497 GCA_964470405.1 uncultured Caryophanales bacterium
AATAAAGGATTTCCCGCCCGGCTTCGGCTGCCGATCGGCGGGCCTGGCATTCCCTGCCGCCATTTTTGCAGATCGGATACTTTTCACGAAATCGGCAAAAAAAAGATCATTTTAGACACATTTTTTCAAAAAAACAATTTCATATTTATGCAGTCCGCTTTATAATAAAACAAGACCGAATAAAATTGTAGAGGAAAGGATGTTTTATCGCTTGGCTATATTAAATGAACAAACCGTAGAAAATCTCAACCCCTTCGAGATCGTGCAAGAGCAGATTAACACGGCATCGGCCATCCTGCAATTGCCCCCCCATGTCGTCGAAATACTCAAAAGACCCAAACGGGTGCTTACCGTGAATTTTCCCGTCCGCATGGATGACGGTTCGATCAAGGTATTCGAAGGTTACCGCTCTCAGCACAATGACGCCATCGGGCCGACCAAGGGCGGCATTCGTTTCCATCCGGAAGTGACCCTGGACGAAGTAAAGGCTTTGTCGATGTGGATGTCTTTCAAATGCGGCGTGGTCGGACTGCCGTACGGCGGAGGAAAAGGCGGCGTCATCTGCAATCCCAAGAAGCTGAGCAAAGGGGAGCTGGAACGGTTAAGCCGCGCCTTCATGGAAGCCATCGTCGATGTGGTCGGCCCCGAGAAGGACATCCCCGCGCCGGACGTATACACCACTCCGCAAATTATGGGCTGGATGATGGATACGTACAGCCGCATCAAGGGCCATTTCTCCCCCGGCGTCATCACCGGAAAGCCGATTATCGTCGGCGGTTCGAAAGGCCGCAACGAAGCGACGGCGCAAGGGTGCGTTTATACGATTTTATCGGCGTTGAACGACATTCATCTTCCGGTCGAGCATGCCACCGTCGCCATTCAGGGCTTCGGCAACGCCGGTCGGATTGCCGCGACCCTGCTGTCTGAGCTGGGCTGCAATATCGTAGCCGTGAGCGATTCCAACGGCGGCGTATACGATCCGAACGGATTGAACATGCAGGAAATCGCCCGGTTAAAGGATCACGAGGTTCTAACGATCCGGGATTATGGCGCACAATATCATATATCGAACGCCGACCTGCTCGAGCTTGGAGTCGATGTCCTCATTCCGGCCGCATTGGAAAATGTCATCACGGCCGCAAACGCCAAGAAGATCAAAGCCAAAATTATCGCTGAGGCAGCCAACGGCCCCACCACGCCGGAAGCGGACAAAATTTTGCGGAGTCACGGCGTCATCGTCATTCCCGACATTCTGGCCAACGCCGGAGGCGTCACCGTATCGTATTTCGAATGGGTGCAAAACCTGTCTAACTATTACTGGACGGAAGAGGAAGTGCTGGGCAGATTGAAGCGGATCATGGTGCAATCGTATGAAGCGGTGCGCGATCTGGCCAAAGAATACGACACGGATTTAAGAACCGCCGCCTTTATGATTTCGTTGAAGCGCATTGCCGAAGCGATGAAGGTCAGAGGCTGGGCTTAACCGGCGACCGTTTGCAAAGCCACTTCGATCATGTGGTTGAACGTCGTTTGACGCTCCGACGAAGTGGTCTGCGCACCGGTGATGACATGATCGCTGACCGTCAGCAGCGACAACGCGTGAACGCCGAACCTGGCGGCCAGCGTATACAAAGCGGCCGTTTCCATTTCCACGGCCAGCACACCATATTGACCAAGCATCGGAATAATGTCGGGATCGTTTGAATAAAACACGTCGGATGAATACACGTTGCCGACGCGGACGGGCAGACCCGCCTCCCTGCCGATATCATACGCTCTCTTCATTAATCCGAAGCTGCCAATCGGTGCGTAATCGACGCTGCCGAACGTGTTGCGGTTCATGGCTGAATCGGTGCAAGCCCCTTGGGCGATCACGACGTCGCGAATCTGAACATCCCGCTGGATCGCGCCGCAGGTGCCGACCCGAATCAGATTTTCCGCGCCGTAATCGCAGATCAGCTCGTGAATGTAAATGCTCGCCGAGGGCATGCCCATTCCCGTGCCTTGAACAGAGACGCGCTGTCCTTGATACGTCCCTGTAAATCCGAACATTCCGCGAACCTGATTGTAGCAAACCACGTCCTGCAAAAACGTTTCCGCGATATACTTGGCGCGCAACGGATCACCCGGCAATAAAACGGATTTGGCGATATCCCCTTTTTTCGCTTCGTTATGAACAGTCATATCCTTGATTCAGCCTCCTATTGATTTGAAATTCGTTCGGGGTGGGTGTACACGTTGACCTTGTCCCCCCGGATAAAGCCGGCGACCGTAATGCCCAATTCGTCGGCCAGTTCCAGCGCCAGATCGGTCGGGGCCGATTTCGACAGCAGGATGCCCACGCCGATTTTCGCCGTTTTCAACAGCACCTCGGAGGAAACCCGGCCGCTGAACAAAATCGCTTTATCCCGAAGGGATACTTTGTTTTTAAGCCAGTGGCCATGAACTTTGTCCAGCGCGTTGTGCCGGCCGATGTCCGAGCGGCTGACCACAATTTGCGCACAGGTGCACAATGCCGCATAATGAACGCCTCCGGTCAGCAGGAAGTCCGTTGAGGCGTTCTGCAGCATGCGCATCAGCTCGACGCATTGAGCAACGGTGAAAACGTGCCGATGAAGCACCGTTTTCGCCGTTTTCATATCGTTGTGGAAATAAAACTGGCGGCTCTTGCCGCAGCAAGACCCGATAAACCGTTTGGAATACGAATCTTTATTGATCGGATGCCGGTTGAACAATTCCACATGGACAAAGCCTTTGGACTCGTCGATTGAAATCGACTGAATTTCGTCGGCAAACCGGATAATGCCTTCCGCAGCCAGAAACCCGATCGTCAAATCCTCCAGATCGGTCGGCGTGCAGACCATGGTGGCGAATTCTTCCCCGTTCAACCGGATCGTTACGGGATATTCCGCAGCAATGACGTCATCCGTCTCCAGCCATTGGCCGCGATCATATTTTTTTACAAGTCGGTGCACGGTTGCAAAATGATCCATAGGGCTCCCCCGCCTCGCTACTCCGCGTCAATTTCCATTTCTTCCAGTCTTTTTTCAAGGTAGTGCGTGTCTTTTTGCGCATGGAACGTTTCCGCCTTCTCGATGATCACTTCCGTATTGTATTCCGGAATGCCGGAATACGTCTCGTAGACGCCTTTCGGTATGAGGCTGTTCCCTTCCGGCCAGTGAACCTCCACGTTGCCCGGTTTGATTTCGGCGAACTTGATGCGCCCATGCATCAACCCGTGCTTGTTGTATACGACAATCGCATCCTGCTCGCTCAGATGCAGCTTCGCCGCGTCCTGCGCATGGATCAGAACATCGTATCGTCCGGCGCCGTTCAACGGATCGGTCTCGTTGTAAATCATCGAATTGAACTGTTTGCCTCGGCGGGTCGTCGCATAGAACCGCCCCTCCGTCCGGCGCAGCTCCGGCAGTTCAATCGCAAGCAAGCGGCCCTTGCCGTCCGGCGTGGGGCACTCTCCGCCTTCGCACAGCCACGAGCCGCCCCATTGAAACACATCGCCCCTGCTGCGCAGATGCTGGATGCCGTCATAGTTGGGAGCCGCGGCGGCGATTTCGTCCCGTATTTCCGCGGCATCGCGAAACTGCACCAAATGCGCCGTCTCCGGCTTGATCCTGCGGGCCAAATCGATATAAATTTCCCACTCCGGCCGGGCCTCCCCGCATTTGCCCCCCTTGATTTCCGGCGAGAAATAAACCATTCTCTCCGTCGAGGTGGAAGTTCCCCCGCCGGGTTGCTCATAGCGGGTCATGGCCGGCAAAACGACCACCGTTTCCCTGGCGTCCAGCAACGTCGAAGTATTGAAAATAATGTCCTGATGCACCCTCATTTCCAGATGGGTCAAACATTCCCGGACAAAATCCGGGTTCGGCATCGTCTCCAGGAAGTTTCCCCCGGACATGTAGTAAAGCCTCATTTTGTTCACATGATCTTCCGGCAGCAGCGCATTCTCCAGGGTTACGCCGACGATGTCGCCCTGCCAATCGGGGATCGGAAAGCCCCAAAGCTGCTCCAGACGCCGGACATTGTGCGCTTCGAAGCCGCCGCCGGGCAAGCTGAACGGATCGGCGCCCATCTCGCCCGAGCCTTGCACGCCGGAATGCCCCCGGATCGGCATGACGCCGCAATGCTCGCGGCCGATAAACCCGCGCAGCATGGCGAGGTTGGCCACCTGCGAGATGTTGTCGGTTCCGAAGCGATGCTGCGTCAAGCCCATCGACCATACAAACACCGCCGAACGCGACCGGGCCAGCAGCTCGGCCAATTGGATCATCTTTTCCCCGGGAATGCCGGAAGACCGCCCAAGGTCCTCCCATTGGAGCTTTTCCACGTGCGCTTTCAATTCCTCATAGCCGTGGGTATGGGCCCGGACGAATTCGTGATCGACCGCCGAGCCGGGCTCCCGCTCCTCCATCTCGAACCAATGCTTCATAATCCCGTTCATAAAGGCGATATCCCCGCCGATGTTGACCTGGTAAAAATCGTCCGCGATCTTCGTGCCGAACAAGGCCGACTCGGGTATGGACGGTATCCAGTACCGATCCATGGACGGCTCGTGATACGGGTTGATCACAATGATCTTCGTGCCCTTCCGCTTGGCCGCATACATGTACTTGGTCGAGACCGGCTGGTTGTTCGCCGCCACGGAGCCCCAGAACACCAGCACGTCCGTGCCGATCCAATCCTTGTAATTGCAACTGGACGCGCCGATGCCAAGCGACCTTTTCAGTGCCGTTTTGGAAGGAGAATGACAGATCCGGGAAGCGTTGTCAATGTGATTCGTGCCCAGGAAGCGGGATACTTTGGCCGCGGTGTAGTACGCTTCGTTGGTAATCCCGCGCGAAGTCAAATAAAAAGCAAATTGTCTCGGATCCAGCGTTTTCATTTTTTCGGCCACCAGATCGAGCGCTTCATCCCAGGAGATTCGGCGGAAACGGCGCTCCCCGGCATTCCGAACCAAAGGATAGGGAATGCGGCCGAGCTTCCTCAATTCGCCGCTGGTCATTTTTCGCAGCTCATCGATATCCGCATGCAGCACGTCCGGTTTCATGGGGGGCATC
Source organism: uncultured Caryophanales bacterium (assembly GCA_964470405.1). Classification (GTDB taxonomy): domain Bacteria; phylum Bacillota; class Bacilli; order Paenibacillales; family CAYYCV01; genus CAYYCV01. The sequence goes on from CAYYCV010000207.1 coordinate 6,039, forward strand.
GTATTCAGCCGCAGCACGTTCAAACGGGTCGTGCACAGATGGGGGCCGGTCAAGGTTTGATCCTTCAGCCCGGACACCCCCAGAGCGCAGCCGTCGCAGACGCCTTGCGTCAATATGCGGGAAGCGTACAGCAGGTTGTCCCTGTTCTCCCAGGTCACCTTCAACATGTCGCGCAGATGGTGCGGTTTGATTTTCCCAAGGCCAAATGGAATGGGGCTGACCCATAACGACGGATCAGGTTTCTGGGGTAATTTGATCGGTCCCGTATGTTTTGTTTTTCCCATAAACAGCAACTCCCCTTAATAGGTTGGGTTTAAAAGTGGGGTGAAAAACGGGCGGCTCCGCGGTTGGGCATCGGTTTCCGATCGCTGTTGTCCCCGGATTCCTGAATGAACAACCATATATCGGAAGGAATCCGGGGACAAAGGCGACCACTGCCGTTTCTCCAACCGATGCCCA
>CAYYCV010000208.1:0-6353 GCA_964470405.1 uncultured Caryophanales bacterium
CGCTTGTATTCCCTGCAACGACCTCGGCGGCGGGCGGCGGCTATGTGTCTCCTTCCGTCATCAACGCGGCTCTGGATTGCCTGGCTACGGGCAATAGCTGCGGAACGTACAAGCCGGTTGCGCATTATCCGACGATTCGCGGCGTCATGACGTGGTCGGTGAACTGGGATCAAAGCAGCGGCAACGCTTTCTCGAATGGGGTCAAACCTCATTTGAACTCAATGCCTTAACGGCCCGACCGGCGCGATAGATGGCTTGAAAAAAGATTGAAGGAGTGTTGTTGTCATGGATTCCCGTTTAAAACAAAGGAAGAATCTTTCTAAAAAAATACAAATGCTCGGCATCATCGCCATTATGCTGATCAGTCTGATGCCGGTATTTTCTTCGACCGCGATCGGCGCGGCCCCGGCCTGGGCGCCCAATACGGCGTACAGCGCGGGAGACCTGGTGACGTATAACGGCAGCACGTATTCCTGCCTGCAGCCGCACACGTCGCTCGTCGGATGGGAGCCGCCGAACGTTCCCGCTTTATGGACCCTGCAAACGGGCGGACCGACGCCAACGCCTACGGCCACCCCAACACCGACCGCTACGCCTACGGCCACACCGACGCCAACGCCGACCGGAACCCCCGGAACGTGCTCGGCTCCGGCCTGGAATCCGTCAACCGCTTACAGCGGCGGAGCGCAGGTTTCTTACAACGGTAAAATTTATCAGGCCAATTGGTGGACACAGGGCGATCAGCCGGATACGCACAGCGGCCAGTACCAAGTGTGGAGCTTTGTAAGCAACTGCACCGGCGGAACGCCGACCCCCACCCCGACGGCCACCCCGACGCCGACACCGACTTCGACGTCCGGGCCGGGCGGCAGCGAATGGTTGGATGCGGCGCCTTATCTGATGCCGCTGGACAACGATGCGCCCGATGCCGGAACGGTGATGGACGCGACGGGGATCAAGGCTTTCACGCTGGCGTTCATTCTGGCCAACGGCAGCTCTTGCAGCGCCGCGTGGGACGGGCACAATCCGGTGTCGTCCGACACGGCGGTCGCCGCGGTCATTAACGCGATTCGCGCCAAAGGCGGCGATGTCGTCGTTTCCATCGGCGGATACGGCGGCACCAAGCTCGGCCAGGTGTGCAGCTCGCCGGCGGCGACAGCCGCGGCATATCAGCAGGTCATCGACAAATACGACCTGAAAGCGATCGATTTCGATATTGAAGAGCCGGAGATCGAAAATACGGCGGCCGTGAACAACGAGCTTGGCGCGGCCAAGATTTTGCAGCAAAACGCGGCGGCGGCCGGAAAATCGCTGAATGTTCAGGTGACTTTGCCGGTGCTGGGGACGGGATTGAACTACTTCGGAGGATTGACCGTGCAGGCGGCCGTCGACATGGGCTTCACTCCGAATTCCTGGAGCGTGATGCCGTTTGACGATGGCGGAAGCTCCATGGGGTCGTGGACCACGGGCATTATCGAGGCGGTTCACAACCAGTTGAAGGGCTACTATCCAGGCAAGACCGACGCTCAAGTGTATGCGATGCAAGGCGTGTCGTTGATGAACGGCCGGTCGGACATCGGCGAGTATACATCCGTGGCCGACTTCAACACGATCACCAGCTATGCCAGATCGAAAGGATTGAAGCGGGTGACGTTCTGGTCCGTGAACCGCGACCGCCAGTGCAGCCCCGTTGTCGATCCGGGCACCAAAGGCACTTGCAGCAGCGTGGCCCAAAACGATTGGGATTTCACGCGCGCCATCAAGAAATTCATTACGGGATAATCATCGTATAAACGCCGAAGAATGCGCTGTCGCTTCAAGACAGCGCATTCTTTTTTTGTGCCGCTAAAATATCTGGTATTATTGTAAATAGTATGTTTAAATACATGTAAAAGCCCGGTGAACAACAGGCGGCTCAAGCGGTTGGGCATGGGTTTTTCGGCCGCTGTCGTTCCGTCAACAGATGTCCAACCGCCGCGCCGCTCTTTCACCGTTTTTTTCAGTGAACATGATCATACTGGGAGATGGATCTCGCGTGGGTGTCACCAAGGAAATTCAAAAGATTTTGTTAATGAATGCGTCATCCATGATTATCTTTAATTTTATCGGGATCTTTGTCAACCTGTATATTTGGGAGAGGGATAGAAGCATCTTTGACGTCACCTGGTTCAATTTGATTTTATTTTGCGCGTGGAGTGTCAGCTTCGCTTTGGGCGCCCGGCTGCTGTACAAATTTTCAACCAAGCACCTCATTCGGAGCATCGCCGTTTGCGGGGCGCTGACCTTCCTGCTCCTGACCTTTCTGAAGCTGGACAACCAACTGCTGTGGATTGCCGTCATCGCGATCCCGGTCGGCATCATGTGGGGATTTTACGCGATTGCGCAAAATATTTCGTTGAGCGTGCTGGGGAAGGGGAAGGACCTCCGATCGTATTTTTCCCTGTCGACGTTGATCGGCCAGATCGTTTCCATCGCCAACCCGATATTTTTTGCGCTCGTCATTCAATGGATCGGATACGCCGGTTCTTTTTTGCTTATGTTTCTGTTTGTGACGATTTTGATGGTCGTGTCGTTCTATCTTCCCGATATTTCGATTTCCGCCGAAAAGGAGCCGCTGTTCTCCAGATTTCGGATCGATAAGGTGTTCACCTATTCCACGCTTCGCTGGATGGTGCCGTCCTGCCTGGCGGCGGGCGTTTTTTTGCAGTTTCAGGGCTTGTTCGCTCTGCTCTTTACCTTTTCCGTGTCGGAGGATAAATTGATCATCGCCTTATTGAATGTAGGCTATGCCTGCTCGACGATCGGAGCGATGGTCGTTTACCGCAAATTGAAAATGGCCAACGGTACGATTCTCACCATCGGCATGATTTTTATTTCCGTCGGGTTTCTGATCACCTTGTATCCCAAAGCGCCCATTCTCGTCCTTTCCAATCTGCTGACGACCGTCGGCATGTTTTATTTTGCTTCCACCTGGAATCCGGTGCATTTCCGCATCATCTCCCGGCATAACCCGATCGAGCAAGTGCGGATTTTAATTTGGCGGGAATGGCTGCTGAATATCGCGAGAATTTCCATGCTGCTTCTGATTTTGACGGTCAAGGATTTCCACGGGATGTCCTTTATTCTGTTGATGTCTTTGGCGCTCGCCAGCGCGCTCGTCATCCCGTACCTCTCCGGCCGCAGCGAAAGGCGGGAGGAGTCCCCAGCCGGCCTGCTGGAGCAAAAGCTTTAAAAGTGCGGTGAAAAACGGGCGGCTCCTTCCAACCCAAATCCGGCCTGAAAACGGCCGGATTTTTGCTTGGTCGGGCCGCGTCCGGACCGACCCGCGTGCTTGCGCCGCGTCCGGACCGACCCGCGTGCTTGCGCCGCGTCCGGCCCGGCCGTGTGCTTGCGCCGCGAGCGCCGCATCCGCCTGCGGGGACCGCGCTACTCCGCTTGGGGATCGTCGTAAAATTCGTGGAAATACGGGGCCAATTTTTGCATGACATCCTCGGGCAATGCCGCTTCCATCATGGGGAAAATCACGCGCTCTTCCCGGCGCACGTGCCGCTCCAGCACCTCGGACAATTCGCGGATCTGCGCGATCGAATCCCCTTCCTCGTCGGCGATGGCCGCGACCAATGCGCGGATCCTCATGTGCTCCATCAGCATCTCGATAATTTCCTCATGCCGGGCGGAGGCATAGCGCGAATAGGCCGGCAGCAAAATTTCTTCCTCCTCGCGGAAGTGCGGATTCCCGCCGGTTTCCCAATATTGGCGCAGCTCCTCTTTCAACGCGTCAATGGTTTCCGTTGTTGCGTCGTCCGTTAATGTTTTCCGAATTTTCATCGCCATCATGAGAGCATGATGGTGGTGGCGGGACAACGGTTTCATGGTTTCATGCCTGGGCAGCGATTTCATTTGCTCTCCTCCTGCTGTTTTTTTTGTATTCGGTACAAAGCTATCGATTTGTAGCCTTCGGCCAGTAACGCTTCCATTTCCAAAAGCCGCTTTTCCCGGGTTTCCTCCTGTTTCGCGCTGTAAACGTATCGGGCCCAATCTTTTTGATACCCGGGAGCCAACTGATTGTATTTGGCCAGGACGTCTTCGTTGTTTTTTAAAAATTGTTGAATATCGTTCACGCGGTGAATATAGTCGCCTACGCGCTGGCTGCTTTTCGCTTTGGTTGCTTTGGACGCCTTCCTTTTTTTCGACTTGAGTCCAACCACCGTAAATACGTCGTTGAGGCTCACCATCCGGGCGAATTTCAGGCCGCTGTTCAAAATATACCCTTCTTCATCCGTGGGCATGTGTGCGATGAAGCTGTCGCGATCGATATATTGCGGATAGCGGGCGTTATTTTTTTTGGGATAAGCAAAATAGACATAGCCGTTATTTTCCAGCAGTTGTTTTTGTATCACCCAATTCAACTGGTTCGAAAACGCCTCCAGGCTGAAGATGAAAATGAAAATCAGGTCATACTTTTCCTTTTCCACCGTCGTATCAAACGCGATTTCGTTGAAGTCCGCAATTTCGTCCGGTTTATGCAGGATGAGCTTTGCGGGATATTTGGCAAAATTCAATTTTTCGATGACGCTTCTTTCGGAATTCATCTCCGTCACCCCTCGAATCACTGGCGTTTCCGTTCGATTTATACTTGATTGTAATCTTTTCACGCCAATAAATAAAGGCCGGAGCATTGGCTCCGGTCCTATCGCGCCGCCGAACGGGCTGCTTTTCTTCGAGTTTTCATGCTCCGGAAGCGAGGTGAACCACCGTTGGCTTCATGCCCGGCATCGGTGTCCGATCGCGGTTGTCCGACGCTTTTTCGCCGTTTTTTCGCCGTGCATCTGAGCCCTACGCCTGGCTCGCAACGGATGAAGGACTGCCCAATTTTTGCGGTGCGTTCTCCTTGCCGGATTTGGCCGGCTCGGCGGACAATTCCGCGGGTTCGGGCTCAAGCGTTTGTTCGCTCTCGGGGGATTCCTGAAATTGAAAGTCGCCTTTCATTTTGCAGTTTCCCTGCAAAACACCGCCCTGTGCAATGACCATCTTTTCGATCGATATGTCCCCGATCATCTTGCCCGTTTCCGTAATCGTCAAGGTGTTGGTCGTGTTGACATTTCCCGTTACGCAGCCCGCGACAACCACGTCGCACGAAGAAATGTCGGCCGTCACCGCGCCCTGTTCGGCAACGACGAACGCGCCCCGGCATTCGACGTCGCCGATGACGCATCCTTCGACCCATACGTCCGCGTCGGATCGAATGCGGCCTTCAAATGTCACGCCTTTTCCGATAATGGAAATCGTCTTTCCGAAGGGTTTTCCTGTTTTTTTTCCAAACATCAACGGTTCATCCTTTTCTGAAATTAACTTTGGCTTTGAAAAACGTAAAGCATCGGCCGATCATGGACAGGTTCGGATTCTCGTTGTAGATGCGCAGCAGTTTCATGAATTGTTTGTCGCGTTCGCGCTGAATGATTGCTTCTTTGTTGCGGAGAAATCGATAGGATTCCAGGTTGGGGTTTTCGACTTGGTTCATCAGCTTTTGGACGGATCGAAGGTTTCTTGTCAGTTGCTCCAATTTTTCTTCTTCATCCGCAATCCATTGTTTTCTCATGGCGCTCGCCCCCCGGTGCTTATGAAGTCGTTTTTACAAGCTCTTGATAAAAATATTCATACGCCACTTCCTCCAGCAGAAAGTCCTTCACGCGGGTTCTGTTCCCGTTTTCGCAATAGTAGACGAACCATCGGTTGTTTTTGCGCTCCATGCACCATCGGCCGTCATGCATCCCGCCTTCCAGGCTGTAATGATTGTTTGGAATCCCTTCATCCTGCAAGCGATGAAGAAGCTCGGGTTTTGTCACTTGCGCTCACGTCCTTCCAGGCAATGATGTGGGTTTGCTTTTTCTTCCTTTGTGAACATCTCCGAGATGGAGATGAATAAGGCGGCTCCGAACAGTACGATTCCCAAGCCGATCCACAGCACGGACAAGGCGCCCCGGCCGTTTCTGGCAGTCTGGGAAAAGTCCAGCCTGTTGCCGCTGTCTATGAAGGGAGGGCGAATATCGGAAGCGGCGGAATGTTCGCTTGATTCGATGGAAACGCCATGCTGTGTTGCGGCCCCGGCGGCGAGGGATGGAGACAGCGGGACGCGGCTCCCCCCGGACGCGGCGCCGACGGGCGAGGCCGTGGACAGCAGGCTGAGAACCAATGTGGCGTACGCAATCATTTTGATCGGCTTCATGGTATCTTCCTTTCGGAATCAAGCGTTTTCAATAATAAATATGGGATATAGATATAAAGTCCTAGTTCTTTTATCCTCCCATTTTACAACAAAAAACCGGATTCGTCATGCTTTTTGTCCTAATTTC
>CAYYCV010000209.1:0-6321 GCA_964470405.1 uncultured Caryophanales bacterium
GCTCCGCCTCAGCGCCCCCCACGCCAGCGCCTGACGCACCGCGCTCCGCGACGCTCGTCGCGTCAGGATCGGCCGGCGGCGCGGCCTCCCGCTCGCCGTTGCGCTCCGGCGCACCATGCTCCGCACCGCTCGCCGCGCCAGAACCCGGCGCACCACGCTCCGCGACGCACGCGGCGTCGAGCCCCTCGCTCAGGCCGGCCGTCCGCCGCCGGGCGGCGGGCTGCACTTTTCTTCTCATCCCCCCGTCCTCCCTGCACATCGCCTAACTTGCTTAATACGCATTCCGGTTCACGAACCCGTTCAGGATCGTGCGGAATATAATTTTGATGTCGAACAAAAAGGTCCAGTTCTCAATATAAAAAATATCGTGCCGAATTCTTTCCTCGATCGACGTGTCGCCGCGAAACCCGTTCGTTTGCGCCCATCCGGTAATCCCCGGGCGAATGTGGTGCTTGACCATGTACTTCGGGATTTCCTCTTTGAACTGGTCGGCGAAAAAAGGACGCTCCGGCCTCGGCCCGACCACGCTCATATGCCCAAACAAAACGTTGAAAAACTGCGGCAACTCATCCAGGCTCGTCTTGCGCAGGAAAGCGCCGAAAGCCGTTCTGCGCGGATCGTCTTCCATCGTCCACTGCGTGTCGGCCACCTCCTGCGGCAGCACCCGCATCGTGCGGAACTTGTAGATGCGAAACGTTCTGCGGTTCAGCCCCAAGCGCTCCTGCTTAAACAGCACCGGGCCTTTGGAGGTCAGCTTGATGCCCGCTGCAATGACCGCCAGCAACGGAAGCGTGATCCCGATCGCCAGCAAGGAAAACAAAATATCGAACGCTCGCTTGAAAAAACGGTTCCGCACTTCGTCCAACGGAATATCGCGCACATTGATCAGCGGGATTCCCGCAAAATTGTCAAAGTAAGGGCGAGCCGGCAAAATGTCGAAAAAATCGGGGATAATCATCGTCTTCACACCGGCTTTCTCGCAGATGTCGATAATTTCCCCATATTTATCGTGCGCATTCAGCGGAAGGGCGACAATCACTTCGTCCACCGTGCGATGCTCCAGCACCCACGCCAGTTTGTCCACCTTCCCGATAATCGGGCTGAAATGATGGTAAGCCGGATCGTGCTCCCGATGAAAATCGTCGAGAAAACCAACCACCTCAAACCCGAGCTCGGGCTGCTGCATCAAATTTTTATAAAAACGCCGTCCGACGCTGCCCGCACCCAGAATCAACACAAACTGCTTGTTGTATCCTTTTTCCCGAAAACGCTTTAAAGTCATCTTCACGACATATCGGTACAGGCTGATAAAGATGATGTTGTTCACCAGAAAAATCGCCAGCATCGAGCGCGACACGTGCACCTCTTTGACAATGAACAGGATGCCGAGCAGGATAAACAGGCTGTAGAGGTGAATCTGTATAATGCGGAACGCTTCGTAGGAAAACCGCTTTTTTCGCTTGGACGAATAGAAGCCGATGAAATAGCCGGTTCCGATCGCGATGCCCCCATAGATCAAGCTCCACAGAAAATACGTGTGGAACGGCAAAGGAGAGGCGTTGGGAATCCAGCCGCTCTCGAATTTCAGCCACCACGCCAGGACGAACAGAATTTGAATGCAAACGAAATCGACCAAAGCGTAGACCTGCGACAAAAACCCCTGACTCTGCCGAATCATGGTTTCACCCCTTTCAGGCGAAGCTTATGTACAATGACGGACCCGATAAACTTGATCCCTACCCCTAAATATACCAAAGTATTCGTGAACCATGTGTATTTTTGGCGATAATGCTTCCTATGAAACAAAATCATTGCCCGGTGAAATTCGTATATGATCCGCAAAGGCATGCTGCGGCTGCTCGCGCCTTTATGGTGAACGATCGACGTGCGGGGGTAGTAATAAATCTCCCAACCCGCCTGCTTGATTCGATAGCACCAGTCAATGTCCTCGCCGTACATGAAAAAATCTTCATCCAACAGCCCGGCCTGCTCCACCGCTTCCCTCCGCACCAGCATAAACGCGCCGACCAGGCAATCGACGGGATACTCCCGATCCGGATCCAGATGCCCCAATTGGTATTGGTTGAAACGCGGGCGATTCGGGAACAGCCGGGAAAATCCGAAGGCGTAGTAAAAAGCCGCCGAAGGCGTGGGAAAACCCCTGCGGCACGACTTGTCCAGCGACCCGTCGGGAAGCACCACCTTGCAGCCGGAAGCGCCGACCCGCGGATGCCCGTCCATGAAACGAAGCATGACGTCCAGGGTGTCTTTTTGCAAAACCGTATCGGAATTCAACAGTAAAATATAGCGGCCGCCCGCCTGCCGGATGCCCAAATTATTCGCCTTGGCAAAGCCGAGGTTGGCGGCATTCCGAATCAGCCCGACCTGCGGAAATTGCGCCTGAATCGTTGAAACCGACGCATCGTTGGAATGGTTGTCCACCACGATCGTCTCCACCCGAAAGTCCGTCTGCGACTGTTCGATGGAACGCAGCGCGCGGAGCGTCAGTTCGCATGTATTGTAACTCACCACAATGATGCTGACATCCATCCGAAATCCCCATTTTTACGGTCTGTTCGACATTATTATACCACGATTTGATCCCGCGTGTAGGTTTGCCGCCCGCCGCGCTTCAACGCGCCGCGAAAAAGCGGGGCGGGGCTTGGGTCTGAATGGAAGAAACGCCGGCGGTCGCCTTTGTCCGTGGGCTTTAAATCAGCTCCTGGATGCATTCCTTCAGCGCCTCGCGCCAGGGCCGCAAATCCGGGAAACCGTTCGTTCGGATGGACTGGCGGTCGAGCGCGGAATATAGCGGGCGCGGGGCGGGGCGCGGGAACTCTTCCGTGGCGCAAGGCTCTACTTCCACCGCGGCTCCGGCTTCCTCGAAGATCGCCCGGGCAAACTCAAACCAGGAGCAGACGCCCGCATTGGTCGCGTGGTAGATTCCGTATCGGTCGGTCACGATCAACTGCGCCAGAAAGCGCGACAAATCCACGGTATACGTAGGCGAGCCTTTCTGATCGTCCACCACCTTCAGCCGATCCCGTTCCCCCGCCAGCCGCAGCATCGTTTTCACAAAGTTGTTTCCATGCGCTCCATACACCCACGACGTGCGGACGATAAAATATTTCGCGGACAAGGTTTGCACAAGTTGTTCTCCGGCTCTTTTCGACTTGCCATAGACGCTTTGCGGGTTGGTCGAATCATATTCCCTGTAGGGGGCGGCCGCCTTGCCGTCAAACACGTAATCCGTGCTGATATAGCAGATCTTCGCTCCCACATCTCCGGCCGCCAGGGCCACATTTCGCGTGCCGACGGCGTTCACGCGGTAAGCCGCGTCTTCCTCGCTCTCGGCCAGATCGACCGCGGTATACGCCGCGCAATGGATAATCGCCTCCGGCCGCACGGCTTGCACGATGCGCCGGGTCTGATCCAGATTCGCAACGTCCAGCTCATCCCGCCCGAATCCATGCGTTTCATGGCTTTCCGACAGCGTCCGAACCACATCTCGGCCCAATTGTCCCCCGGCTCCCGTCACCGCGATTCTCATTCTTCCACGTCCATTCGCGAGCCGTACTGCCGCTCGTAATAAGTCAAATAATCGCCGGACTGGACCCTTTTCCACCAATCCTGATGGTCCACATACCATTGCACGGTTTGCCGGATGCCCGCTTCAAAATCCACTTGCGGGACCCATCCCAGGTCCCGTTTGATCTTGGCCGCGTCGATGGCGTAGCGCCGATCGTGCCCCAAGCGGTCCTGCACGAACCGGATCAGCGACTCCGGCTTGCCCAGCTCGGCCAGAATGGTCTTCACAATTTGCAGATTGGTCCGCTCATTGTTCCCGCCGATGTTGTACACTTCCCCGTCGGCTCCGCGGCGCAGGACCAGATCGATCGCGCGGCAATGATCCTCCACATAGAGCCAATCCCTGACGTTCAACCCGTCTCCGTAAACCGGAAGCGGCTTGTCGTTCAAGGCGTTGGCGATCATGAGCGGAATGAGCTTTTCGGGGAAATGATACGGCCCGTAGTTATTGGAGCAGCGCGTAATATTGACCGGCAGGCCATAGGTTTCATGGTAGGCCCTGACCAGCAGATCGGCGCCCGCCTTGCTCGCGGAATACGGGCTGTTCGGGGCCAGAGGCGTCCGCTCCGTAAACAGCCCGGTGTCGCCCAACGAGCCGTACACTTCATCGGTGGAAATTTGCACATATTTGCGCACGCCGTATTTTTTGGCGGCATCCAGCAGCACCTGCGTCCCCATCACATTGGTTTGGATAAATACGTCGGGGGCCAGTATGCTGCGATCGACATGAGATTCGGCGGCAAAATTCACCACCCGGTCGATCCCCCCGGCAAACAGCCGGTCCACCAGTTGCCGGTCGTCGATGCTTCCCTTCACAAACGTATAATTGGGATGCTGCTCCACATCGCGCAAATTTTCCAGATTTCCCGCGTACGTCAGTGCATCCAGGTTCGTCAAATGATCGTCGGGGTACCGATTCAGCATGTACCGCACAAAGTTGCTGCCGATAAACCCGGCGCCGCCTGTTACCAAAACGTTCATCGTTATCCTCCCGCCATTCCTGTTTCGAGCCCGACATCAGGACAAATGCCGCAGCGTTTCCTCCCACGTCAGAGCGATCCGCACCACATCTTCCACTATCAGTTGATCGCCTGTCTGGATCTCGATCACTTCAAGATCAGAATATGCTTTCAAGGCGTGTTTGGTTTCCGGCGGAATGACCATCACATCCCCGGGCTTGACTCCCCGTTTTTCGCCGTCCACCACCGCTTCGCCCTCTCCGTGCACAAACGTCCAATTTTCCGTTCTCCAATGATGGTATTGATAGCTCAGGCTGCGGCCCGCCTTGATGCATATGCGCCGGACGATCACTTCGCGGCCGCTTGGATGCTTCATGTACTCCAGAATCCGATACCAGCCCCAGCGCCTTTCCTCGTACATCATCCTGCGCTTGAAATCGATCGGCAGCTCCTTGACCTGCGGGCTGGCCTGCTTGTCACTGACCAGCATGCCGTCCGGGCTGACCGCGACGACGATATCGGACAAGCCCAGCACAGCCACGGGCAGCTCCAGTTCATTAACAATGTGGACATTCTCCGAGCCGCGGCTGACCATTCCGTTTCCGACAATCGAGGTGTCCATTTCCTCCGTCAGCGTGTTCCAGGTCCCCAGGTCCTTCCAACCGCCGTCATACGGATAGACCACGATGCGCTCCATCTGCTCCACCACCTCGTAATCAAAGCTGATCCGGGGCAATTGAGGGTAGGATTCCAGCAGGGCCTCGTACTGCACGGGCCAGCCTTTTTGCCGTAATAACGAGATGATGTAGCCCAATTTGAAAGCGAACACCCCGCAATTCCACAATGCGGATTGATCGATCAATGCGCGGGCTTCCGCCATATCGGGCTTTTCTTTAAAATGGCTGACTTCCTTGTATCCGTGAGGATTTCGGCCTTCCTCCCGCCTTGGAACGATATACCCGTATTTCTCCGACGGAAACGTGGGGGTGACGCCTACCAAAGCCAACGGCGCTTCGGAAGCGTTCAGCACTTTTTCCAATCCCTGAACATGCAAAAAAAAGCGGTCTTCCACGTAAGGGTCCACTGGAAGCACGGCCACCGTCTCATCCAAATCGCATTCCCGCGCCGAATAAAGGTAGGCCGCGGCGAGTGCAATCGCCGGGAAGGTGTCCCTTCGCTGCGGCTCGACGATCAGCGGCACGTCCAGCCCTAATTGGTTCTGCAGGATTTCAACCTGCGTTTTTCCGGTGGCGATCACCGTCGATGCGGACAATCCCACTCTATCCAATTGCCCCCATACCCGCTGCACCATCGATTCCAACTGCCCGTACCCGTCGTCCAGCATCTTCAAAAATTGCTTCGATCGCGAATCGTTGGACAATGGCCACAATCGCTGGCCCGACCCGCCGGATAATAAAATGATGCGCATGGATTCACTTCCTGTTTTATGTTCGGGTTTTATTATACCATAGGCCTGGAGAGTTGAATGCCCGCCATCCATGCATATCTTCTTGCAAAAGGAAACAAAGCAAACCCCAGCTTGTCCATCCGGTCAAAAACCGCCACCAGCCGTTGGAAAAAAGAGAACTTGCGGAAAGGAATGGCGAACAGCGTAAAAAGAAAGAAAAACCGCGTTTCCACCTTCCCAAAGTATGTTTTCGCCAATGCGATATCCCGCATGACCAACGGATGTTCATCAACCGTTCGGATGCCCGGCGTCAGCTTTCGGAAAAGATTGATAAACGGATTATGTCCAAGCGGTTCGGTAAAAACA
>CAYYCV010000210.1:0-5981 GCA_964470405.1 uncultured Caryophanales bacterium
GTATATAGGAGTAGAGCATTATTTTAACAATTAAAATATTTCATATTTAGGTAGAAATACCCATTATAAATTGGAATATTGCTTCAGATTAACCTGGATTTCAAAAGCGCATAAGAATGCGGTGGTGATCTTACAAAAGCCGTTCAATACCTGTGAATAAGTGGAGTAGAACCATCGGAAATTCGGGGGACAACTTCCCCTCCCCAATGAAGAGGCTCTTTTATTTTCTATGTGAAATGTTGGGAGTGTTTATTCCAATTGAACCACTCTGGCTTCGATTCGTTTCCAAGCATGGCGACCAGCAAAACCCTGGATCAGCTTGAGCATAACCGAGCGACTATGTCGAACGAGCATTGCCGCGCAATGAAAGAACTCCAGTCGGAACCTGACAATCGTATAGCTCTGATGCAGCGGTTCGCAGCAATTGTGCTTGAAGCGTCCAAACAAGTTGTAGGCCAGCAATTCGATCAGCAGATCGATTTCGTTGGCTTCAAAATCGCTGGTGGCGATGAGGTCCATAGAAAAGACGCCCTTCGCCTCCTTGATGTAATTCTCCATACAGTAGCGCTGGTTGTAGAAGCGCCACAGGTCCATCGGCTCCCATTCCAGATTGGTTACAATCGCTTCGTAGTGCCAATCGTCGTCGAATACGATTAGGCCCTGACAGTTCTCGAACACTTGCGTCTTGCGAATGACCGCTACGCGGCGAGACTTTTTCCCAGACGTCGCTTTGTAAATTAAGGTGATGCGCTCGATGTCCAGCTCTCGTCGACGTAGCGCGCCCAATAGCAGCAAGCTGCCACTTCGCTTGCGAGCCGCTGGGTCCACTTCATCTTGCCGACGTAGCCGATCTTGCGGCTCTCCCACAGATAATAAAAATCCTCGCCACCAAACCTTGATCGAATCGGGCGTACGCGACTTTGCATTCGCCGAGCAGTGTGAAGGTTTGCTGCAAAAAGTCGATAGCGTCGATTGAGGAGTGTGTTGCCGGGACAAAGCTTTTCATTCAAATGCAAGCGGGTTTGCCCTTCAAAAGTCAGCAGTGGATGGTAGCTCTTGCGTCCGGGCTTATGCGAATTGACGCCGAGGTATTCCAAATGCCGCTTTCGCTTTAAAGTTTCGAACTTATTCCTATAAATGCAAACGGACTCCGCCGAAATCCAGCAGAGTCCGTTTTGCATTCAAAAAAGGAAAAAACGCGCAGCATCAACCGTACTTGTACGTGATGCCGTGGCCGCCTTTCGGATACACCCACTCGATGTTGTCCGACGGGCAGGCGATTCGACAGGTGCCGCACTCGATGCAATTTTCGTAGGCGACGGTCGTAATTTTCAGCTTTTTCTCCCATTCGTACACATCCGAAGGACAGAAATAATTGCAATCCTTCGTCGTGCACTTCAAGCAAGTATCCTTCTCCTTGATGATCAAGTGGGACTTGTCATCGCATTTGTAACGTATCGTAAACAAGCGATCCGTAATATTGCTTTCCGCGTTGCTCATCCGTTCATCGCCCTCCATCCTTTGTAGCCTAATTTCACCAGGTTCATCGTTCCGCCGGCCGCATCCTTGATCAGCTTGATCGCCTTTTTCTGCTTCTCCGCTTTCGTCACGCCGTCCACCAAAAACATATTGTAAGCCGCTTCATTCACCGCCCGCGGCAGTTTATCGAACATCAATTCGGGATCTTGTTCCTTCAAGAGCTGGTGCATGCCTTTGTACTTTCTCAAATCTTTGATCACAAACGACTGGCGCATTTTCTCATCATACTGTTTCATGGTTGCGGCGGAAAAGTCGCCTCTCTCCTTGGCCGCAATAATCGTTTCCGCAGCCAGACGGCCGGAGGTCATGGCCAGGTTCGTTCCCTCGCGGTGCACAAAGTTGACCATCTGCGCCGCATCCCCGGTGATGCACCATCCTGCTCCCGACAACTGCGGCATGGAATGGTACCCGCCTTCCGGGATCAAATGGCCCGCATACTCCTTCGTCTCGCCGCCCTGGATCAGCTTGCGGATCATCGGGTGCTCCTTGACCGAGTCCAGCAAAGCATATGGCTTGATCTTCTTGTCGCGCAGATGATTGACCATCACGCCGATGCCGAGCGACAACGTTTCTTTATTGGTATACAGAAATCCCATCCCGGCCATGCCGAGCGAGGTTTGGCCCATGAACTCGATCGTTACGCCTTCATCGCCTTCCAGATTGAAACGATCTTCGATCTTCTCCCGAGGCAAAGCAATCGTTTCCTTCACGACCAGCGAAACTTCATCGGGCTTCCACTCCCGGTGAATGCCCATCGCCTTGCCCAGCAGCGAGTTCACGCCATCGGCAATCACGACGACGTCGGCATACAGCTCGCCGTCTTCGCGGTCCGTTTTCACGCCGATCACCTGCTCGCCGTCATAGAGCATTTCCGTCGCGACCGTCTCATAGATCGGCAGCGCTCCGGCCTCCACCGCTTTATCGGCGAACCATTGGTCGAATTTTACCCGCATTCCGGTAAAGCAGTTGGGCGGTTCTTTGAACGCTTCGTTTCGATGACCCAGCGTGACCATCGATTCCTTTCCCATCATCCAAATGCGCTGCTCCACCACGTGGCGCTCCACCGGAGACCTGCGCTCCTTCCAAAAATCGGGAACCAGTTCCTCGATCTGCTTCCTGTATAAAACGCCGCCAAACAGATTCTTGGCCCCCGGAAACTCCCCGCGCTCCAGCAGAACAACGGACAATCCGGCCCGGGCCATGGTCAGCGCCGCCGCGGTTCCGGCCGGACCGGCGCCGACAACGACGGCATCGAATTTTTCTTTCACGGCACGTTCTCTCCTTCAACTTCGTAGTTTTAAATTACGCATTCACCGTTGTCTGGCTGTCCGAGGCGGGAATGAACCGGCCCCTTCTTTTCTTCACTTCCGCTGTAATCGCGGGCACGATTTTGAACAGGTCGCCGACGAGTCCGTAATGGGCAAATTGGAAAATGGGCGCCTTCTCATCCTTGTTGATCGCCACGATGACATCGGAATTTCCCATGCCGACGGTATGCTGCACCGCTCCGGAAATGCCGATGGCAAAATACAGCTTCGGCCTGACGGTGTATCCGGTCTGCCCCACTTGATGATCGTGGCCGATCCAGCCCGCGTCGACCGCGGCGCGGGAAGCGCCCACGACGCCGCCGAGCGCGTCGGCCAGCTCCTGCAGCATGGCGAACGGTTCCGGTCCGCCCAGGCCGCGGCCGCCGGCAACGATAATTTCCGCTTCCTCCAAATTGACCTTGCCGGTTTCGCTAATAAAATCGATGACCCTCGCGGCAATTTCATCTTCGGCCATTTGATTTTCTATTTTCACAATTTCCGCGTGGCGGCTTGTATCGCGCGGCTGCGCCTGAAATACGCCGGCGCGGGCGGTCGCCATCTGCGGGCGGTACTGTTTGCACAAAATCGTCGCCATCATTTTCTCCGAAAAAGCCGGGCGACTGGCCAACAGCAACCGGGAAGGATGAGGCTCCACATCCAACTGCGTCGTATCTGCCGTCAGTCCGGTGGGCAGGTGCGTCGCAATCGCTCCGGCCAAATCCCTCCCCGTCCCGGTCGCGCCGAACAGCACGATCTCCGGCTTGATCTCGTCGATCAGCCTCAGGCATACCCGGCTGTAAGGCCGAGTGCGATAATCCTTCAACTCGGGCGCATCGCACAGAAACACTTTGTCCGCTCCGAAATAAGCGGCTTCCTGGGCCAAATGCTCCACTTGATGGCCGATCACCAACGCCATCAGCGGAACTTCCAGCTTGTTCGCCAGCTTCCGGCCTTCGCCCAGCAACTGCCAGGATACCTTCTTGGGCACTCCATTTCGCTGCTCCACCACGATCAACACGCCGCGGTAAGCCGACCAATCGGGCATGTCATCCTCGGGCTTCGCCGCTTTCGCCGCTCTTGCCTCTTTCGGCTCTTTTGCCTCTTTCGGTTCTTTCACTTCTTTCGCTGCCTTTGCTTCTTCCCCCGCCATATTTTGTATCCCTCCTCATGAGCATCGCCATTCATCCTGATATAAACGGCTTCACCGTCCTGACGGAACGCGCGCGTTGACCGCCGGGGACTCCGATTTATCGCAAAACTCCGCTAAGCGTTCCAACCCAGCCGCTCCGGCAAATCCCCTTCCCACAGCTTCGCCGCCAACTGCTCGGCAAACCCTTCGGGGCTGTCCGCCGTCAACATCGTTCCATCGACTTTGCGGATTTCCGGCACCCAGCTCTTGGCAACGATCGTAGGCGAGCCCTTCAATCCGATTTTGGCCTTATCCAAATTGGCGAAATCGCCGGTTGTCCACGTGATCGGTTCGTACCGGGCGCCGCGCACCATCCCCGGCAGCGACGCACGGCGAACCTCGTTCAGCTCTTTCAAAGCCGTGATCAACACGGGCATGCTGGTTTCCACCACTTCAACCCCGTCCTCCAAATGGCGATGCACGGTAATTCTTCCGCTGACGGGATCGATCTTCTCCACCTTGGACACATAGGTCAACTGCTCCAGATCGAGGCGGCAGGCCACGCCGGGGCCGACTTGGCCCGTATCTCCGTCCAGCGTCTGCTTGCCGCAAAACACGATATTCACTCTGCCCCATTTTTCTTCGATTTTCTTGATCGATTCCGCTACCACATAGGAGGTGGCCAGCGTATCGGCTCCGGCGAATCCCCGGTCGGTGACCAGCACGGCCTCGTCCGCGCCAAGCGAAACGCACTCCTTCAACCCTTTTGCCGCCTGCGGCGGACCCATGGTCACCACCGTAATCCTCGCTCCGTGCAGATCTTTTATTTTCAGAGCTTCTTCCAACCCGTGCATGTCGTAAAAGTTGACGATACTGGGGACCCCTTGCCGGATTAACGTATTATTGCTGGGATCGATTCTGATTTCCCGGCTGTCCGGAACTTGTTTCACACAAACGACAATATGCAGCATGAGCATGCCTCCTTCATTCGGTTCATCTTGCGTTGATTGGTTTTTTTCGTCGGTTGATCCTTCGTCGGTTGATCTTCATCGATTCATCTTTCGTCGGTTGGTCTTTCGTCGGCCCATCTTTCGTCGGTCCGCCTGTACCGGTCCGCCTGTACCGTTCTGCCTGTACCGTTCTGCCTGTACCGGCTCGCCCACACCGATTTATCCCGCATCCATTTCATCTTGAACGATGCAAGTAGTTCCGCTGCCCGGCCCGACCAAAAGTTTGTGAAAAATGTTACTAAGGTGCGCAGATTGCGTATCCCCCGGCATCGAAGTCCGCGAAGTGCGCCGTTCTCGTTGCCGGACAAAGCATGCGCGGGCGGCCCGCCGCGGCAGCGGAGCGGCCATGTCTTTTTCTGCTAGGAAAGCGTCTACAATTCCTTATTACGAGACTCCCCCGACATCCCAATGGTATGTCCATTCGCTTGTGAAAAATGACACTTTCTACCGCATCACGCCCCCAGCTTTCCAAGTTGTATCCCTATCATAACATAAAATCGAATCTTTGACTAAGGTAAAAAATACGGGTGGAGCGGTTTTTAAAAATACAATAGCCAAACGATAAATTTGGGGCTTTATCCCGCGCAAGGTTTGTGCTATAATAAAAACCGCTTGCGTCCCCGTAGCTCAGCAGGATAGAGCATCAGTTTCCTAAACTGCAGGTCGTACGTTCGAATCGTATCGGGGACGCCATATCGAAATTGTCGAGACGTGGCTCAGCTTGGTAGAGCGCTTGCTTCGGGAGCAAGAGGTCGCAGGTTCAAATCCTGTCGTCTCGATCGTTGTGAAACCGGAAGATTGCGGGTTGTCGCCCGCAATTTTTTTGTGCGCATATGCGCGGAGCGAAAAACCGCGGGCCGACCGTGCGCCGGCTCATGGACAGAGCCCTGCGCCGGGCCGTAGAATCGATCGCGCAAACTCGGGTGTCGCTCGATCTGAAAGTGGGCCAGTTTTTAGCCTCTTAGGCTAAAATACCTGCAAAAGTGCATCTATTTT
>CAYYCV010000211.1:0-5965 GCA_964470405.1 uncultured Caryophanales bacterium
ACGGGGCGCGGGCATGGGGCGCGGGCACGGGGCGTGCGCCAATGGTGTGCCAATGGTGTGCCAATATGATGTATGCGAACATGAGGCGTACGAACACGGGAGCTGCGAGCATTGGGCCTGCCAACTCGGCGGGCAAACAGAGGCGTGCGAACATGGGAGCTGCCAACATGGCAAAAACGGTTTATTTGACGCCGTAAAAACGCATCCCGCCATTCGCTTGTGAAGCCTTGTCCGTTCGCCTGAAAACGGCTCCGTTTCCTCTGCGCGGCGCCGTTTAGAGACGACTTCGCCAGTTTGCGATACAGCGCCTTGTTCTGGCTTTCGGCACTTTACAGCGCTTTGTGCCGGTTTGCGGTATTTTGTGTGAAATATCATACAACGCGGTACGGTTTCTCCGCCCAATCGGGCAGGTTCATACGATTCTTCTTACAAAATCCGCAATTTCGGCACCGGTCCGTCGCATATTGTGTGAAAAATCGTACCATGTGACTTCCACCCCCGCGTAATTAAAATCCTCTGTATGTTTTATCATACAAAATGTTCTATCATACAAACGAGAGCCTGCACCGGGTACCTAGCACAAGGGGGGCCCGTCATTCATCATGATCTGGACCCGACAACATGGCTCTCCTAAATTTTGCAACAGAGCGGACCTGCCTATTTTTGCAGCAAGGCCGATCTGCCTATTTTTGCGGCAAGTAAATCTGCCATTTTGTGGAAATTTGGCCTGCCATTTTGCAACAAGTCAACCCGCCATTTTGCAGCAGAGCGATCCTAGCCATTTTTGCGCAAGGCCGACCGGCCCATTTTGCAACAAAGCGGGCTTGCCCATCAAAAAGGCCAACCTCAAATTCCGGTTGACCTGAACCATACGAACAAGGGCCGCCCGCCGGGTCTCATTCGAGCCCTTCGGGACGGCCCCCATTTCGCGCGTCTCAAGCGCACTGGCCACGCGCCTCAAGCGCACCGGCTACGCGCCTCAAGCGCACCGGCCACGCGTCTCAGGCGCACCGGCCGTGCATCTCAAGCGCACCGGCCATGCGTCTCAGGCGCACCGGTCACGCGTCTCAAGCGCATCGGCTGCGCGTCTCAAGCGCATTGGCCACGCATCCCAAGCGCATTGGCCGCGCGTCTCAAGCGCATCCGTTTTAGGTTGAGCGTTGCTGCAACCGCAACAACCGCATCAGGACATCATGAGCCCGTATACACCTCGAACTCAAAGATGGAATACCCCCACGGCGTATTGCGCCCGGTGCCGTACATCCGCACATAGCGGCCGTTGCCGGAAGCCTGAATCAAATCGACCCTGGGCGCCTGGGGCAACCCCTCCCGGTCGAACGCCGCGATATCCTGCCAACTGCCTTCATCGTCCGGCGTATCGGTGACCTGAATGCGATACGTCTTGGCCGCAGCCGTCTCCCAGCTTAATCTCACGGCGGTGATCGCCTGACTGCTTCCCAGGTCCACATAAATCCACTGCGGATCGCTCTGATCCGACTCCCAGCGCGTTCCGTCGTTGCCGTCGGTCGCGGCCGACGCGGCGATTTTCTCGCTCGACGCGACGACGGGCCGGCCGAGCGCCGCATTCGCCAAGGACAAGCGGACGATGTCGATCCGATAGGTTTTGTCCAGTTGCGCGCCCGGCTTCGACACCGTCAACGACACGGAATTCAGGCCGACATTCAGATCGGCCCGGTAAACCGCCTCCGAAACGGTAGCCAAGCCATCGACCGCGGAGATCACATTGCCATCCGCCAACATCGGCGTGAAATCGACGCTCGTCGCCGAATTGTCCACGATGAGCGAATACGATGCCGTCTCGGGATCGAACGACGGACTTAACGCGCTGACGCTGACGTCAAGCGCCGTAAAGCCGTCCGCTTTCTCCAGCTTGACCAGGCCGGCGATGGCATCCGACAGGCCGTTCGCCGCCAGGTCGACTTCCGCCTGCGAAGCGTCCGCTTGCGCGTACGCGAGGTCAGCCTGCACCAGCGCCCCCGAAACCGCCGACCACGATTCGGCGGTGTAATCCGGTTCCGCCAACGCACCCGCGGCGGCAATGGCCTGCGCCAGCGCCGCTTTGTAGGCGCGGAAATCGGCGTCCGACGCATAGGGATCGCCGCTCGCTTCGATCTCGTAAATGGAGTAGCCGTATTTCACCCCGCCAAAGGAAACGCGATCCGTCCCGGTCATCCGAACATACCGCGCGGTCACCCGCTCCGGAATGTCGATCAGATCCGTCGCTCCGCTTCCGCCGGTCGTGCTGTATACCGAATACCATTGGGCCGCGTCGTTCGACACTTCAAGCCGATAGGCGCTGGCCCGCGACGCTTCCCAATGAATTTGAACGGAAGCGAGGTTGTAGCGGTCGCCCAGATCGACCGTAATCGATTGCGGATCGCTGTGATCCGACTCCCAGCGCGTCGACATAGCGCCGTCCACTACCAGGGCGGCGGCCGCCTGGCCGGACGAGGCGCTCGCAAGCTTGCCCCGGGCCAAATTGTGCGGCGTGCGAATGACGTTGATCGTATAAGCTTTCGGCAACCGCCCCGGCTGCTCCAGAATGAACGAAACCGGATTGCCGCCTTCGTTTAAGGCCGTCGTATAAACGACGCCCGACGCCGAAGCCCCATCGACGGAAACGATCGCGTTGTCCGCGGCCAAAGCCGGAGTGATCGCGATACCTGTCACATCGGCGGCCACCTTCACGACATAATCGGTCACGGCGCCGTCAAATGCGGGAGACAACGCGCCCTGATCGACGGCGATTCCCGTGAACCCGTCCGCTTGCAGCACCTCGATCGGATCGCCCGGCACATCGACGGGCAATGCGCCGATCACCGACTCGGACGGCCCGAGGTCGGCCGCCTCCGCGAACCGAACCCGATCGAGATAAACCTCGTGCGCGCCGAGGGCATCCCCGATTTTGCCCAGGTTGAAGTCGATGCGGCTGTTCATGTTCGTATTCCCGGTCATGGTGAATTCGAAGCTGTACGTTTTCCAATTCGGCGTCAGCGCGATCGAATCGTACAGCGCATACGCCATATTCGTGGCGGGATCGTCAATCGTCAGGCGCAGCTTGCGGTTGACGCTGGATTTGGCCTCGAAGGTCACGCGGTAATTTTTATTTTTATAGAGCGGCACGCCGATCTGGCTGAACTGCGTCCCCCAGAAATCGTCGCCCTGCGACGCGATCGCCAGCTTCGTCTGCCCGTCGACCGTGTGCAACGCGGCGCCGCCCGCGTATTGGACCCACAGCTCCCAGGCATCCGTACCCGCATCCATCCCGCCATTTTGCACCACATTTTGCGCAATGACGATCCGATTCAGATGGTAGCCTTCACCGGCAAGCAGCAGCATTTGCGTGCCCGCATGCAGATGCACAAGATCCGTGACGGTCTGCCATCGGTCAATCCCTCCGGTATTCGGAAGGCGAAGCGTCCGGGTATCCGATCCCGGCCCTTTAAAGGTCAGCTTCGCCGCATCGCTGTCGGTCGCCACCCGGTAGGAAACGACATAATCTCCATCCTCCGGAATAGCGGCGTTATATTGAACCCAGTTGCCGGCCGAACCGTCCGGCGCGATCGAATCGCCCTGCACGGCATACCCTCGCGCATTGGCATAATTCACCGCATCCAGCTTCTGATACTGCGGCGGATAATAGACGGCCAGCTTGACATCATCGAGGACGATCTCCCCGGTATTCCGGCCCAGATTGAATTGCAGTTGGGCGTTCTGATCCGTATCCCCGGTCATGGCAAAAATAAACGAATAGTCGGTCATCTCGCCGTTCAGCGCGAAGGTCTCGGTTCCGGAGTAACGGGTTCCCGGGTCGCCGTTTTTGACCGCCTGCACTTCCGCCGTCGCGCCGTCCATGGAGGCCCGCGCTCTGAACTTCACCTGATAATTCATGCCTTTCACCAGCGGAATGCCGGACTGGCTTAATTGAACGGACGCCGCGTCGGAGCCGCCGTCGGCGATGACGGTTTTGAATTCCCGTTCGCTCACCGCCGAACCGATCGAGGAAACCGCGTCGGCCGTGCCATCCACCGCAAAATTCCAAAACGCCATGCGCCCCGCTCCTTCATCGAAGGTGCCGTTGTAAACCAGCCCGCCGAGCCCTTGCTCCGGACGCGGCGTCGGCACGGCGATCGACGATGCCGGCCCGTCTCCGGGGTCGCCATATTGAAGCCCGTCCTTGAGTTGATACACCCGCACGTAATCCACCAGCATCCGGCTCGGGACGACGGTCGTGCTGTCCGGGTTCTGCGGCCAATCGCCGCCGACCGCCAGATTCAACTGCAGATAGAAATCCCGGTCGAACGGCGCCGGCCAGGTGTAGGGGGCCGACTCCCCGTCGCGCTTCGTATACCAGTCATCCTGCTTCTGATAAAAGATGCCGTCCACGTACCAGCGAATTTCCCCAGGCTCCCACTCGATCGAGAACGTGTGAAAATCCTGGGAGAAGTCCATTTTCCCCGGCAGTTGGAAGCTGGAATTGGTGTATTTCCACGGCATGCCGTAGTGCAGCGTCCCCCACGCCTCATTCGGGATATGCCCGACCAGCTCCATAATATCGATTTCCCCGGTAGCCGGCCAAGGGCCATACAGGTCGTAATCGGTCGGCATCATCCAGATCGCCGGCCACATCCCCTGCGATTTGGGAAGCTTGGCGCGGATTTCGAATTTTCCGTACGTCCAATCGCCTTTGTTTTGCGTATACAGCTTCGCCGACGTATAGTCATGGCCTTCGTACTTCTCCTTGCGCGCCTCGATCACCAGCGCCTTGTTGCCGTCGCCGATCGGCTCGATGCGAGCGTTTTCCGGCCTCGGCGTATAATACTCCAGCTCATGGTTGCCGAATCCGCCCCCCTGATTCACCAGGTTCCATTTTGAAGCGTCAATTTGATCGGCGGAAAATTCGTCGTTCCAGACCATGGCCCAATCGGCGGGGTCCCTGCGAACGTCTCCGGCCGGTTCTTTGACAAAATAAAAATGGTACACCGCGTTCGTTTTGCCCGGCTCGGCCACCTCCACGGATACCGCATTGACGCCCGTATGCACGACCGCGCGGTATTTCCCGTCCACCGGATCCGCCCCGGCAACGGAGACAAGCGCATTGCTCTGCGCCGGTTCCGGCGTCAGTTCAACCGACGCCACGCCGCCGGTCAAGCCGATCAAATAATCGTAACGGCCGGGTTGAAAAACAGGTGTCAACGCGCTTTGCAAATCATTCCCCGCGTCGTCCGCAAGCCGAATCTCGGCAAGGCCCGCCGCGTATTCGATCCGGACGAGCTGTTCGACCGCTGCGTTCAAACCGTCCAGCGCCTGATCGATTTCATCCTTTGTCGCGGTGGTGGAGTAGCTCGTTTCTTTGGCCGTGACCAACGCGCTTTGGAAAATCAACCATGAATCCGCCGTATAGTCGGCTTCCTCCAGTTGGTTGGCCGTCTCGATCCCGGCATTCAGCGCGGTTTTATCCGCAATCGACGCCTCCAGCGCCGTTATTTTCACATTGTCGAAAAAAACATCGACCGGCGCGTCGACCCCGCCCTCCATATGTCCCAGTTGAAAACGAAGCTGACCATCCGGCGAAGACGCGGTTTTCATCGCGAAGGAATACGAATAGGTTTTCATCTCCAAGGTCAGCGCGAACGTGCGGAGCGTAGCCGCGTCCGTCGTCCCGTCGCTGACCGCCACATTGATTCTGCGGCCGGCCGACGCTCTGGCATCGAAAGAGACCGTATAGCTCGTGCCGCTGGTCAGGGGCAGCCCTCCGCGCAAAATTTGCGCGCTGGTCGGGTAACTGCCGACCGACAGCAGGCTCGCCTTCAATTCCCCGCTTTCCGCGGCAAGGGCTCCCACCGACCGGCCGGTGCTGCCGTCGCCCCAAAAAGCGCTCCAACCGCCCAACCCATCCGCAAAATCCCCGTCTCCGATCAAATCGACCCGAGCCGCATCGTCG
>CAYYCV010000212.1:0-5916 GCA_964470405.1 uncultured Caryophanales bacterium
TTTGCCCAGTTACATCAAGGCTTATTTGCCGTTTTCAAGCTGCGAAAGTTGAGTTCATTAACTTAATCATGTCTTTATCAACGAAATTATACAATTCATTGACGTTTTCAAAGTCATCCACAAGCAGTACCAATTTATTGTCATTTACATCAATGAAATATCCTCTTATCTTTTTTTGCAGTTTATTTTGGGATTGTGCTATTTTCAAGCTCTCACGAGCACGTTTAAGCTCCTCTAACGAGTATTTCACAGCCACAAATTTTATTTTATCTGAGTCAATTTGCACCGATTTATACTTAGCTCCTTCCATTGCCTTTTGAACCAAAACCAAATCGTCAATATTTTTCACTTGACCACTTGCTGCTATAAACAAAATAAGTGCGCTTAAAAGTAAAACTGAAAACAAAACTGAAACCCTCGTGTTCATTGCTGTTCTCCTTTATTAAACATATCTTTACAAAATTCATATTAAGTAAACGAAGCATTATTACAATGTAGACGTTATTAGCGTGTGAAAAGTTACGAAAAGGAGTACGAAGCCGACCGTTTTTTACCGTATTTCGAATCCCGCACAATCCTTCTGCCGGACTGCCAAAAGCGAGGCAACGCACAGGCCAGGCGGCCGGAATTCCAAAATACCTGCAAAAGTACATTTTTTCGCAGGCCCAAACAAGCATTTCAAGAAAATTCCTGCTTTCATACAGGTATTTTGAAGCATTCCGCTTCATTCTGGTGCGAACGCGCAAAATACATGTATTTTTGCAGGAATTTGATCTCCCAGGCTCCGATGCGTACAAACTAGATGCACTTTTGCAGGAATTTTGGTCCGGACAGGAATATCAGCCCATACAGAAACGTCTACGCAGGAAGCTTACCGATGCCGAGCAGGGACCACACCACCCGAAAAATGAGCGGACAACCGTGATCGGAAACCCGTGTTCACGCACGGAGCCGCCCGTTTTTCCTACGCATCTAGCCTTCCTCTAGCTTTCTTCCTTTTTACGGACCACCGTATAGCCGCGTTCGTGCCTGAATTTCCGCCAGCCGGTAAACGCCAGCGCCATTACGATCGCCAATACGATCAAAATTCCCCAAATCAGCGGCGGATCGCTCGACCCAAGCGGGATCAAGGTTTCCGTCCCCGCATCTTTAAACACCTCTTGCCACACTTGCCGCATGCGGTCCACCCCGGATTGCAGCCCTTCCGCGTCCCCTTCCTGATGCCTGCTGTTCATAAAAGCGAACAAGGAATCCAGTTGTTCCGTTGCAAGGCTGCCCTTGCTGATCAGCATGGCGGGACGAAGCAACGCATAATGCTGATCGGCTTGTTCGAGGGCGACGCGAACTTGCGGAAAAGCGCGCTGCTTTACACTTGCCGCCAGCTTATCCAAATCGGCTTCCACTTGCTTGCGATATTGCATCCACATCGGTCGGTTGCGATGGGACAGCGCATCGACGGCCAGCCGGACTTTCGTCGCTGCCGCCGCTCCTTCCGCCGGTGAAAACTTCACCCGGTTGAATACCCTTTGCGCCTCGACCAGCGTTTGGGTCAAAGCGTTCACTCCCTCGACCGAGGCGATGCCTTCGAACTCGATCTTCGTGATCTCAACGCCCAGCCACTCCAACTGGTCGCGAGCCTGGGGCACATGGCCGCCGTTCAATTCAGCCAGCACTTTTTCCGCAATCTGATCCAATAATTGCAGCTTTTCCGATGCTTCCGCTTTCACTCCGGCCGGGTTGAAGGATGCGTCGGACGCGGTTTGGCATCCCGCCAAGGAAAGCGCCACAACCCAGACGGCCATCGTGAGAATCAGGCCTTTGGCCCGAGAAAACAACATAGGACATCCCTCCTTATCAACATGATATGGAGGGATGTCCGAATTTAGACCCGGTCCGGCCTTGAAAATATATAAAAGATGCAGCAAACCAAAACGCTCGCTATGCTCAAATGAACCGTGAACATCTGAATCAATGGCAAATCCGCATACAACACGTTGGGAAGCCAAGGAAAAACATCCAAATGGTAATCCACGTAATCATTGGCGAAAACCCAGCATACCGTCAAAAAAATATGTATCGGCCGAATTTTGAAGAAGCGGACAAACAGCACCGCCTCCGCCGCCATACCCAAATGCGATATGGACAGCATCCAATCCTGCCAGTTGACCGGCGAGCCTTTCACCGCTCCGGCGACGATCATGACCACGGCCCATATCCCATACTTCACCGAGGTGACGACGGCCAATGCTTCGATCCATCCGCGGCAAAAGCGAAATATTCGGCCGGTTTCCGAACGCCGACGGGAATCCAGCAATAAAAATGCAACGGAGATCGTAAAAAACAGGCTTGCGGTCGGGCTGTCCGGCACAAAGGGCAACAGCCAGTCCGACTTTTCCGCCGCCGTTTCGACGATCTGATTCCAGTACCATTCGTATCCGTATATCGTACCAAGCAAATTCACCCAGAACAAGGTCCAAAGCATCGGTCGGGAAATCAGCCCTTCCCGGCTAAGAAGCATGGACAGGACGCCTTTCAGGTCCACAGTCATACCGCCTTATTCCGTCGCTGTTTTTTGCTTGGCCAACCAGGCCACCAGGGAATCCATTTCTTCCTTGGTCAACCCATTTTGATCGATGCTTGCCTGATATTGCCCCGCAGGCATATTGCCCAGCCCGTTGTTCATAATGTCAAAAATTTGCTGCTCGTCGAGCGTATCGCCGATCCCGCGCAAGGCCGGAGCGCCCACAGCGGCAACGCCCTTCAACGTATCGCCGTGACAGGCAACGCAGGTCGCCTTCTTGTACACATCATACGCCGGATCGGACTCCGCCACGATGGCCACCGCTTTTTGCCCGCCGCCGGTGCTTTTGCCCGGTTCGATTTTACCTGCCTCTATTTTCGCTTCCCGTTCGATGTGCTCCGGAACAATGCCTCTGTCCTCGAGCTCCTCCTGATAAACCTGCCATGAGAAGACGGTCAGGAAGATGATAGCCGCCACCGAAAGAAACATCAGGGAAGAAGCGACCGGCCTTCTATAGAAGCGTCTTTCCTTGCCCACATCCAAAAACGGAGTCAACAGCAAGGTGCCGAAAGCGATGGTAGGAAGGATAAGCGTGCCGACAATTTTAAAATGCTCCGAAGTGTATGGGTACTTCAACAATTGATACAGGAACAGAAAGTACCAGTCGGGCATCGGTATAAACGAAGTGTTGGACGGATCCGCAGGGTAACCCAACGGCGCGGCTTCCGACATCACCAGCACCATGAAGCCCACAAGAACCACGGCGCCAACCATCCATTCCTTCAACAGGAAGTTCGGCACAAATGCTTCGGATTTGCCCGGATAAGCGGAATAATCCCGTGGCGTATATTCTTTGTTACGTTTAGGTACTCGCGAGTCACCGACATATACCACTTTTTCTTTTGAATCGTGATCGTGTGCCATGCGCTCCCCCTCCTTTCATTTTATAGCGGTCCGGAAATTCCCTGTTTGCGAATCATGAAGAAATGGCCTCCCAGCAAAGCCAGCAATACGGCGGGGAGGAAAAACACGTGAATGGCAAAAAACCGGGTCAGCGTTTGCGCCCCGACGATATCGCCGCCCTGCAAAAACATCTTGATGTATTCCCCGATAAAGGGAGCGGAAGCGGCAATATTAATTCCCACGCTGGTGGCAAAGTAAGCTTTGTTGTCCCAAGGCAACAAGTAGCCGGTGAAGCCCAATCCCAGCATCACGAAAAAAATCAGCATCCCCACGACCCAGTTCATTTCCCGGGGCGATTTGTAGGAGCCGGTGAAAAAAACGCGCAGCATATGCAGAAACATCATGACAATGACAAGGCTCGCGCCCCAGTGGTGCATGCCGCGAACGATGTCTCCGAAGGCGACTTTATGCTGCAAGTAGTCGACGCTGGCATAAGCGTTGATGATATCCGGCACATAATACATGGTCAAAAACATCCCGGACAAAATCTGAATGACCGTGATGAAAAACGTCAAGCCGCCGAAGCAATATACGAAAGCGGAAAAATGATGCGCCGGGTTGACGTGTTCGGGAACCTCGTGATCGGCCACGTCTCTCCACATCGGCGTGATATCGAGACGCTCGTCAATCCAATTGTATACGGACTTTAACATTGATTTACGCCTCCTTATCGATCCATCGTGTTGGGAATGATCGGGCCAAGGTAAACAAAGCCGTTTTCGATCTTGACCTTGTATTCATCCAAGGACGCCGGCGCCACGACCAAGTATTTGCCCGTTTTCGTATAATGCGCCCCATGACACGGACAAACGAATTCGTTCGGGCTTTTCTCCGGTTCTGTATTCCAGTCTACCGTGCAACCCAAATGCTTGCATATCGGAGACAGTGCATAAATTTTTCCGTCGTCATTCCTGGCGATAAAGGAACTGAATTCGGGATCGCTCTCATACCAGCCGTCAATTTGATGCTTTTTAAAACCGAACTTTTGCGGCTCGCTGGTAATCTTGCTCTCTTCGACAACTTTGACGTAATCCCCTTCGCCTTTGGGTTGCAGCAGGGGGTCAACCGAAAACCGCAGCATCGGAATAATCGTCATCGCAGCCATAAAGCCACCCGTTCCTCCAAGGGTATAACTCAGAAACTGACGACGCGACATCTCTTTTTTAGTACGTGGTTGATGATCATCCGCATCTATTTCATGATTCGGAACATCACTCATTCTTCTTACCCCCTTCAGACTCGAATCTTGCGACATTCCTATAATATCTTAGGTCCCTTCAAGCGTCAAGAATGAAGAGGTCAAATAAAACGCATTCGCAAAATGATGTCTGGAAATGTAAACAAATTGTCACAACTGGTCCCATCTTCAAATGCGCGGCGAAAACTGCCAGGACGCGCTGCGGCGAGGCCCTTTTTTCGCGGCTTCGCACGCCCGCCTGTGCCGCCTCTACGGGACGTGTTTCTAACGTATCGGAGAGACCTTATTTTCCCTCCCACAGCCTATTGTTAATTTTAACGAACTCCACAAACGTTATCCAAACCGAATTCGCCTTGTTTTTACCAATTTCGAGAAAATAACGCCTCTCCGATTCGTTGCGAAAGTCTGAAGCCCGATAAACCCGCAAATAACGCCATCTCAGTTCGTTAGCGGCTGAGCCAATCAAAGTGCCCCAATTAAAGCGCTCCAATTAAAGTGCCCGCGGCGTTGGCATGATACACCATCGCCGCATCCCGCATCACATAGCCGAGCTGTCCTGCCGCCACATGGCTTGTACCGCATCGCGCACCCGATTCGCCTCGGAATCGGCCCGCTCTTCGCCAAGGATCGGAAACAGCGACAAATCGGGCTGGCGAAAGCGCATCGCCGCGACGGCCGCATCCGCCGTAATCACGATCACATAGCGAAATCCCGCAGCGCGGAGATTTTGGCATGTCCGCTCAACCGCATGAGCGAACGATTCATCCTCGCCGCAAAAATGCATGGCGGGGTAGGTCACAACCCTTCCTTTAAACGGGATTTCGACGAGATCCATGACGTCCTTCAAGCGTTGCAAAGCCCGCTTCACTTGCCAGGGCTGCTCATCTCCGGACAAACCGGTCAACGGCAGCAAGCAGGTGTCCAGATACGGCTTTAGCTCGGCCCATTGCTTTTCTTCAATTTCGCTGAATTTCAAATGCGTACCTTCCTTCCGTCCCCTTTCATTATACTTTATCACATTCCGCAACGCGGGCAAAAACAAAAAAAAACTTATGAACCGTCGTTCACAAGCTTTTACAAGGCATTCAATTCGTCGGTCAGCGTATAGAAACCTTCCTCGTCCCTGCAATCGAGCGCGCGGTCGATCTCCCGATACAATTTGTATTTCATGTACTGTTTAAAGGATTCGTCCAAGATCATTTCGGCAAACAGCTTTAGCATGACGGTGCAAGTG
>CAYYCV010000213.1:0-5909 GCA_964470405.1 uncultured Caryophanales bacterium
ATATATTATCGGACGTAATTAAAAAACGCTTAAACGATGCTTAAAATAATTGGTTTAATTATATATAATTTGCTTCTTATTCAATTAATTTAATTTTATTGATAATCTTATTTTACTTATCTTTAAAATCAACTATGTTGAGTTGAATTTGTTTGTTTTGCTCGTGGTCGTCATTTTATTGTGCCGTTCATTATTAAATTAATCGCATACTTCACGTATTTCATCTGATCTATTTTACTTGCCGTTTCATCGGCTTTGCATCAATCAGCACGTTGTAAATGAAAGCTGCAAACACTCGACTTCGGCGCGTCATTCGTCAAATAATCGTTAGACGCCGAAGCATAGCGGCTCGTCCCCCCATTTTCAATATTTATTTAACAACCTAAATAAAATATAATCCTTTATATAATAACGAAAGGCTACCGATTCTGCCGGCAGCCTTGTATGTGAGTTTAACATTTAATTTAGTGCATTAAATATTTTCCCGTGATCGATTGCTCCGCATGAAGGATCTGCTCCGGAGTGCCCTCGAATACCACTTGGCCGCCCTTGCTGCCTCCGTCCGGTCCCATGTCGATGATCCAATCCGCTTGACTGATCACAGCGAGATTATGCTCGATCACGATCACCGTATTGCCGGCATCCACAAGTCGGTTCATGATCTCCAAAAGGTGGCCGATATCCGACATATGCAGGCCGGTCGTCGGCTCGTCCATCACGTAGATGCTCCCCTTCTTATGCAGCTCGCTTGCGAGCTTGATGCGTTGGCACTCCCCGCCGGAGAGCGTGCTGAGCGGCTGACCGAGCGTAATATAGTTCAGTCCCACGTCACTCATGGCCTGGAGCTTGCGCACAACCTCTTTTAGCTGAAAAAATTCCAGTGCCTGCTCCACCGTCATCTGCAGCACTTCCGCAATGGACTTGCCGTTCAGCTTGTACGCAAGCACCTCCTCCTTAAACCGCCTGCCTCCGCATACTTCGCAGGGCAATTTCACGCTGTCGAGGAACGAAAGGTCCATGTACACAACCCCCAGTCCTTGGCAGTTCTCGCAGGCTCCCTTGGAATTGAAGCTGAACAAGCCTTGATTGACCTTGTTCGCGGAAGCGAACGCCTTGCGCACATCGTCCATAATGCCCGTGTAGGTCGCAGGATTCGAACGTGTGGATACGCCGATCGCCGACTGGTCGATGACGATCGCATCGGGATGCTGGCTGAGGAAGACTTCGTTAATCAGCGTGCTCTTGCCTGAGCCGGCCACACCCGTAACGACGGTCAGCACGCCGGCCGGAATATCCACGCTTACATTCCGCAGGTTGTGCAGCGTGGCATCCTTGATGGACAGCTTGCCGGCCGGTTTCCTGCAATCGCGCTTCAGTTCGAGCGACTGCTTCATATGGGCGCCTGTCAGTGTGCCCGCCTCGAGCAGGCCCTGGAAGCTTCCTTCATACACGATGGTACCGCCGCGATTGCCGGCATAGGGACCGACATCGACAATATGGTCCGCCAGCTTGATCACATCGGGGTCATGCTCGACAACAATGACGGTATTGCCCTTGTCGCGCAGCTTCTGAAGCAACTCATTTAATCGGTGCACGTCACGGGGATGCAAGCCGACGCTGGGCTCGTCGAAAATGTAGGTGACATCCACCAGACTTCCGCTCAGATGCTTTACCATTTTGACGCGCTGCGACTCGCCGCCGGACAATGTATCCGTCTCGCGATCCAGCGTCAAGTAGTCCAGCCCGATGTCCACCAGATGCTGCAACCGCTCCGCCAGCGACTTGACGATCGGCGCGGCGACGGGGTCGTCGATTTCCCGAATGACGCGGATAAGCTGCCCGACCTCCATGGCGGACATCTCCGCGATGTTGAGCCCGTTGATTCGGCAACCGAGCGCGGCCTGACTGAGTCTCGCGCCGCGGCAACTGGAGCAGGGACCTTCGGAAATGTACGGGGCCACCATTTTCTGCGTGCGCTCGGATTTTGCCTTCAGATCCTGCTTGATGTATTTGTTGGTGAACTTCTCAATGACGCCTTCCACAGTGATATTCATGGCTTTTCCGGCAAAATTCATCTCCACTTTCCTCGCCTTGGCGTACAGCAGTTGCTCCAACGCTTCATCCGAATAATCGCTCAGCTTCCTGTCGAGATCGAAAGACCCCGACTGCACGATCATGTTCCATTCCCAACCGTTTATCGAATAGTCCGGCAGTAGGATGGCCCCTTCATTCAACGATTTGGACATGTCCAGCGCCTTGCTCATGTTAACGCCCAGCCTGCGGCCGAGCCCGTTGCACTCGGGGCACATGCCTTGCGGATCGTTAAACGAGAACATGTTCACCGGTCCGAGATAGGGCTGGCCCACCCGGGAGAAAAGAAGGCGGACAATGGGAGAGATATCCGTAATCGTGCCCATCGTGGAATGAGAGCCGCCGCCCAGCCGCTTCTGATCAACGATCACGGCCATGCTCAGGTTCTCGATTGCATCCGTATCCGGTTGCGGGACGCGGGGCAGGAATGTGCGCACGAACATGCTGAAGTTCTCATTCAGCAATCGCGTGGATTCGGCCGCGATCGTATCGAAGACGATCGACGACTTGCCGGATCCCGACACCCCGGTGAAAATCGAGATCTTTCGCTTGGGGATGCGCAAAGAAACGTTCTTGAGATTGTTTTCCCGCGCACCCGAGATCACGATATACTCCTGATCAGATTCGCTCATGTTAACATCCTTCCGGTAAATTTAATTTCTGCCTGTATTCACATTGTACCATCCGGCTGGGCCTGTTTGCACTCGGTTAGTATGATGACTCCATGCGAAGGATGCGCTCCGTGCGAATGGGACTCGAATGGGAAGGAATCATTTGCCGCCAAGCGCGATTCCGAATGTGATTCGCGATTTTCGCGATTATTGTTCCAGCGCTTTTTCAAACCCGCCGAACCAGTTGCCCCAGCCGTATCTGGCGCCTTCAAGCGCTTGGGCGCTCGAGAATCCCGTTTGTTCAAGGTGAAGGTTAACCTTGCCGTCCCCTAAATCCTCCAGCGTCCAGATGACCGTGTGTTGCTCACCCGTGACTCCCCAAGTATAGGACAAGCGGTTTGGCTCATCCACGACAAGCACTTCGCCGTCGATGATTCCGTTCCAATATTCGCTCGGCTTTGCGCGAAACTGGAAGCGATGTCCTACGACGGGTTTAAAATCATTTTCCATGATGATCCACTTGGCAAGCTTGCTTGAATCGGTTAAAGCCGACCATGCCTTCTCGATCGATGTCGTGTACTGAAAATCCAACTCCAATTTTAAACTCATTCTTCTTCCTCCTCAAATAGTTGGTTTAAACGAAACATATTTGCACTCCAGAATTTCCCGTAGAACGCCACCCAATTTTGAATCTCTTGGAGCGGAGAAGCGTTTAGCCTGAATCGGGTTTCCCTGCCGACTTTTCGGTCAAACACCAGCCCGGCCTCTTTCAGGATCGCCAAATGCTTGGATACCGCCGTGCGGCCCATTGAAAACTGCGCCGCCAGTTCATGAAGCGGCATCTCCTCCGCTTCTGCCAACAGACGGATCAATCGGCGTCTGGTTGGATCCGCGATCGCATCAAACACATCCCGCAACGCATTGTTCCCGCTCATAACCCCCCTCCCTAACAGGATTGCCATAGGACAGCCGTTCATTTCATCGCCCTTCGAAATTAGACACCATTTAGTGACCATTTGATTATAGGACACTATTTAGTGTCGTGTCAACAATATTTTTACGCTTGAAAACGAAAAAGGCCCTTGCCGTCAGGATCGCCTGACGATAAAGGCCTAAAAGCGGATGTTTATTTCAACGATGTTGCAAGTGTTGCCTGTCTCAATTGTATTGCGGACGCATCTGCGCGCGTTTGTTCACGTGCCTTTCCGCGCCCAGGGCGGCAATGCACCCGTCGGCGGCGGAAATGACCGCCTGTTTGACCAGCGTTCTTCGCGCATCCCCGCCGGCGAACACGCCGTCGACCGAGGTCCTCATTTGATCGTCCACGTCGATATACCCTTCCGCGTCGCGCCGCACCGCATGGCCGATGAAATCCGTTCCCGGCTTCATCCCGGCAAGGTAGAGGAATACGCCGTCGACCGGCCAAATATGCTCGACGCGCTGGTCGTCCTGAATGACCAAACGTTCGACCGACTGCTCTCCCATGACTTCCTTCACTCTGTATTTCTTGTAAATATGCACGTTTTCCTTATTTTCCAGTTCTTCCAAACGGGCGCCGCCCTTGAGCAAACCGCTTGGAATCAGCAATCGGACTTCTTTGCAAAACTTGGCCAGGTTGGCGGTCTCATGAATTGCTTCGTCATTGTCGCCAACGACGACCACCGTTTTGTTCTCGAAGAAGGCGGCATCGCAAGTGGAGCAATAGCTGACGCCGCGCCCGGCGAAAGTCTCCTCCCCTTTGATTTTGCTGGAGGGAGCTTTGGCGCCGACGCCGATAAAGACGCTTTTGGCGCGAATGACGCCTTCCGGCACGATGATTTTCTTGATTTCGCTATCGCTGCTGAAATCGACTCCCGTCACTTGGGCGCGGACGAAAACCGCGCCGAAATCTTTGGCTTGCCGCTGCATTTCGAGCAGCAGCTCCAAACCGGTCAATTCCTTGCGAACCCCCGGATAGTTGGCGATCTTGTGGGTGATGGCCAGCGTGCCGGCTGAGGGAGCTTTGTCGATGACCAGCGTCTTCAGCTTGCCGCGCGCGGCATACAGCGCGGCGGAAGCCCCCGCGGGGCCGGCGCCGATAACCGCCAAATCGTACAGCGGCTCCAATACCGAAGCGTCCGCCGCGCCGAACAGATCGTCCCCGGAAGGGACGGAATTCCCTTCCGCCGCGGCGGTCCGGTCTTCGGGCTCGCCCTGGCGGTCCGGGGCGGTCGGCGCCCGGTCCAAACCAAGGGCTTTCATCAGTTTGTCCGGCTGGAAACCGAGAATCGGTTTATTATGGATCAAGGTTGCGGGCGTTCCGAAGATTTTGCGCCGCTGCAGCTCTTCGAAGTGCGTGCGGTCTTCGGATACATTGCGCTCTTCATAGGCGATTCCCCATTCCCGAAGCTGTTCCTTCACCTGATGGCAGCGGGGACAGCCCGTGCTGGAGTAAACAATGACGGGTGTGGACATAGACAACGACCTCCGATCTGTAAAAAAACGATTACAGGTTTTTATCTCCGGGCTTCCAGTTGGCCGGACACAGCCCGCCGGATTGCAATGCTTGCAGCACGCGCAAGGTTTCGTCCACGCTGCGGCCAACGTCGTTGTGGTTGACAACCTGATATTTCAATTCCCCTTCCGGATCGATGATGAACAGACCCCGAAGCGCGATGCCTTCTTCCTCAATCAGCACGCCGTAATCCCGCGCCACTTGTTTGGTGATATCGGAGGCCAGCGGGAAATTCAGCGCGCCCAGCCCGTTGTCTTCTTTCGATGTCCGAATCCACGCCCGATGCGAATGCTTGCTGTCCGTGCTGACGCCGAGAATCTCGGTGTCCAGATCCTCAAATAGTTCGTGCGCCTCGCTCAATGCCGTAATTTCGGTCGGACAAACAAAGGTGAAATCCAAAGGATAGAAAAAGAACACCAGCCACTTCCCTTTGTAATCGGCCAAGGATACGCTGCCGAATTGCTCTCCGTCACCGGAAACAGTTTCCATTGTGAAGTTTGGTGCTTGCCTGCCAACCAGACGTTGTGTTGTCATGTACATGTCCTCCTCATAGTGGTGTGATGGATTCAAATGAGAATCATTTTCAATATCAATAGAATAGCAGGTCATTTGATTAAAGTCAATATTAATTTATAATTATTATAAATAAGAAAATAAATCTACAAAAAAACCCTTGCCCGGCAAGGATTTCACTGTATTTATCAGTATAGCGC
>CAYYCV010000214.1:0-2412 GCA_964470405.1 uncultured Caryophanales bacterium
TAGAAAATAGAGGAGCAGTTCCCATTTCATGTTTTTGGA
Organism: uncultured Caryophanales bacterium; assembly: GCA_964470405.1. Lineage (GTDB taxonomy): Bacteria > Bacillota > Bacilli > Paenibacillales > CAYYCV01 > CAYYCV01. The sequence continues at coordinate 40 of CAYYCV010000214.1, forward strand.
AGCGCCAAGCATCGCTCTCAACCTACTTTTTGCACTTTAATATCGCCGATAAACATGCTGACCTGAAAACGCACTTTCTTTTCCGCATCGGCGTAATTCGGCGACTCGGCATGATGGCTTCGCAAAAATCCGCTATCGTGACGGTCAAACAGTGTCAGATCGCCGATAAACGTGCTGGACGCCACGCTGACCGCCACATCCATATCGTCGGGAATAAACACCTTGACGTCCCCGATGAACGACGAAACTACAATTTTCGTTTCCCCTGCCGGGATTTGCGCCTTCGTTAAATCGATCACCGTATCGCCGATAAAATGGGAAATATTCATCGGTTCCAGATTCCAATAATCGTGGCCCAAATACAAATCGTTGAAAAAACCGGAATAGTTGCGCGCGTCGGGATTCCATCCGTATTCGCCGAACTTTTGCCTGCGCGACCGCTCCCGCTCCCTCCGCCGCTCTTCCCGCAACCGATCGCGTTCTTCCCTTCCGCGCGAATAGCCGGCACGCGGATCGACGAACGCGCGGTCAACGCCCGGATCGCCCGGGGGGTAGCCGGCGTGCGGTTCATCGGCGGGCTTGGCCGCAGGCTCCGCAAAGGGATCGCCGTGCACCTGGTTCCAATTTTCCTGCCAATTTCGACGCCAATTTTCATACCGATCCTTGTCAACCCTACCCTCGGCCCCATGATGGCGACCGGTCCTGCCGCTCTGTCCGTGCGGTCTGAACAGCATCGCGAGCCCGAATACAACCAGCATCACAGGAAACAGGCTTTTAAAAAAATCGCCGGCAGACAAATCAAGCAATCCGAGGTTTCGCCCCAGAAAAAACAGTCCGATCAAAATCAGCATCGCGCTCCAAAAGAAGGAGCCCCCACGGTACGCCACCTTTTCCACAATGCCCTTCAATCCGAAAAAAATAAGAAAAACCGGCCAAAACGTGGAAAACAGGTAGCCGATATCCACCGTGATCACATTCATCTGACGCAGCAGGAACACGACGCCGGCGCCGATCAGCAAAAGGCCGAAAAACGCTCTGTTCATAAAATGGCCGCGCATGCTCATTCCTCCATCCACCTTCAAAAACTATAGGTATAGTCTACCCGATTTTATTCGATCTTCATAGAGTCGGCAGGTGGATCGTTGCCTCCGTCCTCAGACGGAGAAAAACAGGCGAGGAGAGGCGGAGAAAAGGCGAAGAACAAGTGAAGAAGCAAATGAAGAACAAGTGAAGAAGAAGCGAAGGAAAAATAAGATAAAGAAAAACAAGATAGAGAAAAAAAATTGCAATTGATGTCATATAATCTAACATCAATGATTGACACCGCCGGGATGCTGCAAGTATAATGAAGTCCAGTTATTTACTCTAATGAAAGTTAAGTCTAACCTTAAAGGAGTTTTCCCATGGATATCGATCAAATTGCAAACGGTCTGGACACCATTTGGGTTGTTTTGACGGCCGCCATGATTTTGCTGATGGAGGGCGGTTTCGCCATGCTCGAAGCCGGGTTCGTAAGGCAGAAAAACGCCGTCAGCATCATCATGAAAGTGTTCGCGGACATCGCCTTCGGGGCGTTGGTCTATTATTTCCTGGGGTTTGCCTTGATGTATGGACAAGACGCCGCCGGGTTGATCGGAACCAGCGGATTTCTATTGCACGGCGATCTGTCGCATATCCATCTCAGCATATCCCACGACACGTATTGGCTGTTCCAATGCGCGTTTGTCATTGCGGTCGTTTCCATCGTATCCGGCGCCGTGGCCGAAAGGATTCACTTCCGCGCCTACATCCTGTACGCCGTGGCCATGACCGGCTTTATTTATCCGATTGCGGGCCACTGGGTATGGGGAGCGGACGGTTGGCTGGCGCGGCTGGGGATGGTCGATTTCGCCGGATCGGCGGTCATCCACGCGATGGGCGGGTTCTCGGCGCTGGCCGCCGCCCTTTTTATCGGCCCGCGAATCGGAAAATTCTCGGAGGACGGAACCGCCAATATTGTGCCGCCCTCCAACCTTCCGCTCGCATCCGTCGGGGCGTTCATCCTCTGGTTCGGTTGGTTCGGATTCAACTCCGGCAGCACGCTGAGCGCCGTCAACACATCGATCGGACACATCGCCGTGACCACCATGCTGGCCGCCGCGGCCGGAGGAGCCGCCTGCATTCTGTTCACCATTTTCCGCTACCGCAAATCCGACCCGCCCATGGTCATCAACGGTTCTCTGGCCGGACTGGTCGGAATTACGGCGGGATGCGCCTACGTCGCCGATTGGGCGGCCATTTGCATCGGGGCATTTTGCGGCATGGCGATGGTGCTGGTGTCAGAATGGCTGGAGCGCAGGGGAGTCGACGATCCGGTGGGCGCCTTCGCCGTGC
>CAYYCV010000214.1:2422-5899 GCA_964470405.1 uncultured Caryophanales bacterium
GGCCGTCGGGCTGTTCGCGGTCCCCGCATGGATGCAAGGCTCGGGGTTGACGCACCCCGGCTTGTTCTACGGCGGCGGGTGGGCGCTGGCCGGAGTTCAAGCGTTGGGGCTGCTCGTCGTTTGCGTTTGGGGCTTCGGCGTCACCTGGGCCGTGCTGAGGCTCATCCGCGTGGCCATGCCTGTCCGGGTCGGCAAGGACGAGGAAACGATCGGGCTGGATGTCAGCATTCACGGTGTGCCGGCCTACAGCGAGGATCACGATTTTATCGCATTGAACCGCTCTTATTTGTTGAATTCATCCTCCAAGTCTTCGGGCAAAACGAGCGTGCCGGACCCTTCCGCCTCCTTCAACAACTGAATGGCCGCCACCATGGCGGAACGGCACAGCTTGGCTTTTTCCAGCGGCTTCTGGACATAATGAATATACTCCAACGCCAAATGGTGGTCGGGCTTTTTGCCGATCAGCATTCTGCGAAGGGGCGACATCGTTTGGTACGCCTGTTCTTCCCGCATGCTTTTCTTCTGGTAGCGGTCCACCGCCTGCTCGATTTCCTCAATCTGCCGCGCTTTTCCGGCAATATACGCTTCAAGAAACGAATAAACCTCTTCAACTCTTCTGCGCATCTTTCGCCCCTCCTCCTGCTCCCTCATCCATCAATGATATGTCTTCTACCTAAAGATGTTAGTTTTTTTTACAAAATCTATTTTACCATGTTTTTTCACGTTTTGAAAACATCATTTTATATGGGGAACGCAAAAAAATGAACCAAAACCGCTTGGGGGGGCAGCCGCTCCCCACAGGTCAGTTCATTAAAGGGCGATTCGCTTGTCGAAGCTGCTTATTCGCAGGGTGTTCGCTTCAAGTCGAAATTTTGTAGTCAACCGGTGTTTTCCTGCGGCGGTGTTTCCTGCGGTGGTGTTTTCCGCGGATGGCGTTTTCCTCAGCGGCGCTTCCTGCGGCGGTGTTTTCCGCGACGGTGTTTACGTGCGATCCCGTGAGGATCTGGAATCCTTTTTCCTTCGTACCCGCTTGGTGCCAATACCTGCAAAAGTGCATCTATTTGTGGCTTGTTTCGGGTGTCGCGGGAAAATACCTGCGATAATGCAGGTATTTCAAGGCAGATCGCCACAAACGGGGCGTTACACGCAGAACACCTGCACTTTTGCAGGTATTTCCTCCGGACACTCGTCCAAGGAGAAAATAAATGCACTTTTGCAGGTATTTCAGCCCTGAAAGGTTCAAAAGCGGCCCGCTTTCAGATCGAGCGATGCTCAAGCTTGCGCGATCGATTCTAATTGATTTAAACACGCCTCAAAGGAACAATTTTGGATGCATATGGGCTTCTCGACATTAAATCAGCAATGCGCCCGTATGCCGTTAAAGCATCTGTATGCCGTCGATACACCATATAATGTTAATAAATCCATATTATATTAATTTATTTTTGATCTATTGGATAAAATGATCTCTCACAGAAAACGCCAGATTGGTTTCAGCAGCACATTTTCAAATCTAACCAACGCCAGCAGTCTTATTAGCCCGGAATTCCTTCATTTTGCCGATTTGGTCCAAGTCGGTTTGGATCAAGCCGGTTTGGTCCAAGTAGCGTTATCGATGTTCGTTAGTTCGTTGCCCCATTTACAACCCGAAAAACATGCAAAATAGCGTTCGCGGTGTTCGTTGCAATCCGAATCGGGGAAAACCCGCGGCGAATCCGGCTCTTCCGTTTGAAATTGCGTTGGGGCCGTCCCAAAAGGTCCCTTGCTCAGACCTTTTGAAACAGCCCCGTTTATCGTTCATTATTTGTTTTCTTTTTCATTGGCCGCATTCTGTGCTGCCCGCTTCGCATTTTTTGCGTTGGTTTCTTCAGCGAATTCGGTTTTTAATTTATTGGCGTTTTTTTCATTGGCGGCACGGTTATTTTTGTTTTTTGCCATCTGGATTCACCTCCCCGCATTTTTTTGAAGGTGCGGCAGGCCTACGCACTGGCAGTCAACCTGTCAGTTCGTAGTATGAGGTGAACCCGATGTTTTTATGTAGCGTCTTATCTGATGGAGTTTTCCGTGGTCAAAATGTGGCGCAGCCGGCTCTTGGCCCTGTGGATCTTCGCCTTCACCGTACCGACGGGAAGCTTCATCATCGCCGCCGTTTCTTCGTCGCTGCATCCGTAAAAATATTTGAATTTGATCATCTGCTGCGCCTTCTCATCGAGCCGCCCGATGCAGTCGAAAATCGACTCGCGGATGAAGCGATCGTCCAATTCCAATTCGGGCGCTTGATACAGCCCCGCTCTGGATTCGTCGTACGGAAAGGGAATCACATTTTTCATCAACTGTTTCCTTTTGATCATATTGTTGGCCGTGTTCGAGGTGATGACCTTAACCCAGTGAAACAGCTTGCTCCGATCCTTCAACGTATCGATTTTTTGCAGGATTTTGATCCACGATTCCTGCACCACATCAAGCGCATCCGACTTATTACGCATCTTCGAATAAGCCACTACAAACATTTGCTTGTAAAGCTCATTCATTAGTTCTTCCTGGTTTTCCCATTTCAACAGGATAGGCTCCAACTTATCGGTCCATTTCATAATTTTCCCCACTTATCGAATCAAAATCAAATTATTTTGAAGATTTAAGCGCTTACAGGATAGACGGACTGGTGAAGCAACCGAGCCTTATGCCTCGCATTTTATGTAATTTTATGGCATATGATTACTATTGTTTACTCATTGTAACATAAGTATGAAAATAAGAAAAGCTCCTATCGGAGCCTTTTTCGGAAAGAAAACAAGGAAACGAAGCCATTTTATCGCCCCGCTTCCATTATCCATTTACATCGCCGCAGGCGGCGCGGTCAATCCGGCAAACGCCTGGTTCCAACGATCGAGCATGTTCTCGGTCACTTTGCCGCCGCCTTGTTTTAAAACCAGCACTTTCAATTTTTTTTTGCCCCACTGCTTGTACACATCCTGCTTCGTTTCAAAATACAGATCGATTTTATTGCCTTTGATCGCGGAACCGGTGTCCGCCACAACGCCGTATCCGTAGCCGGGAATGTACAACAGGGAACCGAGCGGCAGCACTTTGGGATCCGCGGCAATGGTAGACACTTGGCTTCGTCTGACCTTGACGCCCGAGTAGGTGATTCCGTATTCGGGGTTGCCCGCGCTTTTCCCCGTCGATTCGGGGCCGGCGTAATACCCGGTAGCGGTCACCTCCAGCGTGTTAAATTCGCTGGATTTGACGCCCAATGCGGCTTCCAAAGCCGATTGAAAGCCGGCTTCCGCCGGCTTCTCCGCGCGGCCCGCCGCGAGCGCCGACGCTGCCGCCACGGGCGAGGCCGCCAGAGCCGGACTGGTCGGCCTATCAGGTCGTGGAAGGGTACGGCGAGGCTGACAAGTGGTGGAAGAGGGTGAGCGCGTCAACTACTCCCCGCTAAAGCGGGAAGCTTGTCCCTGGCGCTACGCCGCTGAG
>CAYYCV010000215.1:0-2647 GCA_964470405.1 uncultured Caryophanales bacterium
ATTTATAATATTTACCATAACATACTCTATTAGAGTGCTTATATAAGTCGAAAGAACTAATTTCCTTTAAATGGAGCGAAAAGCCATACAACAGATTGCTATCGCTCTTAAACAAAGGCATCTAATTAAATTTAATATTTTGGGAATAAAATTTTACTTAATTCCTTTCTATCTGTAGTCCAGTTCATGTTGAATGGTACCACTGCTCATCTCCAGCTCGTTTTCGGATAGCATTACTAATTTCCAAGACCTGGAGGTGCCACGCCTGAAACGTCAGAAACTGTCCTCGCAACATTTCCAATTTAGTTTTTTCCAGCGTTATGAGGTCGCCATGGATCGGTAAACCCATGGGGAACGGTACACCAAAAAGCCCGCCGAATTTAACGGTTAGATGAGCACCATCGCTGCATAAAACCTGACACGTAAGAGCATCGAAGAAATCGCCCAGATTTACAAAAGTCTTAGGCAGATTGAACGGAGCTTTAAATGGCTTAAGCACTTACGCTTGACGAGGCTTCACAGTTACAAGCGACAGACCATTCGGAATCGGGTGTTCTTGGCTTTAATCACCGTATTGCTCGTCGATCCAGTGCGGCACAACTTCCAACCATTGAAAACGAAATGGGAAGTGCTTGAGCCTTCGAGGGGATCTGTACCATTCATGGCGAGCATTGCAAGCGGAACTCCATCGAAAACCAAGTCAAAATAGTCAGGGGAGATGTTCCAGTCCAGATCCGGACCGAGGTTGTTATTCTGCACGTATGACGGCCGGGATGATCCAGCCGGCAAGGCGAAGATGAGTCAATATTATCACTTGGAACATCGATCATTTGAGGCGCTGAGCCTCAGCGTCCGAGTACAAAGCACATGATTGAATTATCAAAATTTCACGCACAATCGCGGATATCGGAGGTTCAGAACACATATTAACAGAGCACTTGGCGGAAGCGCTGTAGTACCGCAATCTCGATTGGGAAATTAATGTTGCAATAAATCGATTACATCCGTTATTTGATTGATGGATTCATCAGAAAGCTTGACGGATATGCCGTATCTCCTTAATCTGCCGCTGCTCATCCATCTGCACGGCGATCACATCGAATTGCACCGTTGCCTCATCCATGCGTTGCCGATGGAGATAAACCTCGGCCGTGCGGCGCACCTGGGCCTGCTTGCGAGGGTCAACCGACTCGAGCGCGCTGCCGAAAGAGCCTGTCGTGCTGCGCGTTCGCACTTCCACAAAAATCAACTGGCGATCTCTGGCGGCGATGATGTCAATTTCGCCCGTCCGGCAACGCCAGTTGCGCTCGATCATCCGGTATCCCTCCCGGATGAGATAAGCGGCGGCGGCATCTTCACCCGCGCGCCCCGTCATTTTCCTGCGATCCGTCGACATATCGCCGTGCGCCTCCCGTCTCGGCCCAAATCAGTCGGAAGCGCGCTGCGCCAACTGCTGCGCCCGCTGATCCGAACGGTATACGAAGCTGAGAACTTCCGCCACCAGTTGATACAGCTCCTGCGGAATTTCCTGGTTCAGGTCGAGCTTCGACAACACCTCCACCAACGAGGCGTTTTCCTGCATCGGAATGCCGTGTTCCCTGGCCTTGTCGAGAATGGACTGGGCTACCGCCCCTTTTCCCTTGGCCACGACGACAGGCGCTTGATTTTGGTCGGGCGAATATTTCAACGCAACCGCTTTTTTGATATCTGGCTTGGCAGGCTTCATATGCGCACATCCACCCCTTTGTACGGTCTCGCGGCATAGGATTCGCCAAAGGGAGAGGGAACGGCATCCGCCGATCCGTGTTGGTCCGATTCCCGATCGTTTTTCTGCGGAAACGGCTGGCTTTTCAGCGACATGAACCGGTAACCGATGGCCTCCAGCCCGCGGTTGATTTCGTCGCGATGCCCCTCCAACAATTCGGAAATCATCGGGTGATCGTTGTGAACCTGCAAGCTGACCATGCGGTCGATCACTTGCACGTCGATCAAAGTATCGCCCAACGCCTGCATGTTCAGATCAAAAATCAACCGGCAATTTTTCGAATCAAGCCCGCCGTTTTTTCCTTTGCGAGACTGAATTTGGATCGACGCCGTCTGTTCGCCCGCCGCGTTGTACAGCGGCACCGACACATGGATCTGCGCAAACATGGAAGCCTTGTCGCCGAGCATCAGCAACTGCTGCCCCGTAATGTGCTGCAGCAACTGCTGCATATTTTGCTTCAATGACGAAGGAACATCGTCGGATGAAGTCATTTGCAGCAGCAAGCTTTTCAAATTGTCGAGGCGGCTGTCGGCCGCCTGCTGCTGCGGCGAATCCGGCGAATCCGCAAACGGCGTCGGAAGCGGCATTTTCAGCGCGGCCGCCGGGTCTTTGTCCGCCGGCGCGGACGGCTGCTGCCGCAGGTGGAGCACCGCCTGCTTCTCATGGTCCAGCCCGACCATGCGGAGCAAGGTGCTCAGCCACAAGCGATCCCGCGCCGCGGCAAGCTCGCCTTCCGCGGGCATGGCAGCCGGGCCTCCGGCGGACGAAGCCGCGGACGGCTGCGAAGTCGCGGGCGCGGCAGGGGCCGGCTTCGCCTCCCCGGCCGGTTGATCCGGCCGGACCGCCGGAGCGCTGCACGCACCGCCGCGGGCCGCCGGGCTG
>CAYYCV010000215.1:2657-5792 GCA_964470405.1 uncultured Caryophanales bacterium
CGCCTTGCCCGCGTTGTCGGGAAGGCGGCCTTCCCACTGCGGCGCGTTGGCCGGACGCTCGCCCCCGGCCTCCGGCTTCGCGCGAAGAGACGCGTTCCCGGCGGCGGGCTCAGCGGCGGGCGCGGCAGGAAGCGGGCGATCGTTCCCCACGGATTGCGATAATTGCATCACCTGCTTCAACGTGTTTTGCAGCCGTCCCAGCAGTTCGGTCAAAGCGGGCCGATCCGGCGCAGAACCGGCCACAGCCGCATTCGCCGCCGCGGGCATGGGCACCTTGCCCTCCCGCGGCACGGCGCGGCCCGCGCGGTCTTGCAAGATGGCGGCCGCTTCCTGCTCCACCTGGCGCAGCAACTGATGCAGCGGTTTGCCGAATAAAACCTGATGCAGCGCATGCACCGTGTCGGGATGAAGCGGAAGCTGCTTTTGAAAAGCGACGACCGCCGCGCGCAGCAACGCAGCGGAGTCGGCGGGCGTTCCCGCGCTTCCGTCGCCGATCTGTATGGATTGCATCAATAACTGCACATTTTCTTTGGTCAGCGGAATTTGCTCCTGGATCATAAGCTGGACGAGTTGCCTGTGGACAGACGTATTTTTCAATCCGAGGTTTTGCAAAATTTCAGGAATGTAGCCTTCGCCTTGCGGGGACAACGTTTGCAAGGGTTTAAGCAAAATAGCTCCGCCGGCCGAATCCGGCTGCACCTGGAGCAGGGTCACTTGCCCTTTCTGGAGAGGGGTTTCCAGTTTCGCTTTCACTTGAACCCCGGAAATCTGGATCAGCGCGTCTTGTCCGGCCAGCAGCTTCAACACGATGCCTTTGACGATCTGGCCCGCTTTCAGCTCCAGCACCTTGTTCTCGTTGAACTGCAAATCTCCTAAAAATCCGCGCAAAACCTGCCCGATATTCATCATGATGCCCCTCCCTTCAACCGGAACCCAAGCACTTACTATGTATATCGGCAATTCAAGGCGAATTCTAAAAAAGTTTCTGCTGCCCGTGAAGGATCTTTCCCAGGAACGAATGCCGATGCATCGGGCTGGGACCGTACTTCAGCAAATTTTCCCGGTGCATGGACGTGGCATATCCTTTGTGCAGGGCGATGCCATATTCAGGGTATTGCATATCCCATTCCAGGCACAGCCGATCGCGGGTCACCTTGGCCACAACCGAGGCCGCCGCAATCGACTGGCTCAAGGCGTCGCCGTGAATGATCGCCATCTGCGGAATCGGGCTATCCACCTTCTCGGCATCGACCAGCAAATGCTCCGGGACCGGAGACAGCCGTTCCACCGCCTGCTTCATCGCCAATCGGGCCGCCTGCTTGATGTTGATTCGGTCCACGGTCTGGGCGTCAACGCGCCCGACGCCGACCGAGACCGCCTGATCGACGATGATTTGATACCATTCCTCGCGCTTTTTGGCGCTGAGCTTCTTGGAATCGTCTATACCGGCGAAAATTTTCCCGCGGGGCAAGATGACCGCAGCCGCGACCACCTCTCCGAACAGACAGCCTCTCCCCACTTCATCCACGCCGGCAATCCACGCGATCCCTTTGTCCCAAAGCGCTTGCTCATATTCAAGCATCGGCGTCACCCGGCCTCTCCCAACTGATTCGACCCAGTTTGCCCGCACGAATTTCCCTCAGGATCACGCCCGAAGCTTTCTCCAGATCGACCGCTCCACCGCTTCGGACGCAGCCCCTTTTCCTGCCGATCCGCTCCATCGCCTCAAGCCGGCCGTCCCGATCATCCTGATCGTCGGGCAGACGCTCCAGGCCGAATCTGTCCGCAAGCGCCGACCGATAATGGCGCAGCAAATAACCGATCGCGTAGTAAGCGATCTCGTCGATATGCAGCAGCGTTTCCTTGATTGCGCCCGTGACGGCCAATTTCAGGCCGGTCTCCGGATCGTCGAATTTGGGCCATAAAATCCCCGGGGTGTCCAGAAGCTCTATTTCGTTGCCGATCTTGATCCACTGCTGCGCTTTCGTGATGCCCGGCTTGTCTCCCGTGGCCGCAATGCCGCGCCCGGCGAGGCTGTTAATCAGCGTCGATTTGCCGACGTTGGGGATGCCCACGATTAAAGCGCGAATAGCCCGCGGCCGCATTCCCTTGCGGATTTGCGCAGCAAGCTTGTCGTCGCACAGCTTTTTGCAAAGCGCGGGCACTTCCATCACGCGGCTGCCCGAGGAAGCGTCGAGCGGCAGCACGAGATGGCCCGAGGAAGCGAAATAATCGGCCCACAGCGGCGTTACGCCGGGATCGGCCAGATCGTTTTTATTCAGCAGCACCAATCGCGGTTTCCCGCGGAGAATATCGTCAATCATCGGATTGCGGCTGGACAAAGGGATGCGCGCATCCAGCAATTCAACAACCACGTCGATCAGCTTTAATTTATCCTCGATTTGTCTCCTGGCCTTGGTCATATGCCCGGGAAACCATTGGATCGTCATGGCTGCTCCTTATACGTATGCTGGATAAAATCAAACTTCTTCAACGGCCAGAAAATCAGGTCGGCCCGGCCGATTACTTTGCCGTAGGAAACGAACCCCACGTCGGAAAAGCGGCTGTCCTTGCTGTCCGGGCGGTTGTCCCCCATCACGAACAGAGAACCCGGCGGCACCGTCGTCTTCGGGAAGCTTCTCGTATTGTACACTCCGCCGTTCGCGTCGGCCCGATCCACCTCGGATTGAATATAAGGCTCCGCCAGCAACTCCCCGTTAATATACACCTTGTCATGATCCACCTCAACGGATTCGCCGGGCAGCGCAATCACGCGTTTTATGTAATCCTTGCCTTCGGGAGCCAAAAAAACAATCACCTCTCCGCGATGGGGATGACGAATATGATAGACGATCTTGTTCACGATCAATCGCTCTCCCGTGAAGAAATTCGGATGCATGGAAGGACCGTCTACCACATACGGAGCGAAAATCAGCCAGCGGATGATCACAACCAGTACCGCAGCAATCAAAATCGCCTTGATCCATTCGATAATATCATTTTTGTTGAGATTCGTGACGCTTTGGCCCTCGGACATATTTAAATTCCCTCCTTTGCTTCTGTTCCCTGTTTAAACATCGAATCAGAACCACCCGTCCAACGGGTGGTTTGCTCTTCGGGTATAACCCCCTGTTG
>CAYYCV010000216.1:0-5774 GCA_964470405.1 uncultured Caryophanales bacterium
TGGCTGATCCAATGGGACACGGTCGTTGACTTAGTTGGGGGCAGGGTGCAAGCGGAATACCGTCGCATCGGATCCATTTCCCTCATTTTAGCACACGCCGTACAGGAAATGTTACGATTTGGAAAACAATCTTCGATGACTGAATATTTCAGTGCGGCAGGGCCGTTTGGCAGGCGTTTCATCCTCCCCACACGCGCAAAAGGCTGCTGAGAGCGTCTCAACAGCCTGATGCTTTTGCACACTTTATTTTTCAATTTGCCTTGCCGCTTACAGCCCCGTCATAAACTGCTGGGGAGCCGTCAGCAACGCCCTGTCTATCCATTCGTTGATTTTGGGGGTCAACAGCACGCCGCGGCGGTTCTCGAACATGCGGTCTACGCTGGCCCTGGCCACATGGATAGCATACTGCTTGATCAGGTCCGTCCCCTTCTCGTACGTATAGACGGGGGAGCCGCTCGAGCCGGGCATCGTATCATTGGTGTACAGAACGAGATTGTTTTCAATATCGACCCAATTGATCTCATCATCGTCATCCGTCCACATTTCGCCTTCGTGGTTACCCGGATAGCCCGTGATGGCCACATCCATCTCCAGAACCTGCTCGGGCTTGCTGATCTTCCGGCGGGCAAAATAAAATTTGAGATCGACAGGCTTCGTCAGTTCGACCAGTCCGACATCCATGCTGTCCTCGCCATTCTGATAGCTGTTCGAATAAAAGCACGCATAGGCCGGAATGCCCCCCGTCGACGGCGGCTCCGCTTTCGGATACGCCGTATTGAATTGCGGGAAGAAGATGACTTTCTCCGCCACATTGGGGTCCTTGATTTCAATGTTCTTCTGCTCCGTGAGATTGTGGGAACAGGTCAGAACGTGGATATTATCAATGAGGGCGCCGCTTCCCACACTCCAACCGCGCTGGCCGGTTTCCGAGTCCAGCCCCCACATCCAGAGCCAGCCAACCGCATAATAGGGAGGATTCCCCGTCTCCGTGACGGGTACTTGCCGTTCAGCCATTCAAAATTTCCTCCTTCGGGATTGCATCCGCTTCGGATTCATTAATTCAGCGCAATAAAAGTATTGTCCGAGCCGCGGAACGAAATCTGCTTCGAAGGCTGCGCCGTGGACAAGCAGGTGTTCAAAGCCTGGCTCGTAATCGAGGAGACCACCGTCCCGTTGTCCCTGTAGCCGGACAAGAAGATCGAAAGCTGCTCGGTCACCTGGAATTTCACAATCTCATTGTTCAGAATGGGGACGGCATTCAAAGGAGCGTACTGCGTCACGCCGTTCACCGTCGTGGCCTGGGAAACCCCAAAGCTGAACTGATCTTCCCCTTGCAGGTTGTGTACGCCAAACCATCCTCTTTCCATCTTTTCCAGGAAGTTTACCTTGAAGACACCGTTGGCGAAATCGTACAGCTCCGTGTCCTGAACCGGGTTGGGCGTGTTGGATTGCTGCGTGACGGTCGCTCCGTCAATCAGTTCCTTGGTGGTCGCAAACAGGTAATAATCCTCGACCCAATCGACCACGTTATGCTCCAACGGTTTGAAGGTCACCCAAACGAGGTCGCGGGCCATATTTTTTTCCGGATTGGTCACCACTTTTTTTACAATGGTCACCTGTTGATCCGAACGATTGATTTTTTCCGCGGACTGCGAATCAAAGTCGATGATTAATGAATAATTGGCCATTTCATATTCCTCCTACGGATTTTTTCGTGTCGGCATGGACTTTACACTTCAGCCGGCCGGCTTGGGAAAGCATCGGTCTTGCCCCACCTCCTTATAGGCGCATTGAGCGTAAAAATTAACACAGCCCGTACGAAATAAAACGGGGTTGCCCCAGCACCGGTTCACCGGGAGGAACACCCCTGGTTTGTTTTACAATTTCAAGATAAAGCTCCAATCTGACGTCCTGAACCAAATCCTCGCTGGGATATCCGTTCAGGTAGCTATGATGCCGAACATATCGATCCATACGTTGAAGAAAGTTTGTGATGGCTTCCGGCTGTCCGATCAGGGCGAGCGCGTACAATTGGTTCAGATCATCGGATACATTTGGCTGAGTCATCTTGTTAACTCCTGTCTTAGGCAATATAAAGCCCGTTTTTTTAGACGATTCACCTTTTGTTGCGTAAAATGCAACTCTGCCGCAATTTGCTGTTCCGTTTTGCCCAGGAAATAGATGGCGTACAGAATGCGAAATTGCTCATGGGGAAGGGAAGCAAGCAACATTTTTAATTCGCTTCGGAGCAGGGATGCGGACGCATCCGCAGAGACAATCGTATCTATTTTTTCTGTGCCTTCTTCGTTGATTGTGTTTAATGTCAGCTCTTCTCTGCGCCATCTTCTGTATTTGCGGCTGCACGAAATGGCGCGGTGCCTGGTGAAAACCTTAATCCACCCTAGTCCCTTAGGCTCAGGACGCTTTCCCGATTCAATAGCAAACACCTCCTTTCGGACTAAAATTCGATGCGTTGCGACAAAAAAACTGTGACTTTGCTACTATTATTATAGGGCGCACAAAATGGAAGGAATTACACATTATTCCCAAAAGAAAAAACCGCCCGATACGATGTATCGGCGGTTCTTGGGGATGCTCTTTCTATGGTCGGCCACCGTTGCGGCCGGTTGTCTATCGACGGTTCTTGAAAGCGCGCGGAATGGAAGAATGCCTTAACGGAAGCCATCTTCGACCCGCCGGAAGTTTGCCCGACGAAGCAAAACAGGTGAATTTTTATTCATCGTGATGGTTCTGGACGGGGATGGTCTCTCCATCGCTGTTTTAAAAGTGCGGTGCAAAACAGGCGGCACCGGGCCGGTCAAACAAAGCAGGCAGTTGAGCGGCACCGGGCTGTCGGACAGCATTGAGCTGTTAAGCAACATCGAGCTGTTGGGCAGAATCAAGCAGTTAAACAACATCGAGCTGTGGAGCAGAGTCAAACAGTTAAGCAGCATCGAGCTGTTGGACAGAATCCGATATTTTCTCGCAATTAGGGGTTGGTCGGCCTCTTTAGGCTGAAATACCTGCAAAAGTGCATCTCTTTATGCGCATCGGATGCCCAGGAGATCAAATTCCTGCAAAAGTGCAGGTATTTTGCGTCCTTGCACCCGAATCAAGCGAGGCGCTTTGAAATACCTGCACAAAAGCAGGTATTTTCCCGAAATGCCTGTTAGGGCCTGCAAAAAGATGCACTTTTGCAGGTATTCAGGCATTCCAGTTCAATCGCTCCCCAGCTCTGTCAACTGCCGCGCCGCTTTTTCGCCGCACTTCTGCCGATTTTTTCACCATACTTCTTTCCAAGGCACTTCTGTCGCTTTTTTTCACCATACTCCTTTTCAACGCACTTCACACTTCTTTTCGCCGCACTTCTGCCGCACACTTCTAATAGGACAGGTCTTCGTAAAGCGGGAATTGCCGCGTTAATTCCTTGACGATGGCGCGGGCTTTGTCCTGAATGGCGGAATCGCCCGGATGCTTCAATACCATGCCGATCACTTCGGCAATCGTCTTCATCGCCGCTTCGTCCATTCCGCGGGTCGTCACCGCCGGGGTGCCGATGCGAATGCCGCTCGTCACAAAGGGACTGGTCGGATCAAACGGAATCGCGTTTTTGTTCACCGTGATGCGCACGTCGTCCAGCAAGTGCTCGGCTTCTTTGCCGGTGATCTTCAGGCTGCGGGTATCCGCCAGCATCATATGATTGTCCGTTCCTCCGGACACGATATCGATCCCTTCGGCAATGAGCGCGTCCGCCAGCGTTTTGGCGTTGGACACCACATGCTCCGAATAGGTTTTGAATTCCGGTTTCAGCGCTTCGCCCAGAGCGACCGCTTTCGCCGCGATCACATGCATCAACGGGCCGCCCTGCGTTCCCGGGAACACCGCTTTGTCGATCGCCCGGGCCCACGGCTCCCGGCAGAGAATCAGGCCGCCGCGCGGACCGCGCAGCGTTTTGTGCGTCGTGGTGGTCACAAAGTGGGCGTGCGGAACCGGGCTCGGATGCAAGCCGGCCGCTACCAAACCGGCGATATGCGCCATATCGACCATGAACAGCGCGCCGACTTCGCGGGCGATTTGCCCCAGCGCTTCGAAATCGATGATGCGCGGATAAGCGCTCGCTCCGGCGACAATCAGCCGGGGGCGATGCTTGAACGCCGCTTTGCGCACTTCGTCGTAGTCGATCAGCGACGTTTCTTCGCTGACGCCATAGGCCACAAAGTTGTACAGCATGCCGGAGGCGTTCACCGGGCTGCCGTGCGTCAAATGCCCGCCATGGGACAGGTTCATCCCCAGCACGGTGTCGCCCGCCTTCAGCGCGGCCAAATAAACGGCCAGGTTCGCCTGCGCGCCGGAGTGCGGCTGCACATTGGCATGATCGGCGCCGAACAGCTTCTTGGCCCGATCGCGCGCGATCGTCTCGGGGATGTCCACATACTCGCAGCCGCCGTAATATCTTTTGCCGGGATATCCTTCGGCGTATTTGTTGGTCAACACCGTGCCCATCGCCTCCATCACCGCCTGGCTGACGATGTTCTCCGAAGCGATCAGTTCGATGTTGTCCCGCTGCCGGCCCAATTCCAGGTTCAACGCCTTAAGAATTTCCGGGTCCGAGTTTCGCAAATATTCCACTATCATCTTACCTCCTCATATTTAGGCCATTCCGGCGCATGGTCCATGCCCGGTCCGGCATCATTCCGATGGTCATGCCCAATCCGGCGTCATTCCGATGGTCATGCCCAATCCGACGTCTTTCCGATAATCATACCCGATCCGACGTCATTCCGACGGTGCCAATGCGCTATGCGTCGCATAGCGAGCCGCCTTCCTCCGGCTCCCGCCGGTAGACGGCCCGCTCCCCGCCGATCAGCTTGGGCCGCGTATAGGCCATCACCACGCGGGCTTTGCCGACCGTTGAAATCGAAGGCCGGACGGGGACCGCAACGCGGCGCAAATGCATGCCGATCAGCGTATCCCCGATGTCGATGCCCGCATGCGCCTGCAGCACCTCGACCAGGCAAGGGTCGGCCATATGGCGGTACGCATGGGACGCCATCGAGCCCCCCGCCTTGGGCACGGGCACCGCGGACACCGGCTCCAGCGGGTAATGGCGCAGCAGTTCCCGCTCCACAACCAGCGCGCGGTTCAAATGCTCGCAGCACTGAAAAGCCAAGTAAAAACCGAATTCGCGCCGGAGTTTGTCCAACCCGTTAAAAATTTGCTCCGCCGCCTCCGCCGATCCGGAAGTCCCGATCCGGCCGCCCATCACCTCGCTGGTGCTGACCCCGATCACGACGATCTGCCCGGGCGAAATCCCGCCGATCCGAATCAACTCCCGTGCGATCGTCTCCACATCCGACGCGATTTGCCCCAAATGATCCACGAAATCGCCTCCTTGAGTTATCTGCCGCATGACAGGGGATTATCCGACGCTCGACAGCATCAGGGATGGAGAGTGAATTTGTCCTCCAATTCCTTCACCTTGCCGATGCGCTGCCGATGCCGCGGCTCGCCGGAGAAATCCGTCCCGAGCCAGGTTTTGACGATTTCCTCGGCCAGCCCCGGCCCGATCACCCTTTCCCCCATGGCCAGCACGTTCGAATCGTTATGCCCCCGCGTCGCCTTGGCCGAAAACACATCGTGCACCAACGCGCAGCGAATGCCGGGAATTTTGTTCGCCGCAATCGTCATCCCAATCCCCGTTCCGCAGATCAATATCCCCTTGTCCGCCTCGCCCGCAAACACTTTCTCGCAAACCGGCAGCGCGTAATCGGGAT
>CAYYCV010000217.1:0-5636 GCA_964470405.1 uncultured Caryophanales bacterium
CCGCCAATGTCCCGTTGCAGCCGCATCCTTGTGGCCGACGGGTCGGCTCTTGCCGCGCTCCCTTTAAATCGATGAGAAGGGCAGGGAAAAGCAGCCCACAGAGCCGCGCCACGGTATCTTGCATTATTCAGTACATAGTGATATATTATTCACTATAGAATAATGTTCAATAGTGAATAATGCCCATTTTTCATTTGACCGAAAAGGCTGGTGAGTTTGAAGTGGAAGTCAACGTGCAGTTTAAAAAAGGCGTGCTGGAGCTTTGCGTGCTTGTGTTGATCCATAGCCGGGCCACCTACGGATTCGAGTTGGCGCAGCAGGTTTCCCGGCACATTCCCGTGGCGGAAGGGGCGCTGTACCCGCTGCTCCGCAGGCTGGTGACGGACGGCTATTGCACCACCTACCTCCAGGAATCGAACGAAGGCCCGCCGCGCAAATATTACAAATTGACGTCGGTTGGGGAAAAGTACATGAGGGATATGGTGGTCGAGTGGAAGATGTTTGTGAAAGGTGTGTCGAATTTGCTGGAAGAGGGTGATTTTGGTGAATAAGCGGGAGTTTATATCGGCGCTGCGCAAGGAACTGGCGCCGTTGTCGGAAAGCGATCGCAGCGAATTGCTTGCGGATTATGAGGCGCATTTTACTTTTGGCACGCAGAGCGGCAAGTCGGAGGAAGAGATCGCGCACGAATTGGGGAGTCCGCAGGAACTGGCCAGGGAGGCGTTCGGGTACAACGGCGTCCCCGAGCTCAAGGCCGTCCGGGCGGTGAGCGTGACCCGAACCATCTTTTCCATCATCGGATTGCTCTTCCTGAATTTGATGCTTGTGATCCCGGTCGCCGCGGCGCTCTGGTCGGTGTGGCTGGGCGTATGCGCCGCAGCCGTCTCGGGCATTTTCAGCCCGTTGCTGGTCGTCGTGGATTGGATCATCCACTCGTCTTTTTCGGGCATGAAACTGTTCCTGTCCGTTGCGGTGTGCGGGTTGGGCATTTTTGCGGCGATCGCGGCCCGCTATATCGGCAAACTATTGGCGCAGTTGACGCGGATGTACGTTCTGTGGAACTATCGCGTGGCGAAGGGAGAGCAATAATATGGTTAGAAATTGGCTGATTGCCGCCGGCTGCCTGGTGATTTTGGGCATTCTGGGCATGGCGGTTTACGGGTTTGATTTTGCGGGCATGAACGCGAACCGGGTCGATGTCGAAAAGAGATGGGCATTTGAGCAGAAAGGGCTGGAGAGCCTCTACGTGGACGGCGGTTCGCTGGATATGAATGTGGCGTTTATTCCGAGCGAAGACGGTCGTTCGGGATACGTGGAAGTGAGCGGAACGGTCGATCGGCGCATTGCGGAGAAGCTGGAGGCCGCACAGATATCCGGCAAAATGCTTCACCTGGATATGAATGCGGATTGGCGGAATTTTGACCTGTTTGCGTTCGGAGATCGGCGGTTGGATGTGACGGTGGCCCTGCCTGAGCAGGAGCGGCTGGAGACTGTGCGTTTCGGCCTCCGCTCGGGAAATGGGAGCTACAGCGGCGTGAAGGGGAAACATGTGCGGATCGGCGCGTCGTCGGGAAACGTGAAATTTACCGGGCTGGAGGCGGCTGAACGTATAGAGCTGGAGAGCCGGTCCGGCAATATCAAAGGGAGCGGGATCGCAGGGAGCGCCCAGGTGACCGTAGGCTCGGGCAATATAACGATCGACGGGCTTGCGGGCGATGCGATCGTCAAATCCGGCTCCGGCGACATTGCCGTCAAGCAGCGGACGGTTGCCGACATGGACGTTCAGGCGCGGTCGGGCAATGTGACGATCGACGTCGCCGAGGGCTTCGCCGGCTTTTACGACCTGCGGGCGTCTTCCGGCAACATTCACGCACCCGATTCGAAGCATCAAACGCTGGATACCGTCAAGGTTCGCACGGGCTCCGGCAATATCACGGTGAGGGAAACGGCGGTGGAGTAGGAAAAGGAGAGACGCAATTCGGACAATCCGGACTTGGCGCTTCGCCGGGGAATCTGCTATAGTGTATAATGAATTTTCAAGCAGAACCGTTGGGAATACGGATTGGAAAAGGTGGATAAAGCAGGATGAGCATTTTAACGGTAAGCCATCTGACGCATGGATTTGGGGACCGCGCGATTTTTCACGATGTGTCGTTCCGGTTGCTGAAAGGCGAGCACATCGGGCTGATCGGCGCAAACGGGGAAGGCAAATCCACGTTCATGAGCATCATTACGGGCAGCCTGGAGCCGGATGCCGGCAAGGTGGAGTGGTCCTCCAAAGTGCGCGTCGGCTATCTCGATCAGCATGCGGCGCTGCGTCAAGGGACTGCGATTCGCGATGTCCTGAAGAGCGCTTTTCAATATTTGCTGGATCAGGAGCGGGAAATGAACGAGCTTTACGAAGCGATGGGCTCGGCGTCGCCGGAAGAGATGGAGAAGATGCTGGAACGGGTCGGAACGATCCAGGATTTGTTGAACGCGAACGATTTCTATATCCTCGACGCGAAGGTGGAGGAGGTCGCGAGCGGTTTGGGGCTCCACGATATCGGGCTGGAGCGGGATGTGCACGATCTGAGCGGGGGCCAAAGGACGAAGGTGCTGCTCGCCAAGCTTTTGCTGGAAAAACCGGACATTCTTCTGCTCGACGAGCCGACCAACTATTTGGATGAGCAGCATATCGTCTGGCTCCAGCGGTATTTGCAGCAATACGAGAACGCGTTTATCCTGATTTCGCACGATATCCCGTTTCTCAACCAGGTCATCAACCTCGTTTATCATATGGAAAACCAGGAACTCAACCGATATGTGGGCAATTACGATCAATTTCAAAAAGTGTACGAGGTGAAAAAGCAGCAATTGGAGTCCGCGTACAAAAGACAGCAGCAGGAAATATCCGAGTTGAAGGATTTTGTGGCGAGGAACAAGGCGCGCGTTTCCACCCGCAATATGGCGATGTCCCGGCAGAAAAAGCTGGATAAAATGGACATGATCGAGCTGGCCAGGGAGAAGCCGAAGCCGGAATTTCGGTTCAAGCCGGCCCGCGCTTCCGGACGGATCGTATTTGAGACGTCGCGGCTGGTGATCGGGTACGACGAGCCGCTGTCGCGGCCGCTGGATCTTCGCATGGAGCGCGGGCAGAAGATCGCTTTGACCGGAGCGAACGGCATCGGGAAAACGACGCTGCTCCGCAGCCTGCTCGGCGAGATTCAGCCGCTGTCCGGCAAGGCGGAGCGGGGAGATTACGCGCTGATCGGCTACTTCGAGCAGGAGGCCAGGGACGGCAACGCTCATACCTGCATTGAGGAACTGTGGAACGAGTTTCCTTCCTTTACCCAGTTCGAGGTGAGGGCGGCGTTGGCGAAGTGCGGTTTGACCACGAAGCATATCGAAAGCCGAATCGATGTGCTCAGCGGAGGGGAAAAAGCGAAGGTTCGCCTTTGCAAGCTGATCAACAGGGAAACCAACGTGTTGGTGCTGGACGAGCCGACGAATCATCTGGATGCGGATGCGAAAGAGGAATTGAAGCGCGCGCTGCAGGAATACAAAGGAAGCATTTTGCTGATCAGCCATGAACCGGAGTTTTACCGGGATGTGGTGACAGAGGTGTGGGATTGCGAAAACTGGACGACCAAAGTTTTTTGATGGAACCAAAGTTTGTTTGATGGGACAAAAGTTTTTTGATGGACCAACAGAACGGGTAGGCGAGTCAACGGGTTTGCTCCGCAGGGAGCCGACCCGTTTTGTGTCGAAATGAGGCAGAATTTGTCACCATTGGACCGGCATTTCGTGTATAATCTCATTATAGGTCGCGGCGGCCGCACTCGAAAGGAACCGTGTCCGGACGATTTTGCAGTCCGATCCATATTCGCAGTCCGGTTTTTGGTCCCGGCCCCAAGCGCCGCAGACGTTATGCCGCCGGCATAGCCGACTGTTCCGTTACGAATCCGGGAAACGTTATTTTCCGTTCTGGGGCATGCTTTCAAATTTAACGAACCTCACAGACGCTATTCGTCCCGATTTCCCTTATTTTTTCCAGTTTTGATGAAATAACGCCCCTCCGATTCGTTGCGAAATGCCAGGCGGGAAAAACCCGCAAATAACGTGATCTGAGTTCGTTAGCGGCCCCAGGCGAAGAATTCGGTGTGTTCAGCGCTTCATTATTTTAAGAGTTTAATAGAAGGGGAGTACATATGAAAAATAAGGCTCGGAATGCGGCGCTGATTGGAAACGCCGTGTTGCTGATCGTGCTGTTTTTGCTGTACGTGAACGGCGCGCTGATCTTCGGCCAGCGGGCGCTTTACGACTTTGATATGCAGCGCTCCATGTCCCACCTGCCCCATGAAGATATCAAAATCGTCGCGGTGGACGAGGAATCGATGGCGGCGCTGGGCAAATTCCCGTGGCCGCGGGACGTTTACATCCCGTTCCTGCAAGCCGTTTCGCAGGCGAAGGTGGTCGGGTTCGATATTTCGTTTACCACGGACAGCGAGGACCCCGCCGTCGATGAAGCTTTTGCCGAAGAACTGGCCCTGCATCCCAATGTGATCCTTCCCTCCACGATCGAGATGGAGAATTTTTTCAATAACGAATTGTCCTATAACAAGAATGAATTGTTGAAAGGCCATCAGGTCTACAAATCGATTCCGGTTTTGGAGGCGGTTTCCCAAACGGCGCATATCAATGCCAATATCGACAGCGACGGCGTGATTCGCCGGACGTGGTTGAAGCTTGATTCCGACGACGGCGTCTACCCTTCGCTCGCGTTGAAGGCGGTGGAGATGTACGGCGGAAATGCCGACGCCTTTCTGAAGGAAAATCCGCAGACGGACATTCAAATTAAATACGATGCGGACGCGCGGGATTTTGAGGTCATCCCGTTTATCAATATCCTCAATGGCGACGTTCCGCCGGAAAATTTCGAGGGCAGCATCGTTCTGATCGGATCGCAGGCCGCCGGACTGGATGCCGGCCCCACGCCGATCGACAAGAACATGTTCAAGGTGTTCATCCACGCCAATATCATCAACCAGATGCTGCAGGACCGCCATGTCCACACCGTTCCGGAGCCGATCGCCGCCGTGGCCATCCTGATCATGATGGCCGTCACGATCTGGTATTCGTGGCGCTTGAAGCCGATCTGGAGCGTGGCGATTGTGTTCGTGCTGGCCGCCGGGCTGATTTTCGGCCAATGGTACTGGTTTGACGCCCAATCGGTGTTTTTCAATGTGGTCTACCTGCTGCTGACGCTGGCGGCCACGTTCTTCGTCAACATATCGATCAAAACGTATTTTGAAACCCGGCATAAAAATTTTATTACCCGGCAATTCGGACGATACATTTCGCCCGACCTGGTCAGGCAAATTTCCAAAAGCGACACGGAGCTTTCGCTGGGCGGCATCAACAAGGAATTGTCCATTCTGTTCCTCGACATCAGCGGGTTTACCACATTGTCCGAAAAGCTGAAGCCGCAGGAAGTCGTCGGTTTTCTGAACATGATGTTCGATATGATTACGACCAAAGCGCTGGAGAACCACGGCACGATCGACAAATTTATCGGGGACGCGGCCATGATTATTTTCAATGCCCCGCTTGATGTTTCGCACCATCCGTATTATGCGGTCAAGACGGCCTACGAG
>CAYYCV010000218.1:0-1656 GCA_964470405.1 uncultured Caryophanales bacterium
AAGTCAATTTCATAATTCAATCCGTGAAAGAGGGAGTGTTTGGCCCTGCCCGAAAGGGCTATTTTTTTTTGAAATTAGGCAGCTTGTTTGGCTTCGTCCATTTTCTTATTCGTGTAATCGAGAGCCAACTTGCAAAGATTGTATGTCAAGCAACTGAGGTCCACATCAACCCCTGCGCGTGTTTTGAGCTTCCGTGTAGATCCCATCTCGAAATAGAGTTTCAAATAGCTGAACACCCTTTCAATCGCGGTGCGTTGTTTAAACAATTGCTTGAAGGCCTCACTGCCACGACCCGGGGCGGTGTACTTTCGAATATCGTCTTCCACCCGGATCTGGTAGACTTTTTGACACCCGCTGTCTTTGAACGGACAGTTCGGGCACGCCTTCGGCCGGGTCAGCTTGATCCGGTCTCGTTTCGGATCGTAACTATCGTAACGGTAAGCATGCCCTGCTTGACAGAGCGGTCGACAATGCCCATCCCTCCCGGCCGGCAACCTGGAGCGATGGACGAGTGGAATGATACCGAATGCACCGAGTTTTCGAATTTGTCGATAAATCGGTTCGCCATCATATCCCTTGTCCGCCAGGACGTACTGGACTCGAAGGCGCGGAAACCGTTCTTCCAATCGCTTCAAAAGCACCAGGGCCGGTCTTTGGTCACTCACATGGGCCGAACACGTCACGCCGGTCACGATGTATTGACTCGAGGTATCGACCAGCAAATTGACTTTGTACCCAAACCAATATTTCACGCGGTGCGTTCCCCGTGGATCGCCCTTTGCGCCCGTGCTTGGGTATCGTGGCATACAGGCGACAAGCTCTTCATAGGTGGCTGGCAGCATGTCGGCCACCTCTTTCTCAAAGAAAGTTAACGAGGCCTCGTACGCTTTGACCTGCTCCTGCCATGCCGCCTCTTCCGCTTTGGGAATGCGCCCGCGTTTCGTGCGCTTCGGTTTTTCAGGCTTGGCTTCTTTTGCGAGCTCACCTGCTTCCTTAGGCAGCAGGGCCGCCTCTTCCGCAGATGCAGGCGACGAAGCCTTCGGGGCGACGTTCTTCCTGGACTCATCCAGCTTCGGATTACGGTCAAATGCTTCCACTTGGGAGGAATCCAAGGCCAGCACCTCGCCGGTCAGAAACCCTTCCGAGATCGCTTGGTCCACCAAGACATCCTGAACGTGTTGGAGTATGCCGCAACGTTCCAGCTTGGTGACCAATCGAGAATAGGCAGCTTCGCTTGGGATCCGATCTGAACCGGTGAATCGGCAAAGCGTCCTGAATTCGATGCTCGTTCGAAGTCGTTTCACCACATCTTTGGTAAAGCGCATATGTTCCATTTTCCCGATAATTAGGGAGTAGATCATCGCGCGCGTATTGAGGGTCTCCGGGCGACCGCGCACCTTTCCTTTGCTAATGGCATGCAGCATCATCCCCATCGGCAAATGTTCCAACACAGCGCTATATTTCACATCGGGAGAAGATTTTAATAGTTCTTCGAAGGAAAATAGCTCTTCTTGGTGAATATGATACATCGGAGTACTCCTTTCTTTCTCGGGTTAGCGTGGTGATAACCTTAACTTCGAGACACTGGGGGGGTACTCCTTTTTTTATGCCTAAAAACGTAGTCCCTGCTTGGGGTCCGAATTATGAAATTGACTT
>CAYYCV010000218.1:1756-3474 GCA_964470405.1 uncultured Caryophanales bacterium
TTTTTATGCCTAAAAACGTAGTCCCTGCTTGGGGTCCGAATTATGAAATTGACTTTTTTTGCAGGAATTGTCGCGCGAAAAGATGAGAAACCGGTCCGGGGGTGGGGAGGATGGACGAATGTTAATTTAAAGCTCACCGCCTAAAAGTGCAGCGAAAAAAACAGGCGGTCCCGCGCTTAGGCCCAGTTTGCCGATCGCAGTAGCTTGCCGATTTCCCGACAGGACGGCCCATTTCGTTAAACAGTCCGCAAACAGCCCGCGCCAGTTTCGCCGTGCACGCCCGTTATGCAACCGAATGGGATGGGGCGCCGCATCGGGAAAGGGAGTGTCATGCTTCCAAAGTGTGCCCCTGAATTTTCATCTCCGCTTACGTTTGATTTCGCGCATAAAAACAACCTTCGCCCCCTTCCTTTTTTTCGGATGGGTTTGAAGGTTGTTTTGCGTATCATTGGGTTTTCCACATTCAAGGAAGCGTGCCGCCCCTTGAGCAAACCGGCCTGCTTGATGTGCGAGCCTTCCTTCTCCCGAAAGCCCGTCTGTATCGGTGGCCCGATGGCGGCCCGATCAAGCAGGCCATGTCCGCCGGAGCCAGCCCTTTCAGCGCCGCCGGTTTACCAAGCGACTCTGACGATCAGTCCTTTGGGAGAGTCTATTTCCAAATAGGCGGCCCGTCCGTTCACATCGTCATAGGCAAAGCCGTAGGCCAGGTGATCGATGCTGTGATCGTGCCAAAACTTGGCGTAGTAGTTGGCGGGCGCCGCATGATAGTATTGGCCGACGTTGTTCCAGTTGCTGTCCGTATAAACGTGCCTGTTGATGGCGGCGCAAGTCTGGGCATCGGTCAGCCCGCCGTCGCACCGGAAAATATCCTGCGTATTGTAGCCGGAATACCCGCTGAAGTAATTGGCGTTTGCGCCGCCGGCGGCAAAGGAGCCGTGGATCGGCGCGACGATGCGGTAAGGCGCTTGCACGGTGGCCAACGACGCGAATGCGGAAGGCACCTCGCTGGCGTATTTGCTGAATAAGCCGGAACGGGTTTCGGATTCGAATTCGCCCACCGTTCGGTCATAGCTGCCGGATTGGTTGACGAGTCTGTGCTGGATCGGGAATCCGAACCCGTCCACCCTTGTTGTGTTTCCGTGATATCCGGCATTGTCCACGGTGAATTCGATAAAGTCAAAGTAGATGTCCAGGTTCGGGTCCGTGGGATTGTTGATGTCCGGCCCGGCGAATCCGTTATCGTATGTCTTGATGTAGCAGGGCGAACCGACGCAAAGGAACATGCGGCCCGAAGTGATTTTGGGCATGCTGGCCCATGCAGCGTCGCTGATCTTATGGTAGATGTTGGCATAGTTTTGCCCGTTTTTCGTCAGATGGCCGGCCGCGTCATTCAACGCGTTGGAAATGGGTTGCAAATGGCCGTTCAGATCGAGATAAGCCCATTGCCCGTTCGTGGGATTTTTTCCAATGACGCCCCAATAAATTTGGTTGTCCGAATATTGTCCGTTCGTTCCGTTCATGATCTTGATGCTCATCACCCCGTCGCCGACCGGTGCGGGAATGGAACCTGCGGATACGGAGTAGATGGAGTTCCCGCCGGGAGGGGGAGTGGGCGTCGGCGTGGATGTCGGTGTCGGCGTAGGTGTGCTGCCCGACACTTGAATGATCTGCCACTTCTGCGCGCCGGATCCGTTATCGGTCCAAATTTGCACATTGGT
>CAYYCV010000218.1:3574-5608 GCA_964470405.1 uncultured Caryophanales bacterium
TGACATCCAGCGCTTTGCCGCTGTTGGTGTTGATCAGCTTGTAAATCGAGCCGGAAACGATGCCGCTGCCGGGCGGCGGTGTGCTGCTTCCCACCGTGTACGTGAATGTCGGTGTGTCATAGGCCGGCGAGCCGTTGTTGTAGGTGAAGGAATAGGCGATGACGTCCCCGTTTGACACGGCGACCCCTTGCTCATATCTGGCAGCGCCGCTGTTGTACGTCGTCCGAATGTTTTGCTGGGCGCCGGAATTCACGCTGTAGTGCACATCCACCCACGACGTGCTCACGTTGGATTTGAACCAGATGGTTGCCGTTGCCCCCGAAACGTTTACGCCGTGCGTATAATCGGCCGCCGCAACGGGAACGGCAAACACGGATATGCCGGCGAAAACCAGCAGTAAACTCAACCATAATCCTCTGACTTTTTTCAACATGCGATTACCTCCATCATTTTCATATAAAATCGGATTGTACTGCAAACGCTTCCACGTTATACTAAAATTAACATCGTCCAAACGTTAATTTTAGTACGGTTCATTACGATCCTCCTTTCTGCGTCAGTCTTGTCCCGGAAGTAATTTGATTATATCTTCCGTGAGCGGCGATAGGAATGAAGGATTTCACAATAAGTTACATGAAGGATATGGCAAAAAGTTGCATGAAACAACTCGAATTCGCCGGCAGCGCAAATGATTGCGAAGGGGGTGTAAATCATGTATGAGTTTCAGGATTCCTATCATCCGCTGACTGCGGGGGGCGTTCTGGTAGCGGGCTATTCTTTTCATGTGGAGCCGTATCATTCGGTTTACGAGCAAGGCACGAAGCATTATTTGTTCCGCCTGCAAACGGAGGGCGAGGCGACCGTTCGAACCAGCAATGAATCGATTCGGGTTTCCGCCGGGGATTTTTTGATGATCGGCCCGGATGAGCCGTATGAAATTGACATCGCCCCTGCCAAGTCGCGCGATAAGCACCGGATCGTCGGAAGCGGGGATTATTTTCTGTTTTGCAAAAATCGGTGGGTGTACGAATGGTGGAATTCCAAACCCAGGCGAAACAGGGCGAAAATATCGCTGGATGCCGGATTTCTGGGCATTTGGAAACAGCTTATTCTGGAAAAACAAAGAGGGGAGGACGAGTCGAAGGAGATTTTGAACTGCCTGCTGCACGCTTTGTTTCTCAGCATCGACCGAATTTTGTCCAAGCCCCATTTGGCGCAGCCCAAGAAACCGCTGATCCTTGCCGATAAAATCAAAAATTTTGTCGAGATGCATGCGCACACTTCGTTTACGTTGGAAGATGTGGCGCAGCAGGTTGGAATCAGCGTGTCGAGCATCGGGCATATCTTTAAAGCGTCTTTCGGCAAGACGATCATGGGGTATGCGCTGGAGGTTCGTTTGGGGCTGGCGATGGACCGGATGAGGTCGAGCCAGCTCACGTTGGCGCAAATTGCCGAAAGCACGGGCTTTCACAGCTATTCTTATTTCCATCGCGTTTTCCGCGAGCGGTACGGCATTCCTCCCGGGGAGTACCGAAGCAAGATCACGCTGGAGAACGGGTGGCTGCGAAAATAGGCCGTCCGATCCGCGAAGCGGTTTGCCCGGATGGACATCCGCCGGAAAACCTGTTAGTATTTTGACAGAGACGATTTTGAAATGAATATGATGTGAACAGGTACCGAAAGCATACGGTTTAAAAGGGAAGCTCGGTGTAAATCCGATACGGTCCCGCCACTGTAAGCGAGTAGCCTTGCGGTCGAATAGCCACTGTTCCGAAATCGGGAACGGGAAGGCGATCGCAAGGCGAAGATCCGCGAGTCAGGAGACCTGCCTGTTCTGCCCATACCGAATAACCTACGAGGAATAGGGAGGTGTCAGGCACAGCAGGCCGGAATACGGCGATGTTCGGAAACGGACGTCCATTCGAACGGCCGTGTGCTCAGCAAGTCCAACAGGGACGTCCTCCGGGAAGGAGGATGTCTTTTTTTAGGCTTTAGCCAGTTGAGTGCGTGAAACGCGCGAAACAAAAAACCACC
>CAYYCV010000219.1:0-5517 GCA_964470405.1 uncultured Caryophanales bacterium
ATTCCGTTTCTATCACCGCACCGCCCCGTAGAGCAATCGAATAAATGTCGCTGATATTTTGATTTAATGCATATTCACTGCTATGGCGATCCGGCACGGAATCCGGCAAGTCGTCATATGCGATGGACGGATTCAACGGAAATCGTTCACGACTCGTCCCTTTTTGTACCACGATCTGTTTTAATACGCCTTGGTTCGAAGAAGGTGAAATTGGTTATTGCCTGCTTCTTCACGGTCTGCTTTAGGCCGGCTTGATTGATCGGGCATAGTCGTTTGAGCAAGTACATCACTAAGGTGACTGTCGCTTGTTGGCGCACCCGATTCCGATGACATGCAACCGGGAACAAATAGCAGCATGGCCAGAAATAAAACAATACCTTGTCCCACAACACACCCCTCCCTGACCGTTCAAAAACAAACAACCACCTTTTCCGCGGTTCCATGCACCGCGGAAAAGGTGGTTGATGTTAATTTTTTTATCCGATCAGTCCGTTACGGCCCCTTTGGAAGCGGAGGACACCAAGCGGGCATACTTGTTCAGCACGCCTCTGGCATAGCGCAGCGGGGGCTCCTTCCACTGCTTGCGGCGCTCGGCCATTTCCTCGTCCGAAATGTGCACGGTCAGCTCCTGCGTCTCGCTGTCGATGGTGATGCTGTCGCCCTCCTTCAACAGCGCGACCGGACCGCCGACCTGCGCTTCGGGAGCGATGTGCCCCACCACGAAACCGTGCGTTCCGCCGGAGAACCGCCCGTCCGTCAGCAGCGCAATTTCGCCGCCCAGTCCCTTGCCGATGACGATCGCCGTGATCGAGAGCATCTCCGACATCCCCGGGCCGCCTTTCGGTCCCGTATAACGAATGACGATGATATCCCCCTTGTTGATCTCGTTCTTCATCAAAGCGTCGGTCGCGTCTTCCTCCGTATCGAATACCCGGGCCGGACCGGTCATCCTCTTGATCTTCAACCCCGACATTTTGGCTACCGCGCCTTCCGGAGCCAGGTTTCCGCGCAAGATCACCAGCGGACCGGTCGGCTTCAGCGGCTTGTCGAACGGGCGAATGACATCCTGCCCCTCTTTCAGGCCGGGCCACTCGGTCAGATTCTCGGCCACCGTGCGTCCGGTCACCGTCAGGCAATCCGAATGCAGCAGCCCTTGGTCCAGCAACAGCTTCATCACGGCGGGCACGCCCCCGACTTCGTACAAATCCTCCATCACGTAGCGTCCGCTCGGCTTGAGATCGCCGAGATGCGGCACGCGGGCACGAACCCGTTCGAAATCGTCCAGATCCAAATCGACATCGACCGCATGGGCGATAGCCAGCAAATGAAGAATCGCATTCGTCGAACCGCCCAGCGCCATCACGACGGTAATCGCGTTTTCAAACGCTTTTTTGGTCATGATGTCCTTGGGATAAATGTCCCTCCTCAGCAATTCCACCACGGCCTGGCCCGCTTTGAAGCAATCTTCGCCTTTCAAATCGGCGATCGCCGGGTTGGAGGAGCTGCCCGGAAGGCTCATCCCCATCGCCTCGATGGCGGAGGCCATCGTATTCGCGGTGTACATGCCGCCGCAGGAGCCCGCGCCGGGGCAGGCATGGCATTCCACTTCATATAGCTGGTGATCGTCGATCGTGCCTTGATTGTGCTGGCCCACCGCCTCAAAAGCGGACACAATGTCGATATCTTTACCATGCAGCTTGCCCGGCTGAATCGTTCCGCCGTAAACAAACACCGAAGGAATATTTAAACGGCCGATGGCGATCATGCAGCCCGGCAAATTTTTGTCGCAGCCGCCAATCGCGACCAGCCCGTCCAATCTTTCGGCGCCGACCACCGTTTCGATCGAATCGGCAATCACCTCGCGGCTGGGAAGCGAATAGCGCATCCCTTCGTGCCCCATGGAAATTCCGTCGGAGACCGTAATCGTATTGAATACCAGAGGGGCCCCGCCGCCTTCCCTGGCTCCCGCTTTGGCTTTCAAAGCCAATTGGTCGATATGCATATTGCACGGGGTCACTTCGCTCCAGGTGCTGGCGACGCCGATCATCGGCCTTTTAAAATCCTGGTCCTGGAATCCCACGGCTCTCAGCATCGCCCGGTTCGGCGCTCGGTTGGAGCCCTCGCTGATTACTTTGCTGCGAATTCTCAAATCCTTTTCATTCCTGCCGTCCGTCATACTGCTGTCTCCTTCCGGAAATAGTTTCAATTTTCAGCCCTTCTCTACTTCTATTAGTGTACATCACCCGGGTAGGTAAACTCCAGTCTCAATCGAATTTTATTTGGCCCGCAGCCATCTCCTTGTTTCGAAATTGTGAAAAATGGGTTAATATGTTTACAGCGATCTTGAAAATTTGCCTGGAGGAAACCAACATGCCCCATCCATTGCCTGACGAACCCCACACGCTGATGCAAAAATTCGAGCAATCCGCTCGCGCGAGCCGCTCGATCATTCCATTTTATTTGTGCGTCCCCATCGGCCTGTGGCTGGTCTTCGATTCCTATGTGGCGCCCATGCGCTGGGGAGCATTTCTGATCGGCATGGTCGGGTGGACCATCGCCTTGATCCTTCGGGCGCCGATCGGCCTGCTGACGTCGAAATTGCCCAGAAGCCAGTCCCAGTTGTTTATCGTCGCCTCTTCCGGGCCGTTGGAAGAGGGCGTCCGGCTATGCATTCTCGCACTGGCCGGTTCGGCCCTGTCCCCCTCGCTTTCCGTCGGACAGGGATGGGCCGCCATGGAAGTGCTGTACACGATCCTGACTCTGATCATGGTGGTTTCGCTGGCCAAACGCAACGACGAAAAAGCGCAGCAAGCGAAACTGATCATACTTCAACAGCAGGGCAACCGGATCGTCGGCCCGTTTTGGGGCGTGCTGGAGCGAATCACGGCCAGCGCGTTCCACATCGGCGCATCGCTGCTGGTCGCCCGCGAGCCCACGCTGGTCGTCGTCATGCTGCCCCTGCACAGCCTGCTCAATCTCGGCGCGACCCGGTTGGTCAGACGGTCGATGATGCTGGCCGAATGCTTCATCGCCGTGGTCGGCCTGGGCACGCTGGCCTGGGGCTTGGCCGCGTTCGGGCAACTGTAGCGGGCGCGGGCCGGACCGGCCGCAGCGTCAAGGATTTGTTTTTGCCCGCCGGGTTGACTACAATAGTCTTAATCGATTTTTTCCGTTCAACCGAACACAAAGGGGGCGGACACCACCCATGCATTCTGTCGAGCGCATTCTGATTTTTTCCGGCGGCCGCCTTGGGGAATGGGCCTTGCAGGAGATCGCCCCGGACGATTACTTGATCGGGGCCGATCGCGGGGCCTATTTTCTGATCGAACACGGCATTCGCCCCAACCTCTCCATCGGCGATTTCGATTCGGTCCAACCGCGCGAGCTGGAACAGATTCGGGACGGCAGCGGAAACTTCCAATCCTGCGACCCGATCGACAAAAATTACACCGATACCGAATTGGCTTTTATCCGGGCCCTGGAATTAAAGCCGCGGGAGATCATCCTGCTGGGCGGGCTCGGGAGCCGCTTCGACCATTCGCTGGCCAATATTCATTTGCTGTTCAAAGCGCTGGAGCAGGGCGTCGCCGGCACCGTGATCGACGACCGCAACCGGATCATGCTGATCGAACGGGACACCGTCCTCCATCGGGGGCGCTTTGCGAACGTTTCCCTGCTTCCGTTCAGCGAGGAAGTGACCGGCATTACGCTGGAGGGGTTCGCCTACCCTTTGCACAAGGCCGTTTTGCGCATCGGGCATTCGCTCGGCGTCAGCAACAAGCTGCAACGGGATTCGGGCGTCATTCGCATCGATTCAGGGTTGCTGCTCGTCATTCAGAGCAACGATTAAATTTTCAGGGACAGGTGAAAACAAACATGACAGCCTCACATCCATACCGCATTTTGCTATTTTACAAATACGTGCCGATCGACGATCCGGAAGCGATGGCCCGCGAGCATTTGCAATATTGCATCGATCTGGGCCTGAAGGGGCGCATTCTGGTCGCTTCCGAAGGCATCAACGGCACCGTCTCGGGAACGGTGGAACAGGCCGAAGCCTACATGCGGCACATGCACGACGACCCGCTCTTCCGCGATATGACGTTCAAAATGGACGAATCGGACCGCCACGCGTTCAAAAAAATGTTTGTCCGTCCGCGCAAGGAAATCGTGACCTTTGGCCTGGAAGACGACATTGACCCCAACAAACTGACGGGGAAGCATTTGACGCCCAAACAATTTTACGAATATTTGCAGCGTGAGGACGTCCTCGTGATCGACGGAAGGAACGACTACGAATACGACATCGGCCATTTCCGCCACGCGATCCGCCCGGACGTGGAGGCATTCCGTGAATTTCCCGGCTGGATTCGCGAAAATCTGAGCCAGCACAAGGACAAAACGGTGCTCGCCTATTGCACCGGCGGCATCCGCTGTGAAAAACTGACCGGCTTTCTGCTCAAGGAAGGCTTCAAGGATGTGTTCCAACTGGATGGCGGAATCGTCACCTACGGCAAGGACCCCGAGGTACAAGGCCGGCTGTATGACGGGAAATGCTACGTTTTCGACGAGAGAATTTCCGTGCCCGTCAATCGCACGGAGGAGGATGTCGTCGTGGGCAAGTGCTACCGCTGCGGCAAGCCGGAGGACCGCTACGTCAACTGCGCGAACGATTACTGCCACAGACAGCACATCTGCTGTGAAGAGTGCGAGCGAAAGTATAATCTGTTCTGCTCCAAGGAATGCGAGGAGTTCGAAATGAGCCGGATGGAAGGACAATAAAATACGAAATACACCGACTTATGGACCCCGGTGATATTTCCTGAATTCCTGCGGCGTCATTTTAAAGGCCTTTTTAAACAATTGCGTGAAATGGGACGGACTTTGATACCCGATCATCTCCATGATCGTCGTGATTTTATAAGGGGTTTCTATAAGGTGCTTCTTCGCCAATTCCATCCGCTTGTCCTGGATGCAATCGGTTAAGGAAACCCCCGTTTCTTTCTTGTACATGCGCGACAAGTAAACCGGGTTCAAATGAACGTGCCCGGCAATGTCCTCCCTGCTGAATTCTTCGCACAGATGCGCGTCGATGAAGGAGTGGATCTTCTCGATCACAAGCGCTTGCCCCCGAGTCTGCAATTGGGCGTCCGCGATCGCCTCGATGACTTCCCGCGCCCATTCCTTGCAATGGACCAGCGTCCGCGTCGCTTCGGCCTGATCCATTTTTCTGGCGTTATATATGCTCCCCGCCTGCACCCCCAGCTTGCGCGCCATATCGAACAGCACGAACAACACGCCCGAATCCCTTGACACTCGCATTCATCGATCATTGGCTCCTTCCTGTTGATTTCATTATCCGGCAAAACGGCTCATTCATCTATGCCTTCTCGGAACGATCGCCGGTCATCATTTCGAAACACAAGATTGAGTTATTTTCGTTTATTTATACATTCGATTGGGCATATTAATAAAATTAATTCTTAAAATTTGAGAAATAATCACAAATGTATAGAT
>CAYYCV010000220.1:0-5394 GCA_964470405.1 uncultured Caryophanales bacterium
TTTATACTATAACAGATTATTTCATTGTATAGTACAGTTTTGGATATTTGCGACAGATTGGATATTTGCGGAATCCGCTCCGCGTTAACGAACCGAGGAATCGTTATTTCCGCTTTACAGGCACATTTTCAATTTTAACGAACACCATGCGTTCTATTCACCGGATATCTGTTCATTTTTCGTCGATTTGGAGCAAATAGCGTGTTTCCGGTTCGTTACGTTATCCCAAGTCGGAAAAATCGGCAAATAAGGCTGCTTGGGTTCGTTAGCGCATCCAGCCGAGTCAAACCTGCAAATGCAACCGAACCGGCCCGCAATCGCCTGCCAAACCGGCCCGCAAACGCGGCCGAACCGGCCCGCAATCGCCTGCCGAGCCAGCCCGCAAACGCGGCCAAGCCGGCTTGCAAACGCGCGAGCAATGAGGTAAAGTTCTCAGCAAACAAAGTTCGCGGAATTAACCAAACCGTCAAGCCGCCGGACCGACGGTGCCGACGTCTTCAAAAGCGCCTGATTTTGCCAAGAGGCGCATTTCACACCGTTAGCTTAACCGAAACGGAGGCGTTTCATGAATGGATACGGATGCCCGGCGTTACTATCAAAGAACCGTTATCAAAAAACAGATCCCTTCGCGGCTGCTCGACGAACCCCGATCGGTGCGCGTGTTTCTGCCGCCTGATTACAATGAGGAAAACATCTATCCGGTCATTTACTGCCAGGATGGAGAGGATTTCTTCCGCATGGGGCGAATCGCCACCCACGCCATGCGGTTGATGCTCGACGAAGGGCTGCGGCCGGCGATCATTGTCGGGGTGGATGTGGATAAAAAACGGAGAGCGCAGGAATACATGCCGGAAGGGCGGCAGTTTCAGGCTTACAGCCTGTTTTTCGACGAGGAACTGGTTCCTTATATCGAGCGGCATTTCCCGGTCAGCCAGCACGGCGACGGGCGCATATTGGCAGGAATCTCGCTGGGAGCGGCTTTTTCCCTGCACCTGGCGCTGGAGCATCCGGAACGTTATCCGCGCCTGATTTCACTGTCCGGCGCTTTCATCACCTCCGTGCGGCAACGGGCGGCCCGTGAGCGGGACTTGTCGCCGCTGCGCTTGTATATGGTGATCGGGCTGGACGAGAGCGAGGTGCAGACCGAACGCGGCACGTTTGATTTTCTGTCCATGCATCGCCAAATGGCGGATGCGCTGAGAATAAGAAAGGCCCGCCTGTCCGTGAAGGAAACAGAGGGCCGTCATATTTGGGGATTTTGGCAGAAGCAATTGCCGCAAGCGCTGAAGTATTTCCTGCAGTGATCGGAGCGGCCTTCAACGAGTCGATTTTTCCGCCCATCGGTTGCCCTTCGCAACGGAACGGGATGCTTCCGATTCGCCGGAACGGATGCCTCCGATTCGCCGGAACGGGATGCCACCGGTTCGTCGGAACGGGATTCTTCCGGTTCGTCGGAACGGGATGCTTCCGGTTCGCCGGGCTCACCCCCGGTCATACCGTTCCTTCATCTGCCTGACCACCGCTCCAACCGCCTCTTTCCACATCGGGGGATACCCCCGCCGCACGACCGCATCCGTCCGCCTGGCAAGGCTGCGCTTCAGCGCGTCGATAAATCCGGCGGCAGTCCACCCTTGCTCTTGCTGCAGCTCGGACAGGCTGGCCATCACCTCGGGACGAACCGAGGGGAATTGCGACGGGTCCGCGCCGGCGGCGGCCACCCGGTAAAACGCGAGCGCGGTTTCCGCCCGCTGTCTTCCCGGCCCTGCCACCGCGACAAAGGCCTGCACCGCAAAAGCACGCAGCTTCCTTCTTTGCGCTATCCCGCAAAATTTCATTCCGCGCATGCTCAGGTCGAATTCACCCGGGCAATACGAGCCCCGGATTTCGCCCTTCGTCGCGGCGCCGCCTCCCCGTTCGGCCAGCACGTCTGAAATCAGCCGCCGCATCGTTTCAAAATCGCGGTGAATCTCAATCTGCCCCGGCTCCGCCGGAAGGAGCAGGGAGATGTTCACGACGCCGGAATCTAGCGGAACCGCGGCGCCGCCGGAGCTTCTCACGGCTACGGCATACCCTTGCCGCTCCAACCGCTGCATCGCTTGCAGCGCACAGGGCAGCCTGCGGTCGCGCAATCCCAGCACGAACGCGCGGGGATGCTGCCATATATGCACCGCCGGAGCCGCGCCGCCGCTCATCTCCCCGCAGTAAACTTCATCGAAAGCGAACGGAAACAGCGGCTCCAAGCCGCCGCTTTCCGCCGTCGCATCGATGATCTGCAACCGGGAAGGCCACTGAAAGCCGCCGTCCATGTCCGTCATCACGACAAAATCTCTTCCACTTCCCGGAGGGCCTTCGGCGGCAGTTCAACGCCCGAAGCCCGGACGTTCTCCTCGATCTGGCCCGGCCGGGACGCCCCGACCAAAGCGCTGGCGACATTCGGCTGCCTGAGAATCCAGGCGATGGCCAACTGCGGCAGGGTCAGTTCCAGCCGTTTTGCGATCGACTGCATCCGCTCCACTTTGGCGAATAGGTCATCCCGAAGAAATCTTCCGATAAATTGATTGGCTTTCGGATCGACTGCGCGGCTTCCCGCGGGGAGTTCGCCGCCGCGCCCGTATTTTCCGGTCAAAACGCCTTGCGCCAGCGGAGAAAACACCACTTGGGCAACCCCGTTTTTACTGCAAAGCGGAATCACCTCCCGTTCGATGTGGCGGTGCAGCATGCTGTATTCGGGCTGATTCACGACAATGCGCTCCAGCAAATAACGGTCCGCCGTATGGAGCGCTTCTTCAATCTGGGCGGCTGACCACTCGCTGACGCCGACATAGAGCACTTTGCCCTGACGCACCAAATCTTCCATCGTGCGCAGCGTTTCTTCGACGGGCGTTTCCGGATCGTAGCGATGGCAGTAATAAATGTCGATATAATCCGTCCCCAGCCGTTTCAACGAGGCATGCGCCTGTTCGAAAACGTGTTTTCGCGACAGCCCCCTGTCGTTGGGTCCCTGCCCCATCGGCCAGAACACTTTGGACGTAACCACGTAGGACTCGCGCGGATATTTGCGCAGCGCTTCCCCGACCACTTTCTCGGCTTCCCCGAAATTGTACACATTGGCCGTATCAAAAAAATTGACGCCCAATTCATACGCTTTGTCGATCGTCTGAACGGCGGTTTCCTTCTCCGTCGAGTTGCCGTAGGTCAACCAGCTTCCCAGACTGATCTCGCTCACCTTCAGCCCGCTTCTTCCCAACCTTCGGTATTGCATCGGCCTGCTCCTTCCCCGACAAATTCTGCCCTCATTATATCGGAAAGCCGTGCGAAAACCAACCTAATCGTATCGTTGCTGCGGTCCTGTTCATACCTTTCAATCTCATTGGGCTAAAGGACAATTATAACTTGCCTCTTACACTCCGCAGGCGTGAAAAATGAGCCGGAAAATGCGCTGGCGAGTCGTTTTCCTGCTGTAATTGTTCGTCTACTTGACCGCCCAATGAAACAAATCTTTAAAATCTTTGTAGCAGGCCGCACATACCCAATGACTCCGATCGCCAGTAGCATAAGCTTTTGTTGAATCCTCGATTTTCTCCCAACAAAAATCACAATGTTCATGAGTCCAATTTTCTGTGGCCTTAAATGTAGTCCATGTCCATTCTTTTTTGAAAAGATAATTCATTTGGTTTCTATGCGGTTTTCAGATTCGCATTCAGCAAGCCCTACATATCAATAAATGGATCATTTCACTCTTTCTATAAACACTTGCTTATTCGGAAACTTGAGATAAATCGACGCATCCGAAGCGAATAGAAGTTCAAAGGATAGGAATTCCTCGTCCACGTCCAGCAGTTCCAAATATCCAATATCGTCATAGCCGACTACCTTGGACTCCTGCTCATAATTCATCAGGATTTTTACTACTCTCTTAAACTTTAACAACAGCGTCTTTTCGCCATCCGTGATTGTCAGATTGACCTGCACCAAGTTCTTTTGTCCCCGTTCCGCATGGATGATCTCGAAGTTTCTCAACTCAAAATCATGCACGCTCTCATCCATAAAGAATCGATGTGCTTTCTGGGATAATCTATCCCCCAGTTGCTCAAGTCTTTCGTAGTATCGCCGGTTGTTCGCGTCCCACATTTCATCTGCTGTTTCTCTTTCCGCTTGATTGAAACTATTTATACTTGCCCATAGTTCAGAAGTATAGTACTGCATCCTGGCCTCCAATTAAAATATCGGAATAAACTCGGGAATCGGAAATTCTGGGAATGGTATTTCAGGTATCGGCATTTCAGGCATGGGAATAGGGCCTGGAACAACGGGTATAATATTTTGAGTAGATGGGGTGTTTTGCAGTTGTTTCTCATACCAATCGTTCGCTTTCCCGTCCCAATCCCAGCCAAACTTCTTCTGCAACTCTTTTTTCACCCAGTTCGGAGGGTCTGAGAGTGCTTTGTTTTTATGTGATGGTTCGCCAGTATCCTTTTGCACATATATGTCACCATTAGGCGACTTAACGTGAATATGTTCTTCTTTAACACCTTGATTACCCCTACCTTGAAATTTATCCTTTCGAGCAGTCCACCCTTCTCTCTTTAGTGGAGTATTATCCCCATACATGATATTCGGTTGTGCGAGATATTCATCCCATTGGGTTCCCGATTGCAGAACTAATTGGGTAGTATCAACTGAACTATTGGAGTTGGCCAATATTCCGTTCACGGTGTTATCATCGAGATAATACGAGTTGGAGGTGTTTCCATTCTCATCTCCGACACAAGCACCACTGTGGGAATACTTCCCATCCGCAGAAACACACATATGCCCACTCGGATCAATACTCGTCAACGGGTTGTTCCCAACATATGTGTAGAGATTTCGTGTCAGAGGATTCGTGAGGTTCCCCTCATAACTATCCTCATTAATAAACCTTCCTGTTTCAGGGTCATAATATTGATAAAATATTGATAAAAATCAACGGACATCTCAATACTCGAAACATTTAACGACTTCATAACAGCAGTGATGCATGTGGTACACAATCTCGCCGAATTACACCATCAGTGCTCGATATACATCTGGTTCGCAAATTTCAAAATCTAATTTTCAGCCTTCCACAGTCCATCTATGCGAAAAAACATTTTTATTGTAACTTAATATGTAACTATTTACCATAGCGAATATTGTCGTATTATGTTTTTATTTGAAAAAAAGATCAGCATGAAATCATTCTATATAAGCCTGAATAGTCTGTAAAATAATAAGATATTTTCCAATGGGAATGTCTCGATAACTTTTGCTTTCGGCATATTCGCTTTCTTTTATCACATCCGATATCACATCCGAACGTTGTAAATCTTGAGTGACAAATTCCGTTTCTATCCCCGCACCGCCCCGTAGAGC
>CAYYCV010000221.1:0-5356 GCA_964470405.1 uncultured Caryophanales bacterium
GATCGCCGATGGCACGAACTCTTACCCGGTCAGGCAAAATATACGCGGAAATCCCCGTTCCGTGGGGCGGCATCGGATACGGTTCTCGATTTGGGAGCCGGTCGGCCTCTTTGGACTAAAATTACTGCAAAAGTGCATCTATTTATACACATCGGATGCCCGGAAGATCGAATACCTGCAAAAAGGCATGTATTTTATGCGTTCGCGTCGGAATGATGCGGGATGCTTTGAAATACCTGCACAAAAGCAGGTATTTTCTCAAAATGCCCGTCGAAGCCCGCGAATACATGCACTTTTGCAGGAATTCGGGAATTTCGATCGTCTCCCCGTTTCCCCGTCTTTGGCGATTCGTCAACATCCTTCTAAAAATTAGACGACACCCGTCTCCAAAAGTTTCATTTGCGCGGGTCGAAAATTTGAACGATGGCGTGAACGATGGAGCGAAAAAAGGCCGTCCCCCGTGGGAGACAGCCTCTTCGATGCTTGATTTTCCGCTCAACGATCGGGGTTCGGGTTGCGATTTCTGCCCATCAAACCGGCCAGACCGATCAATCCAAGCAGCCCCAGCCAGCCCCAGTTGGCGCCGTTGTTGACCGCGTTGGTCCGGAAGGTATTGTCCCGGTACGTGTCGTAATTGTTCGGATTGGTTCTGTAGTTGTTGTAAGTATTGGTCGTGTCGTAAGGATTTGGCGTGACCGCGCGCGTTCCGTCCACCCCGGTTCCCGTCGTATTCATTCCCTTTGCGCTCATGGTATTCGTGTTGGTTGCAGTTGCCGCAGTATCGCCGGCTGCCATAGCGGCTTGTACCCCGACGATGGCGAATATCATGACAACCAGGGTGAGAATGGTTAATTTCTTCACTTGAGTGCATCTCCTTTTTTTGTTGTATGTTGATTCATCGTTATATTTCTCCAATTGCGTTCGCGATATACATAAAAAAACAACCAGCCCGAAAAGACCGGCAAAAAGGTTGACGAAAAGCCGCAAAAGGTGAACGAAAAGGCCGGTGGAAAAGTTGCGGGAAAGCCGGCGGAAGGTTGGCAGAAAGTCGGCGGAAGGTGAACGGAAAGCTGACGGAAAAAAATAAAAAAAGCCGGCAAAGAGGCCGGCGAAGATAACGGGGCGGGGCGCAGGAACGTGGCCGCGGCCGTTTATTTGTTTTGAATGTACCGGTCGATCGTCCGCGGCACTTCTTTTAGCGAACCCAACTGCACGAAGACGCCCTTCGGCTCGATATCGATGTGAATCGTGTTGAATTCCCAGTCCTTCTCGCAGGGGATGTGAATACAGTGAATGCCGGCTTCCAATGCGGGAAGCGCGTCGGTTCGAGCCGAATTGCCGATCATCCAGGTCGTCTCGCGGTCCAACCCAAACCGGTTCAAAATGCGCTCCAACGCGTCTGTCGATTTATGACGGGAGATGAATACCCGATCCGCAAAGTAACGCTCCAGCTTTAACTGCTTTACTTTGGCCGTCTGCACCTCGACATCTCCCCCGGTGTACAGATAAAGCTGGTGGCCCCGGCCCTGCAGGTCTTGCAGCGTTTTTTCCATATCGGGGTACGGCTCGTATTCGTATTCGTACACCGAATTGCCAAGTTGGTACAAATACTCCGTTTCCCGTGGATCGACCGGCCGACCTGTGTGAGCCGCATAGTAATGGTACGTTTCAACCAGGGATTCGGGGAAGCGTTCCTTCAGGAATCCGTGCTGCTGGATGCCGATCAGATCCAACTCAAGCTGTTTTTGTTTTAGCTTGCGGATATCGATCCGGTGTTCGGCGAACCAGTCCTTCATCTGGTTGGCGAATTTTTTGATCGTGAGAATAAAGTATTTATTGCAGTGAATCAGCGTATCGTCCAAATCGAACAGCAGCGTCTGCCGGGTCATGACGATCCGCCTCCCGAAGGCCGGCTTTCGGCTGTTTCGGCTTGCGTTTCCGACCGGCCGGGCTTAAACGGCCACCAGTTGGCCCGCCCGAACAGGCGCACCATCACCGGGACGAAAAGGGGGAGGAACACGAGCGCGTACAGCAGCAGCCCCGTTAACACCGCGGTGGCCACCTGGAGCAGGGAGAGCACGCCGGACGGCAGCATGGCCGCGAAAGTTCCCGCCAGAATGATCGCCGCGGAGAAGATCACCGTGCCCATTTTTCTCATCGCCAGCAGCAGCGCTTCCTGGACGGTCATATGGCGGTATTCGTTGAAGCGGTCCATCAGGAAAATGCTGTAGTCGACGCCGAGCGCCATCAGCAGAACGAAGCCGAAGAATGGGATCGTCCAACTGATGCCGGAGTAATCAAAAATTCGCGTAAAGATCAGTTCGGTCACGGCCATGGATGTAAAATAGCACAGCAACAGCGACGCGATCAGATACAGCGGCATGACCAGCGAACGGAGCAGAATGATCAAAATCAGGGCGATGCCGATCAGCATCAGCGTCACGGTCCGCTTGTAGTCCGAGTTCGATATCGAGCGCAGATCCGAATAGGTTCCCGTGATGCCGCCAACCCCATAATCCGCTCCTTCCAGGCTGGTGCCCCGCAAGGACGGAGCCACGATCCGATTGATTTGCTCCGCCGTATCCAAAGCCTGATCGGAATAGGGATATTGGTTCAAAATCACCTGGAGCGTCGTAACGGTCCGATCGCCGGGCATATAGTTATTCAAAACCAGTTGAAAATCCGGTTGCCGGATCATCTCGTCTGGGATAACCATCGGGCCGGCCTGCGGGTCAGCCTGCAAGTTTGCTTGTGGATCGGCCTGCGAGTCAGCTTGCAAATTGGCCTGTGAATCAGCTTGTGAGTCAACCTGCAAGTCGGCCTGCGGATCAGCCTGCGAGCCAGCCTGTGGATCGGTTTGCAAACCGATCTGCGAACCGGCCTGCATGCCGGCCGCTTGCATCGGCTCGCCCATGGGCCGCGTGGCGCTGCGCACTTTCTCCACGCCGGGCAGTTGCGCTACCGCGGCGCTGATTTTCTCGATCGCGGCAAGGTCTTCCCCGGTATCCATGGGGTGATCGCTTTTCAGCACGATCTGGGTCGGCATGGCTTCGCCGGGTCCAAAGCCGTTGGCAATCCGGTTGAATCCTTTCACCGAGTCGTAGCTGTCGCCAAGATCGTCCAGCGAGTCAAAAGACAGGGTGCCGTTGTAAGAAGCAAGCAGCGGTATGGCGATTGCGGCGACGATCGCGAGCGCCACCAGCGGCCTTTTCCAGGAAAAATGGCCCGCCGCTCCCCACAGCTTGCTGTTTTTATGCTGCAATCCCCTGTTGCGCGTCGGCCAGAAAATGCCTTTGCCGAACAGCATCATAAAGAACGGAACCAGCGTCATGAGCGCGATCAGCAGCACGCCTACGCCGACAGCTACCGCCATGGCCGATTGGTACAGCTTGAAATGGGCCAGCCCGATGATCGCAAAGCCGACGAGCGCGGCCAATCCGCTGAAAAACACCGTTTTGCCCGCCGTGCGATAAGTATGAATGACAGCTTCCGCTTTATTTTTGCCCGAAGCGATTTCCTCTTTAAACCGACTCAACAATAAAATGCAGTAATCCGTGCCGATCCCGAACATCACAGCCACCATGAAAATCTGGGTGAAGGTGGACAAGGGAAATCCCCACTGGTCCACCAGGAAAGCCACGATGGATTGGCTGGCGACATAGCTGATGCCGACGGAGAGGAGCGGGATCAGCGGCGCCACGGCCGAGCGAAATACGAGCAGCAGGATAGCGAGAATAAAGACGACCGTGATCGATTCGGTGCGCTTCAAGCCTTTTTGCGAACTGAGCACGACATCCTCATCGATCAGTCCCGATCCCGTTAAATAATGCTCGATCTGAACGTCTTTCAACTCCTCGTTCAGATCGGTGCGAATCTGGGCCGCATCGCGGTTGCGCGGTTCCACGCCGAGCGAGACGATCATCGTTCGCCCGTCTTTGGCCGTCATTTGCGCGGCCAGCAGCGGGCTGTCGAGGGGAGAGAGCAGGCTGGTGATGCCGAGCCGTTCGCTGTTCTGCCTCATCCGCTGCACCGCGGCCTGAATTTCTCCGCGATCGCTGTCGGACAAGCCTTGCTCGTGATGAAATACCAGCACAATCGCCATTTGATCGGCTTGCTCCGGTTTGCTGTCATTCAGAATTCGGTTGGCCGTCGCCGATGAATACCCTTCGGGCACCGTGATGACACCCTTTTCGCGCACCAGATTTTGCATATCGGGAGCGGTCCCGAGCAGCAGAACCAGGCCGCCGATCCATATGATCAGCAGGAGCCAACGCAGCTTGATGATGGTTTTCATGCGTCAATT
This sequence comes from uncultured Caryophanales bacterium, assembly GCA_964470405.1. Taxonomy (GTDB): domain Bacteria; phylum Bacillota; class Bacilli; order Paenibacillales; family CAYYCV01; genus CAYYCV01. The sequence goes on from CAYYCV010000221.1 coordinate 4,304, forward strand.
TCCCTCCCCGGGATGCTGTATGATGGCCGCGATCTTTTCGTAAATTCGGATAAATTGTTCCATTTCATGTTCCTCCAACTCCTGAAGATAAGATTGTACGAATTTTCTGATTTTTTCTTCCCCCCGGGCGATCACGGTTTCGCCTTTTGCGGTGCAGTGGAGGCGGATCACCCGCCGGTCCTGACGGTCGCGGGCGCGCCGGATGTAGCTTTTGCTTGCCAGCCGATCCACCATGGCGGTGATGGCGCTGCGGTTCACGTTGCAGTGAAGCGCCAAGTCCGAGGAGCTGCACGGCCCGAACCGGCGAACGTGGCGCAGGGCGAAGTACTGCTCCGTGGTGAGATCATCCTGCACCTGCTCGGAAATCAGGGCGAATATTTTGCGGGTGGCAAAGAAATACACCTCTTCGTATCTCCTGATCAAACTGTCCAGTTTCGTGCTTTCCATCAGGGATCACCTCAAGATAGTTCACTAGATGTACTATTCATGGATATAAGTATAAAATAAAACGGCACGGGCGGTCAATGCGGCGGGTTGGAAATCCATGCGTTCGGCAAGCGCCGTAGGCGCGCCATGGGCTGTTCGCCTGCGGGGGTGCGGGTTGTTCCCGCGCCGGCCGTCTTGGGCAGGCTGTTTTTGCGCAGGCTGTTCCCGCGCCGGCCGTCTTGGGCAGGCTGTTTTTGCGCAAGCTGTTCTCACGCAGGCCGTCTCGCGTATGCTGTTTTTGCGCAAGCCGTTTCTGCGCAACCGCCTATTTTTTACCAATTTTAGGAAAGGGTATACAGGCCGCGTGCAGGTCGTGAAGGATGAGCCGATTGTGCGGATGTGTGGGGGAGGCGGAGCGGGTCGTGCGTGACTGCGGATTGGGCTGAAGATATCGGAGCCTGCAAAAATGTACCTTTTGCCATCCCCGCCATAGGCTGTCCGCGTTTCGTGCCCGCTTGGCGCCAATACCTGCAAAAGTGCATCTATTTGGGTCGTGTTTCGGGCGTCGTGGGAAAATACCTGCGATAATGCAGGTATTTCACGACCAATCGCCGCAAACGGGGTGCT
>CAYYCV010000222.1:0-5278 GCA_964470405.1 uncultured Caryophanales bacterium
ATATAGTATATAACATTAAAATATAACTTTTCTTCCAAATTATCAAAGTACGCCTCGCTGCGTTTTGCCATGCGGATATCCTTCTCGTTACGGTTGAATTAAATGCTGAGGCCGCCATCCTTCCCATAATCGCCGTCATTCTGTGACCGTCGGCAGCCGCGCCGGAAAGCCGTCGAATGCATCACCGTTGCCGCATTGGCTCTCCGGCCGACGTGCAAGCAAACCACCGATGTGGATTGCCCAATCTACCCGGCAATGGGGTATGCTACCATTCCCGGAAAGAGTCAACGGAAAAAGCTAACGGGAAAAAGTCCCGTTATTTTGGCTATATCGGCATTCCTGCTCGAACTAACTGGAAAAACTCCCTTTAATCCCGGCAATATCAACACCATTCTGGAAAAATGCGAAAATTAAAAGGAGGTTTTCCTGTTAAAAAGATTTATTATCTTGTATGGGCCGATTTAACGGGAAGTTTTCCCGTTAATGTTTCAACGAAATCACGCCTGATACTCGGGAACAACAACATTCCTCAAAGCGCGCCCTATGTACATAATGTCCAAACCAGGCAGTTTCACTAATAAATTTGCTGAAAATAAAAACAATCATAGAGCATGCTATTGAAAATATCGAAAACAAAGGACACTGATGTCATTCAGCCAACTAGTTGTCATCCGAACAATCCGATTTTTCATCTAGACAAACTGTTCCCTTCGTTCGATCAACCGTTCCTTCATCCAGACAAACTGTTCTCCCGTAAGATCAACCGTTCCATAAAAGCGTCCGAACAGCCCATACCGCTCGCTCCCGGCACATCCCCGCAGCGATATCGAAAGCCGTTCATTCGTAGCCGGGCATTCATAGCCGTTCATTCATAACCGTTCATTTGCAGCCGTGCATTCATAACCGTGTCGTTCATTCGCAGCCGCTCATTCGCGGCCGGGTCAATGCAACGGTTCGCGGTTCAGCACCGCCGCCTTGAGCGCCTGCTGGATGTAGCCGATGCCCTTGTAACGCTCAAACGGAAACAGGATGCTCGGACCGACGCCGAAAGCTTCGGTGACGGGCTTCCTGTACTTCCGGCCGGCCAGGAGAACAATGGTGTCAAACGTATCCAGCTTTTTCGATACGATTTGCTCCCTGAGCGCTTCCGTGCCGATGACTTTGTCACCGGGCCGGTTAAATGCGACATCGTAAGGCCCGTCGACCGGATCATCGGGCCGCAGAAAACCGTGCTTCGCCGAAAGAATCACCCAATGATCGAAAAACAGCCCGGCATACTGCTTGCACAGCCGATGATATGTGCTGATATAGGCCTGCTCCGCTGCAACGCCGCCCAGATGGGGCGCGTGCGACCATATTTTTCTGGAACCGCAAGGAATAATGCATAATGCAGTGGACCTGTTCATGTTCGCTCCTTTGGAACGGCGCCGTTGCCGCGCGCCCATTCGATTTCCTTTACATATTTTTCCGGCGATCGGCCTATGATCGCTTTAAAATCGTTGATAAAATGGGCCTGATCGTAATACCCCAAACGCTGCCACAGTTCCCCCCAGTCCCGGACGCCGTCTTGCTCCATCCGTTCCGCCGCTTCCTGAAGCCTGTACCGCCGGATGACCCACTTCGGGCCGACGCCGACGTAACGGCTGAACAGGCGCTGCAAGGCGCGCTTGTTGATCCCGAATCGGGCCGCCAAGTCCTCCACCCGGGCGATCTCCCGGTCATCGGCGGCAGCTTGGGCGATCCGTCGGATCAACCCCACATTTTCGTCCCGCTCCGGGTCGCGCCCGCGCAGGAACTCCTCGGCGATCCGGGCCATCTGTTCCCCATCCTGCCGGGCGAAAATGCGCTCCTCCAACGCCGCGCTGTCGGTCCCGAACACGTCGCGGAATCCGCGAACCCGGCCGGTCAACCCGGAAACGGGCCGCTTCAGGAACGGATAAAAGCCGCCGGGTCGGAATTTGACGCCCAGCACCGTGCCCTCGCCCTGCAGGAAATGGGAGGATGTGGCCTTCGGAACGCCGTAAATCCCGGCGCGAATGCCGTTATGATCTTTCTCGAATGCCAAGTTGACGTTGGGATAAGACAAGATGACCTGCCGGTAAGGCGCTTGCCCCCTCAAATCCCAGCGGACCACCCAATAATGCTCGACGAAAAAATCCATATCTCCGGCAGGCCGATATCGGGCGAGCGAAAAATTTTTCATGCCGGCCTCCGCCTTCAAAATGCCCCTGTTGGTTGGATCATCAGTTGGATCATGGGTTGGATAAACGGTCGATTCCACGCGGATTCCTCCGTATCCGGGCCGCCGTTGTCGCGTTTTTACAATACGCTCCGCGGCTCCTTACTCTATAATTAAGACTAGCAGTTGGAGGGCGATCCTGCAACCTGCATCACCGCGAAACGGAGGAGAGCGAATGGATCTGAAATACGTCATATATATCGGCGCAAAGCCGGACAAAGTCTGGCAAGCTCTGATCTCGCCGGAAGGAACGAAAGCGATTTTCTTCGGCAGCATACTTCAATCGACTTTCGAAATCGGCGCCCCTTATCAATACGTCGGACCGGGCAACGACGGCGAGGAGACGGTCCATGTTTACGGAACCGTGCTGGCTTTCGAGCCGAATCGGCTCATGAGCTACACCGAGCACCCCGGGCCATCGTACCGCGACAACCACGCCGAGTTGGAAACGAGGGTGTCGCTCACGCTGGAAACGGCGGGCGACTGCACCAAGCTAACGCTGGTAAACGACCAATGGCCGGAAAACCACCCCTCTTACGACAGCACGCAAGAAAGCTGGCCGATGATTTTAAGCAACCTCAAAACCTATGTAGAAACGGGAAAAAAGCTCGATTTCGGCTGGTAGCCGATCGCGACGCAATCCGGGCAGGCAAAAAGCCGCGATCAACGGGGGTGAGACCGTTGTCACGGCTTGTTTGCGATAGATCACTCCAACGCCCGATGCGCGATCAGGCGGTCCTGTCTAATTTGCCGCCACAATCTGCCACTGCTGGTTGTAGCCGCCGTTGTCCGGCCATTGGATATCGATTGCGCCGTTGGCGGTGGAAGCGCCCGAGATGTCCAGTATTTTGCCGCTGTTGCGGTTTTGAATCTTGTAATACCCGCTGCCGGCATTGATCAATTTCCATTGCTGGTTCGTGCCGCCGTTGTCGGACCACTGGATATTGTGCGCGCCGTCCGCGGTGGAATGGGCTTCAATATCCATCAGCTTGCCGCTGTTGCGGTTTTGGATTTTGTAATACCCGCCGCCGGCATCCACAAACTTCCACTGTTGGTTCCAGCCTCCGCTATACGTCCATTGGATAATCTGCGCCCCGTTGGCGGTGGAGCTGGAGTCCACATCCAGCACTTTGCCGCTGTTGCGGTTGACGATTTTGTAATACGTGTTCGGGTCGATGCCGCCGCTTCCGCCGCTGCTCCCCCCGCCTTGCACGAAGCCGTCCAAAGCGCCGGTCGGCATGCCGTTGCTGTTCCACGCCCCGTTGGTGTAACCGCCGTTGTAATTGGGGTAAGCCTCCGGCTCCCAGTAAAATACGCCCAAACCTTTACCGCCCGACAAGGACTGCGTCTTGCTTACAATATCGGCGACAAAGCTTTTGGCTTCCGCGGGGTGGCCGTAATCCATGCCCACCTCCGACACCATGATCTCTTTCCCGTAGCTGGAAATCATGTTTTGCATGTTGGACAGCGCCTGGCTGTTGAGGGTCGTCCAGTTGGAGGAAGAGGGGTAGAGCGACATGGCGATCACGTCGAAGTTGGCGCCATTGCTCACCAAACCGCCGATATTCCACTGGAACAGGCCGTTGTCGTAACCGTTGGCCAAATGCACGACCGTCTTGATCCCGCTGTTGACCGATTTGACCGCGTTATGGCCGGTATTGACGAGCCATGCGTAATTTTGCATGTTCACGGAAGCTTTGCCGTCGTCCCACAGCATGCCATTGTTCGTCTCGTTGCCGATCTGCACCCATTCCGGCGTGACGCCTTTATTTTGCATCGCGAACAGGACATCCCGCGTATAGCTGTACACCACATCCATCAACTGCTGAAAGCTGTAGCCGCTCCACGCGGCGGGCTTGGTCTGCTTCCCGGGGTCGGCCCAGGAATCGCTGTAATGCAGCGTCAGCATGACGCGCATTCCCAGATTTTTGGCGCGCTGCGCCAGCGTGGCCGCCCGATTCATGTCCATATACCCGTTGCCGTAATCGCCGGACGGATTCACAAACACCCGGATGCGCACCGAATTGATCTGATAATCGTCCTTTAAAATTTGCAAAATATCCCGCTGTACGCCGTTTTTGTCGCGCCAGACGTACCCCTGGGCTTCCATCCCCGGAACCCAACTGATGTCGGCGCCCTTGGCGAACGCGGGGGCCGCATTCACTTTGGCGGAAAAATCGGCGGACCCGAAAACAAACAAGGACAGACAAACCACCAGCGACAGCAGACCCAACAAACTTTTTTTGTACATCGTCATTCCTCCTCGCGAAAATATAGATCGTTTTCACTCATGCCTTTTTGCGGAAACGCCGACGACACTCCCATGCGCCTTTCACGCACTCTTCCCGCCATCCTTCATACCCTTCCTCCTTTCAGCAAATGGTGAATGCCCCCGCCACCTTTTTTGTAAGCGCTTCAAAATTTATGTGAAGAATTCCCCGAGCGAAGCCAGCTTGCGGCCTGCGAAGTCAAACAGGGTCAGGTTTGCCCAGTTGTTCGCATGCCCGACAGACCACTCCCGCTTGGATGGAATCCAGCAGGGCTCCCAATAGTACCATCCGATGCCTCTGCCGTTCGGCGTCTGCCTGATCAAGGAAATCAAATCCCGCAAATACCGGGCTTGGCCCTTCACGGTCGCCGGATAACCGGCATGAAGCTGTTCCGGCTTGGCGACGATGAAAGAGAGGGCTTCGGCGGCGTTCAGCGTCCACGGATAAGCCGTCTCCACGACCACAATGTCCTGATCGAACCGCCGCGCCAACGCGCGCAGCGTGCCGCCCAGATCCTGCAGCGTCCCATGCCACCACGGATAAAAAGACAACCCGATCACGTCGAACGCCACATCATGCCGCCGAAAGCGCTCGAAAAACCGGAGGCTGGCCGGAGGATCACCGCCCCGGTCGATGTGAATCATCACGCGGATGCCCGGGTCCACCGTCCTTGCGGCGGCAATCCCCGCTTTCACCAGCGCGGTGAATTTCCCCCACTGCTCGTCCGTATCGAAGGCGGCCCCGTCCACTTTGCCGTCGTCCCACAGCA
>CAYYCV010000223.1:0-5205 GCA_964470405.1 uncultured Caryophanales bacterium
GCAACTCGGGAAGCTCCGGGAATTCCGGAAACCACGGAAATCCTGGCAACTCGGGGAGCTCCGGCAATGCAGGAAACACTAGAAACTCAAGAAATTCCGGAAACCCCGGCCACTCTGAAAATTCTGGAAGTTCCCGACACCGTAGGAACTCCGAAAATCCGGGCAACGCCGGAAGTTCCGCCAACTCCAGACAATCCAGAAACCGCGCCGCGAACTAAGGGCTCGTCACGAAATTAGCGCTTTCTTTTTCCGGTAAAGCCGGCTGATTCATTCGTGTTTTTTCGCGATTTGAGGGTTGGTCGGACTCTCCGGGCTGCAATTCCTGCAAAAACGCACCTTTTTGTGCACATTTGAATGTCCCGAAAGATCAAATTACTGCAAAAGTGCATCTATTTGTACGCATCGGATGCCCGGGGAACAAATTGCTGCAAAAATACAGGTATTTTATACGCTCACCCCGGAATGGAACGAAATGCTTTGAAATACCTGCATAAAAGCAGGTATTTTCCCAAAATGCCGGTTGCAGCCTCTGAATAAATGCACTTTTGCAGTAATTCGGGAATTTCAGCCGTCTCCCTATTCTCCGCCTTTGGCAATGCGTCCGTAGTCGGTTCGATCCCTATTCAACCGCTACTCAATACAGGCCCCAAACCTCCGCACCGTTTTTCGCCATGCTTTTAGTGGTGCTTTTAGTGTCGGTCATTATTCAGGTCTTTTTTATATGGCGATGCTTATCGATAATGGCGATATTAATCGGTAACGGTGATATTAATCGGTAATGGCAATGCTTATCGATAATGGTGATGCTTATCGATAATGGCGATGCCTAATCGATAATGTCGTTGCCGATGAACGCCTCTCTCACTCTGGTCCAGAACGGAAACGGCCGGTAACGGACGAACTGAACTTTTTTCTCCGATACCTGGCACCGGATGGAGCGAATGTCGTGAAGCTCGAAATGAAGCTGGTCGATCGACAGCAGAAATTTTTGCGTCGTTTTCGGGTAAATATCGCAGTGGTGGTGCTTGGGAAGGATCATGGAAGAGCCCAGCGTCCGAAATACGCGGTTGTTGATCGAGGAAATTTCGGCAATCTGGATCGTTTCCAGAGACGGGTGAATCACCGCGCCGCCCAGGCTTTTGTTGTAGGCTGTGCTGCCCGAAGGGGTGGATACGCAAATGCCGTCCCCCCTGAATGTTTCGAATATTTCATCGTTAATGTCAAGCTGGGCGACCAACGTGGTTTGGTCGCCTTTCAGCGTAAATTCGTTCAATGCGTAGTGCGTCGATTCCCCTTCGCCCGTCACCATCCGCACTTCCGCAATCGGATACTGGACCAGACGGTAGTTTTTGTGGTCCGCTTTCTTCGCCATCGCCTGGATCAGATCGCGGAATTCATCCGCTTTCCAATCGGCAAAAAAGCCCAGATGGCCGGTGTGAATTCCGACAAAGGACACCTGGTCCAAGCGGTCGATGCACATGTGAAAGGCGTGCAGCATCGTGCCGTCTCCGCCGATGGACACCACGACGTCGGGCGATTGTTCGTCTTCGGTCATATGAAATTCTCGAGCCAGCAGATGAAATTGTTCGGTCAGTTGTTTTGAAAGCTCGTCTCCGCGATGGACCACGAAATAATTCACAATGTACCTCCTGAATGCATCGGTTGTGCCGCAACACATAGTTAGATCATAATCAATATTCGCTTATAACTCAATGTTTTTTCTGTGATTTTCCTTCATGACCCGCAGAGCGAACGCGCATGACCCACAGAACGAACGCGCGAACGGCGCACAAAATCAGCAGCGCGGCCAAAATGGAAACGAGCAGCGAGACGGACAGCATGAACCCGCTGTTCCAGGACCATGAAGCGTAGTAGGACGGCGGGGCGGCGGGCCCGACCCATAGCGCGGCTCTCGCCGGCGTTGGATTCAGCGGCTTCCACAGCAAGTAAACGAGCGCTGTGGAGAGAACGGCGTGCAGCAGGCGGGCGAAGAAAAAGGGGCGATAGCGCAGATCGGTTCGTGTCAGCAGGCTGACGATCTGCGCATGCACCGACAGCCCGCTCCACGCCAGAACAAACGCGGCCGCGGCGGCCCTGTGCACGAGGGGCGCGAGCGCCGCGCCCCCCGCGCCTCCGCCCGCACCCGCGCCGGCGGCGTTTTGCGCCCCGAGCGTCACTTCAAACAGGCCGTTCACGACGGCCTCCGTCAGTGCGGGCGGCATTCCGGCAAGGCGCATTCCGGCGTCCGCCAATCCGTACAATGCGTCCATGATGTGGGTAAGGGCCAGTAATTCCAGTATGACCGAAAAGAATACGACCAAACCGCCGACGACCAAGATCAGCTTCAGGGACGTTTCAATCGCTTGCCGGATGAGCGTGCCGAGCGGGCGTCCGTCCCGGATTCGGGCCTGGTGCATCGCTTTAAAAGCTTGCAGCGGGAGAAGCCCCGGGGCCCGCCGCTTTGCCGCCGTTGGCCCGGCGGGGGATTTCCCCCCGTGGAACCGCATGAGCAACCCGGTCAGAATGCCGCCTCCGTAATGGGAAATCGCCAGAAGCGGGGCCAGGCCGGGAAGCTGAAAAAAACCGACAGACACGGCGCCGATCAGGAAAATCGGGTCCGACGTGGAAGTGAACGCGACCAGCCTTTCGCCCTCCTCCCGATTGATCAACTTTTGCTCCCATAATTGCGCGGTCAGCCTGGCTCCGACCGGATATCCGGAGGCGAAGCCCATCGCCATCACAAAACCGCCGATTCCCGGAATGCGGAACAGCGGGCGCATTAGCGGATCGAACAAGGTTCCGAAAAAATGGACGATGCCGAAGCCGAGCAGCACCTCGGATATGACAAAGAAAGGGAAAAGGGCGGGAAACAGAATGTCCCACCAAATCTTAACGCCGCGCAAGGCGGCGGCGGTCGATTGCGGCGCAAAGACGAACAGCGCCAGGGCGAACAGAACCAGCGCCGATACGAGGGCGAATGCTTTCAGAACGCGCAGGAAACGCATTGCGGGATGTTCCTCCTTTGCCTCCAATCGGAAGAAGGCTTATCCCATTCATATGATTTTTTTGCGGACAATTGAACCTTTTCGGATATAAAGTGTTATAATGTTTTTAATTCTTGATCAAGGATGGGTAGCATATGAAAATATCGGAGCATCTCACCATTTATGAAGCTATTGGCGGCGCCGACGGCGTACGCCGGATTGTCGAGGCGTTCTATCCGATCGTGCAGGCGAATCCCAAAATCGGCCCTTTATTTCCGGAGGATATTACGCCGGTAAAGGAAAAACAATATTTGTTTCTCAACCAGTTTTTCGGCGGGCCGCCCCTGTATTCCGAGGCGTACGGGCACCCGATGATGAGAGCCCGCCACCTGCCCGTGGAAATCACCGTAGAGCGGGCGGAAGCGTGGCTGGACTGCATGAGTCAGGCTTTGCAGCAAATCGGCATGGAGGAACAACTGAGAATGTTTGTGCTGGAACGGTTAAGCGGTCCCGCGCATCATTTTGTCAACACCAACAGCTAAATGTGTGGCAGCTAAACGCGTGGTAAAAAATCGGCGCAGAGCCTGGGCATGGATGGGAGAAACGCCGTGGTCGTCTTTGTCCGTGGATTTCTCCCCTAAAAAACCGTAAAATCGGAAAACGCAGCTAAAAACGCAGCCTGTTTCATGGAGGGGATACATTTGGTCGAACCGCTGTATCAGGTAAAAATACACTGCAGCTATTGCGATATGGACTTTTCGACTTCGCGCATTCGCACCAGCTTCAAAAAGTCGATCGGCGCCGACACCGATTTTTGCGTGCGCTACCGCGATCACAATCCCGATTTTTATTTGGTCCGGGTTTGTCCGTATTGCGGCTATGCCAGCACGGAGAACTTTTCCACCGGTTTTGCAGACGCGCATAAGCAGGAATTTAAAAGCAAAGTGAACGATCACTGGGATTTGCGCGATTACGGTATGGAAAGAAGCTGGGAAGAAGCGCTGCAAACGTACCAATTGGCGCTCGTATGCGCCCAAATCAAGCGCGAGAAAATGCGGGTGGTCGCCGGGCTGCTGCATCATATCGCCTGGCTGCACCGGATAAAGGGAAACGAAGAGCAGGAAAACCGATTTTTGCGCTTCGCCTTGGACGCGTACGTTGAAGTGTTTGAGAACGAGGACAGCAACAGCGCAAAATTGATGTATATGATGGGCGAACTGCATCGCAGGCTGCTCAATTATTCCGAGGCGGTGCGCTGGTTCTCGCGGGTTGTGAACGACAAGCGAATCATGGATTCGGCCATGATCCAGGCCAGCCGGCAGCAGTGGATGCAGGTGCGGGAGGATATGAAGACAGCCGAAGCTGTGAAAGAATCGGACGAAATCAACGAAGCTCCGGTTTGAAAATGAGCGAAAAAAGCGGCGCGGAGGCGGGCATGGGCCGGGAAACGGCGGTGGCTGCCTTGGTCTGCGGATTTTTTTTCGATGGCGTCTGTTCGATGGCGTCTGATGGAATACCGGAAAATCACGGGGAGGGGTTGTGGTTGGAAGCGACAGATGTGCAACTCGTGCCCGGGAGCGCGAGTGAGGTGCGGAACAATCCGTTTTTGTCGGATGCGTGCGCGCTGCTTCTTTGCAAGGAAGACGAACCGCGGGAGGCCTGGATCGGATCCGCATTGCGGGATTCGATCCGGCATTTGTACGATAAGGAATCGTTTACGGCCCAATCGAAGCAGTTGGAGCGATTGCCGACGCACGGCTTGATTGCAGTGCCCTGTTTGTTTTTGCTCGGATTGGGCGAAGGCCCGGCGGCGCCTCATGCCTTAAGGCAAGCCGGCGTCCGTCTGGCCCGCGAGGCGGTAAAGCGCCGCGTGGAGACGCTCGATCTTCCGGTGTCGCCGCAGGACGGCGCGGGGAGAAGCATCCTGACGGAAGACGGGATGCGCGCATTGGTTGAGGGCCTGTTGCTGGGCAATTACAGGAGCGCATCCTATCGGCGCGATCAGGAGGAGCCCGCACTGCTCAAAAGAATCCGCCTCGTTGTGATCGCCGACCCAGGCGAGGCCGGTTCCGCTGGTTCGGGCACCCTTGGCGAGACCGGTTCGACCCTGCCCGCCGGTCCCGTCAAGGCCGCCCCCGCCGAGGCCGGTTCCGCTGGCTCTGCCGCCCCCGTCGGGGCCGGCTCGGCCTCTCCTGCCGGTCCCGTCAAGGCCGCCCCCGCC
>CAYYCV010000224.1:0-5178 GCA_964470405.1 uncultured Caryophanales bacterium
GCCGACCCGCCGACAAAGAACGTCTTCCTCACTCGTTGTTCAGTTTTCAAGGAACGAAAATGCTTTTCTTGCACCGCCGTCTCTTTTCGGCGACTTTATTAATATATCACACACCGCCTAGTCGAATCAAGTACTTTTTTTTGGAAATGAATCGATTTTTCGCTTTTGGCGTTTTGGCGGCGAAAATTAATATAACACAGGATATCCTCCAAGGTCAACTGGAGATGACTTCCTCGATATACAAGCTTCGGTTGGTGGACAAATTAATGATGTTTCCGTTGACCTTCACCCAAGGCCGGGTGGGATAAGTGCGGTCGGAAAACACAATTTCCCCGACGCTGTTGTTGCTTAAGCGGACCAAAGTGCCGTTGTTGAACTGAGTCGCTTTGGCCACGAAGTTTTGAACAAAGGCGGGCTCAAGCTTGCCGAAGGCTTCGTTCGACAATTCCTCCAATGCGACATACGCCGAAAGCGCGCCCTTGTAAGGATGCTCGCTCGTCATGGCATGAAACACATCGGCAATGGCCACCATTTTGGCGTAGGCATGGATTTTGTCGCCCTTCACCCCAAGCGGATAGCCGGACCCGTCCTCCCTTTCATGATGCTGCAATGCGGCCAAGCGAACGCCCTCGTTGATCGCATGAACATTTTTCAATATGTTGTAGCCGTCCAGCGTGTGCCTGCGGATCTCCTCGATTTCGGAAGGAGTCAGCTTGCCCTTCTTAAGCAAAATCCCCAGGTGCACTTTAATATTCCCGATATCGTGCAGCAGCCCGGCCATGGCCACGGGAATCAAGTCCTTCTGCGTCCATCCGTTCCATTTGGCCAGCTTGTAGGAAGTCAGGCTTACCTTGATCGCATGATGGTACAGGTAGTCGCCGTGGTTCATCTCTTTCGGAACAAAGGTCAGCACGCTGTATTCGTTCAAATGGTTCAGCAATTCCTCGATCTTCCGCCGGATGTCAAATATGGGCAGGGCGGCCCCCGCGCTCGAATTTTTGAAAACTTGCTTGATCAAATGCAGCATCTGTTCATAGTGTTTGTAAAAATTCGATTGATACACCTTCGGCACATCCGGGGAATCCTCCTCCGCTTCCGTCGAATCCGCGTTGCGCTCATGCGGGGCCTGGTCGACCACAACCGATTTGATGAAAAAAGCGCGGAGGATTTCGATTTCCCTTGGCGTAACGAACTTGCCCTTGGAAAGCAGCAAATTCCCCACAGCGGTGTGCACATCCTCCACGATCCGGCATCCCGCTTTCAATTGGCTAACTTGAACTACCGCCATTCAAATACCCCGCTTTGACCGTTTGAATGTTGACGTCTGGCAAAATCGAAAACTTATTCCGTTTCTTCCTGTTCGTCCGACGCCTGCTCGTCTTCGGGCGGCTCGACGCTTTTCTCCGCCTTCGCCACCGTGCCGACGGAATCGTCATCGCGGATGTTGATCAGACGAACGCCCTGCGTGTTTCGGCCCATGGTGGAAATGCCCGACATGCTGGTGCGAATCAGCGTGCCCAACGAAGTGATGATCATCAAATCCTCTTCATCGTTCACGACCTTCAATCCCGCGATCGGACCGTTCTTTTTCGTGACATGGAGCGTTTTGATCCCTTTGCCTCCGCGCGATTGAAGGCGGTACTCGGAAACCGGCGTTCTTTTGCCGTAGCCTTTGGCGGTGACGATCAGGACGTCGTTGTTCTCCTGAACCACATCCATATCGATCACGGCGTCCTTCCCCGAAATATGAATGCCCTTGACCCCGGTGGCGCTGCGGCCCATCGAACGGACGTCCTGTTCCGGGAAGCGGATCGACATGCCGAGATGGGTTCCCATGATGATCTCCTGTTGGCCATCGGTTAACCGGACCCCGATCAGTTCGTCATCCTCGCGCAGGTTGATCGCGATCAGACCGCCTTTGCGAATATTGGAATAGTCGCCCAGCGGAGTTTTCTTCACGACGCCGCTGCGGGTCGCAAAAAACAGAAACCGCTCCAGCTCGAAATTCTCCACGGGAATGACGGCGTTCACATACTCGCCCTGCTCGATATGGATCAGGTTGATGATCGGCGTCCCCCTGGCGGTTCGGCTCAGATCGGGAATTTCATACGCTTTCAGACGGTACACCTTGCCTTTGTTCGTAAAAAACATCAGAAAGTGATGCGTGTTCGTGACAAACAAATGCTCGACGAAGTCGTCGTCCTTGGTGTCCATCCCGATCACGCCCCGGCCGCCCCGCTTTTGACTGCGGTAAGTCGTTACGGGGAGCCGTTTGACATAGCCGGAATGGGTGATGGTGATGATGACCTCTTCCTGCGGAATCAGGTCCTCATCAAGGATCGATTCTTCGCCGATCGTGATTTCCGAACGGCGCTCATCCCCGAACTTGTCTTTGATTTCGCGCAGCTCTTCGGAAATAATGTTCAGGACAAGCTGCTCGTCCGCAAGGATCGCGCGAAACTCGGCGATTTTCTTCACCAATTCGGCATACTCGTTTTCGATTTTTTCCCGCTCCAACCCGGTCAAACGCTGCAGCCGCATGTCGAGAATAGCTTGCGCCTGCTCCACGCTCAGCCCGAATTCGCGCATCAATCCTTCCTTGGCCTCATCCGTCGTCTGCGAAGCGCGGATCAGGGCGATAACCTGGTCGAGATGATCGAGCGCAATGCGCAAGCCTTCCAGGATGTGGGCCCGGGCCTCCGCCCTTTTCAGATCAAACTCGGTTCTGCGGCGGATCACTTCGATTTGATGCTGCAAATAATGATGCAACACGTCGCGGATATTCAAAATTTTCGGTTCGTTGTTGACCAACGCCAGCATATTGATCCCGAAATTGGATTGCATCGGGGTGTGCCGGAACAAATTGTTCAGCACCACGTTCGGGTTGACATCGCGTCTCAATTCGACGACAACGCGGATGCCGTTGCGGTCCGATTCGTCGCGCAGATCGGTAATGCCGTCGATCACTTTGTCGCGGACCAGCTCCGCTATTTTTTCCACCAGTTTGGCTTTGTTCACCTGGTAAGGAAGCTCGTTGACGATAATTTTGCTCTTGCCGCCGGCTTCCTCAATCAAGGTTTTGGCCCGCATCGTCACCGAACCGCGCCCCGTCGCATAGGCCTGGCGAATGCCCTGACGGCCCAGAATATAAGCGCCCGTCGGAAAATCCGGTCCGTGGATATACTGCATCAGATCCATCGGCGTCAAATCCGGATTTTCAATCAAAGCCAGCGTTCCATCGATCACCTCGCCCAGATTGTGCGGCGGAATATTGGTGGCCATCCCTACGGCGATCCCGGAAATTCCGTTGACCAGCAAATTGGGGAAACGCGCCGGCAGCACGACAGGCTCGCTCTCCTCCCCATCGTAGTTCGGTGCGAAATCGATCGTTTCTTTATTAATATCGCGCAGCAGTTCCATCGCGATTTTGGACAAGCGCGCTTCCGTGTACCGCATGGCCGCCGCCGAATCCCCGTCAATCGAGCCAAAATTGCCGTGCCCGTCAACCAGCATATACCGGAGGTTGAAATCCTGGGCCATGCGCACCATCGTTTCATATACCGCCGAATCTCCGTGCGGGTGGTATTTGCCGATGACTTCCCCGACAATTCTCGCCGATTTTTTGAACGGCTTGTCCGGGGACATTCCCAACTCTGACATCGCATACAAAATGCGGCGGTGAACCGGCTTTAAACCGTCCCTCACATCGGGTAAAGCGCGACTTACAATAACACTCATGGCATAATCCATGAAGGAACTGCGCATTTCTGCCCCAATATCTCTTTCTTTCAATGACGAACGTATTTCTTCGGCCATGTCCTGCCTCCTAATGCATTTTCATCCATCATTACGGATTTGCGCCTATTTACACATATGCTTTAATTATATTACTTTCTCAGATTTATCACAAATAAACCTTTCGGCGCGATGGATTGTCCAAACTTGGATTTGTCATTTTTCAGCGCATTGCATTATTTGATATAATAAGCTGGAACAGACCTGCAAAAACAGAAAGGGGAAAAACATCCATGTATACTCGCTTATCCTATGAAATGAGAGCAGGCGATCCGGGTTGGCCGGGGCACTACAAAATGAAAATCGAACCTTACTCGCAAATTGACGACGGGAAAAACGCCAATATTTATCTTATGACGATGCTGAATCATTTCGGCTCCCACATGGACGGGCCAAGGCACTTCAATAATGACGGGCCGCGCCTGGCGGAGATGCCGCTGGACACTTTTATTTATCACAAACCCCTGCTGCTGGACATTCCGAAAGGGCGGTCGGAGCAAGTCACCGCGGCGGACTTGCAACCCCACGCGGACCGCATCGGCCAGGCGGACCTGCTGATGATCCGCAGCGGGTTCGCGGTGGAAAGGGAAAGAAATCCGAAGCTCTATTCGGAGGAAGGGCCTTCCGTCAGCTCGGAAGCCGCGCTTTACTTAATGGATCACTTTGCGAATCTGAAAGCGATCGCGATGGACTGGGTCTCGCTGGCGACGCCCGTCTATGGCGCGGACGGCGTGCTCGCACACCAATATCTGCTCGGCAAGCACCACGACCATTATATCTGCATCATCGAAGACTTGAATTTTACAGGAGTTGACGCCGCCAAGCTCAAATCGGTCTGGTCCATTCCTTTGTTTATCGAACAGGTGGACAGCTCGCCCGTAACCGTCATCGCGGAAATTTAGAAATGAGACGAAAAGAACAGGCGGCTGCGCGCTTGAGCATGGTTTGCGATCGCAGCCGCTTTTCGTTTCTCCAACCCATACCCAACCTGTGCGCCGCGCTTTCGCCGGCCCGCGGCCGCATACCCGGTCGTCCATTTCACCCGTTTATCGCGCGGAGTGGACAAAGAAACTAACGTTCCATCGTACCGTTTCATATGCTATAAACGGAACACTCCCAAAAGAGGTGAAATCGATGGACATCTTGATGATTGCCCCGCAGCAGATTCCGGTGCCTCCGAAAGCGGGCGGATCCGTGGAGCACTGCATCTATCAGATCGCCAGGCACTTTCCGGAAGGACACCGCATTGCCATCGCCAGCCGAAGGCCGCAAAAACGCCGGGCCGGAAAGAAGAACGCGGACCATGCGCCGGATTCGCCGGGACCCCTGCGATTCATTCGCATCCCCCGCAGCGGTTCACGCTCATATATATACGCCGTTCTT
>CAYYCV010000225.1:0-5110 GCA_964470405.1 uncultured Caryophanales bacterium
TTTCGGGCAGGGCCAAACACTCCCTCTTTCACGGATTGAATTATGAAATTGACTTTGTTTGCAGGTATTTCTCTCCGATGCCTATGATGAGCTAAAAATAAATGCACTTTTGCAGGTATTTTCTCGCAGCCAACGCTAAAAACCCGTCCTGCAAGTCGAAAATCCGTAGCCCGGAAACCGGCGGTTAAAAGTCTACAGGTGGAACTGCGGGCGGAACTAATTGTTAAAAGTCCGTGTACTGCTGCGGGCAATGAGAAACAAGGCCCATGCCCTGCCACGGAAAGCGAAGACCGGCGCCGAATGCCCGCCGTCCGTGCAACCGCTACGAAAACCACGTGTTCAGGACCCAATAAAAGACAACGCAAAAAATAATACCGAGCGCGGCGTAAATGACGATCTCGCGATATTTTGTTTGAAAAGCGCGAATGACCGCCAGGCTGAACATCGACAAAATCAGCAGAATGAACAGGACATTCGTTATCATCAAACCGGGGGTGATCCCCGTTAAATCGACTCCCAAAATAAATCCCCCTTTTCAATGCATCGTAATTCCATTATATATCAACCGGTTTTGCGAAAACAAAACAAGTTGTAACAAACCTGTGACCGGAATGCCGAGCACCTATAGCCGCTAGTTACCCATGGCCGCTCAGGCCATTTATAGCTGCTCATGACCGTCTATAGCCGCTCATGACGTCTATAGCTGCCCATGGCCGTCCATGCCCATTCATGGCTGCGATTGTTTCAATTTCACGTTAAAAAAACGTGAGATCGCCATGGATGCGGCTCCCAACGGGGCGGAGCGGGCGCCAAGCCGGGAGAGGACGACCGAAGCGTGGTTGCGTTGGAACGGCAAGCTGCGCGAATTCAGCGTGTGATGAATGTCGCGAAGAACCTGGTCGCCCGCCGTGGAAATGCGATTCCCGATAATGACGAGATCGGGGTTGAATACGTTGATCAAATTGGCTATGCCAATGCCGAGCCAGGCCGCGGCGGCCGCGGCGTCTTGGGCAAAGGCCTGCTCCGAAGCCACCGTTTCCCAACAGCCTTTGTTTCCGCAGCGGCATAACGGGCCGTCTTCCAACAGGGTCATATGTCCGACTTCTCCGGCGAAGCCGCTGCCGCCGCGGTAAATTTGGCCGTCCAGGACGATGCCGGCCCCAATCCCGACCCCCACGCTGATGTAAAGCAGGTTGGAAACCGAGCGCCCCGCGCCGAATTGCAGTTCCCCCAGCGCGCCGACGTTGGCCTCGTTGTCGATCGAAACGTCCACCCCGAACTCGTCTTGCAGTTGCTCCAGCAGCGGAATGCGCTCCCATCCCAAATTGGGCGCGGAAAGCAGGTTGCCCTGCCGGTCCACGATGCCCGGAACGCCGATGCCGATGCCGATGCCGCCGTAAGGGGAAGGCGGGGTTTGCTTGATCAGGGAAAGCGCCGTTTTTCGGACCTTTCCCAGCACTTCCCCGACGCTGAACGCCGTGAGCGGCACCCTTTTTTCTTTTGCAATCGTTCCGTTGAAATCGGTCAATACGGCGTGGATATAATTGACGCCCAGATCGATGCCGATCGCAAAGCCGGCCCGCTGCTCGAACAGCAGCATCATGGGCTTGCGCCCGCCGCTGGATTCGCCCAAGCCGGTCTCCGACACCAGTCGCTCCTCGATCCATTCGTTGACCAAAACCGAAACGGTCGCTTTATTCAGCCCGGTTTGGGCGGAAATCTCCGCTCGGGATATGGGGGAGTGATCGCGAATCGTATCCAATACGATAAATTTGTTAATTTGCTTCATCATCTGCAGATCGCCGGTCATTTTCACACTTTCGTCCTCCGTATATACCCTGTTTTCATTTATGATATCATGTTTTGACAAAAAAAGTAGACCAACTTACTTTGTTTACTAGACAAACTAAGTCAAAGGATGATAACATGGAACTACGAGCAGGGTAAATGCAAGTTCATACTAAGGAGGAGAAAGGAATGAGTTATTTTCCGGCTGTCGGCCAAGTTCGATTTGAGGGCAGGGATTCGAAAAACCCGTTGGCGTTTAAGCATTACAACAAGTCGGAGGTCGTGCTTGGCAAAACGATGGAGGAGCACCTTCGCTTCGCCGTCGCCTACTGGCATACGTTGACCGGCGGAGGGGCGGACCCGTTCGGGGAAGCGACCGCGATTCGGCCCTGGAGCTCTTATTCCGGGCTGGATTTGGCCAAAGCGAGAGCGGAAGCCGCGTTTGAATTTTTTCAAAAGATCGACGCTCCCTATTTTTGTTTTCATGACCGCGACGTGGCGCCGGAAGGGCGGTCGTTGAAGGAGACGAATCAGAACCTCGACGCGATTGTGGCAAAATTGAAAGAAGGGATGAAAGCGACCGGTGTAAAATTGCTGTGGAATACGGCCAATATGTTCTCCAACCCGCGTTTCGTTCACGGCGCGGCTACGTCGTCGAACGCCGACGTATATGCCTATGCCGCAGCGCAGGTGAAGAAAGGGCTTGAAACCGCCGTTGAATTGGGCGCGGAGAATTACGTGTTCTGGGGGGGCCGCGAAGGCTACGAGTCGCTGCTCAACACGGATATGGAGCTGGAATTGAACAATCTGGCCCGGTTTTATCGGATGGCGGTTGACTATGCCGGCGAAATCGGGTTTAGGGGGCAGTTTTTGATCGAGCCGAAGCCGATGGAGCCGAGCAAGCACCAGTACGATTTCGACGCCGCCACGGCGATCGCTTTCCTGCAAAAGCACGGCCTCCAGGATCATTTCAAGCTGAACCTGGAAGCGAATCACGCCACGCTCGCCGGCCATACGTTCGAGCATGAGCTGAGGGTGGCGCGGATTCACGGCATGCTTGGCTCCATCGACGCGAATCAGGGCGATTTGCTGCTCGGCTGGGATACGGACGAATTCCCCACGGACTTGTATGCCGTGACGCTGGCCATGTATGAAATTTTGAAAAACGGAGGGATTGGCCGGGGCGGCGTTAATTTTGACGCAAAAGTTAGAAGGACGTCGTTTGAGCCGGAGGATTTGTTCCATGCGCATATCGCGGGGATGGATACGTTCGCCAGAGGCTTAAAAGCGGCTGCAAAAATGATCGAGGGGCAATTCATCGAGGGGATCGTCGCCGAACGTTACGGCAGTTTTCGCAGCGGGATCGGATTGGAGATTGCGGAGGGGCGAACCGATTTTCACCAATTGGAAAAATATGCGTTGGAGCATGGGGATATTCGCAATTCATCCGGTCGGCTGGAACGGGTGAAAGCGGAATTGAACGAATATTTGTTTAACGGGTGAGGGGGCCTTTCCATGAGCTATGTCATCGGCATTGATTTGGGGACGGGGTCCGTCAAGGCGCTGCTGGTCAACCGGCAGGGGGAAATTTGCGGCACGGCGTCGAGGTCCTATCCGTTAACCAACCTCCGGCCGGGCTACAGCGAACAGGATCCGGAGGATTGGGTCCGGGGAACGGTGGAGTGTTTGCGGCAACTGCTTGCGGAGTGTGCTGTGGACCCGAAGCTAATCGAGGGCGTCAGTTTTTCCGGTCAGATGCATGGTCTCGTTCTGCTGGATGCCCAGGGCAAGGTGCTGCGGCCGGCGATTCTTTGGAACGACACCAGGACGACGCGACAGTGCAGAGCGATAGAGCAAAAGCTGGGCCCCAAGCTGCTGCAAATCACGAAAAATGCAGCGCTCGAAGGGTTCACCTTGCCGAAATTGCTTTGGGTTCGGGAGAATGAGCCGGAATGCTTCCAACGGGCCGCGGTTTTTCTGCTGCCGAAGGATTACCTTCGCTATCGGTTGACGGGCGGCATTCATATGGATCTTTCCGACGCGGCGGGCACGCTTTTGCTCGATGTGATGCAGAAGCAATGGAGCCGGGAAATATGCGACGCGTTCGAGCTTGGGGTTGAAAAATGCCCTCCGCTTGTGGCGTCGCTGGAGGATACGGGCCGCCTGCTGCCGGATATCGCCCGCCAAACCGGGCTGGACGCGCAAACCAAGGTGTTTGCGGGGGGCGCGGATAATGCGTGCGGGGCGATCGGCGCCGGAATTTTGGCCAAAGGCGCGGCGTTGTGCAGCATCGGAACGTCGGGCGTGATTTTGTCCTTCGAGGAGGAAGAAAAAGATTTCGCCGGAAAAGTTCACTTTTTCAATCACGCGCAAACCGATGCTTTTTATGCGATGGGCGTGACGCTGGCCGCCGGGTACAGCCTGGATTGGCTGAAAAAAACGCTGGCGCCGGACCAAAGCTTCGAGGCGTTTCTGGCCGCGGTTGCGGACGTTCCGATCGGCGCCGGCGGATTGCTGTTCACCCCCTATTTGGCGGGCGAGCGGACGCCGCATGCGGATTCCGTCATCCGCGGCAGTTTGATCGGCTTGGACGGCGCGCACACCCCGGGGCATATCGCGCGGGCGGTGATGGAAGGAATCACCTTCTCGCTGAACGAATCGCTGGAGTTGCTTCGACGGGCCGGGACGGAAGTGAAGACGATCGTTTCGATCGGCGGCGGTGCGAAAAGCGCGGAGTGGCTGCAAATGCAAGCCGATATTTTCCAATCCGCCGTCGTCGGTTTGCGCAATGAGCAGGGCCCGGCGATGGGGGCGGCCATGCTGGCCGCGACGGGATGCGGATGGTTCGCTTCCCTCGCCGAGTGCGCGGAGCGTTTCGTTCGCTACGCCCAAAGGTTCGAGCCGATCCCGGAGCATGTGGAACCATATGAAAAATTGTATGGAATCTACAAGCAGGTATACGCTCAAACGAAGCCGTTAAATGAGCAGTTGCAAGCGTTCCGCTCGGTATCGCCAAAAAAATAAAGGTTGCTTTTTCGCCAAAACCCGATATAATAGAAAATACGAATATTTGTTCTTGTTAGGGGTTTGAGGTATGAGTGAAAAAAAGCTTGATTTGCTGCTTCAAAAGGTGGATCGCATTGAAGTTCGGCTGGATCGGCATGAAGATTTGATTACGCAGCTTATCGGCATCGTAAAGTCGACGAACGAAAGTGTGAGCGATCTGAAGAACGATGTGGGCGGTCTAAAGAGTGACGTGGGCGGTCTAAAGAGCGCCGTGGGCGGTCGGAAGAGCGACGTGGGCGGACTGAAGAGCGGCGTG
>CAYYCV010000226.1:0-4865 GCA_964470405.1 uncultured Caryophanales bacterium
GTGCGCGAGACGCGCGAGGCGCCACTGGGCCAGCCGCTAGCGCTGCCGGTGCGCGAGACGCGCGGGGCGCCACCGGGCTGGCTACCGGCGCTGCCGGTGCGCGGCACGGATTGCGCAAGCGTGAGCCCAGGCGCCGCCCGATTCGAAAGCGGACAAATGTTAAACCTCCGGTTCAAATACCTGCAAAAGTGCATCTATTTCCTCCGTTAACGCCGCGTCGAAGGAGAATACCTGCAAAAGTGCAGGTATTCTCCACTCAATCCCCCGCTTGCGACAATTGCTCCCGAAATACCTGCACTTTTGCAGGTATTCCCCATTGCCATCCGCAACAGGCCGCAAATAGATGCACTTTTGCAGGTATTACATCGGGCAACCTCGAAGCAGCCGATGATCGATAGCCAAGGATCGCAAAAGGTGCATTTTTACAGGTTTGAAACATCGAGCAGCCCGCCTTTGCGCCAAGCCTAGCGGCTTACAACTCCTCCAGCAACCTCGATAAATACCGGCCTTCCTTCTCCTTCAGACGGTCTATGCGGGCGAAGACGCTCTCCATCGATTCACGATTTCTCGCGCATTGATACTTGATGTAATGGCTCAACAGGATCATCGCATCCCGCTCGATTTGTTCCATTTCCACTAGATAATTGGGATTGGCGATATGGTCCGTCTTATACAAATGATTAATCGTATATTTCAGGCTCGTCTTGTGGTCCTTCAAAACATGAAGGGCGCGAACGACCGTATCGAACAACAACCCGCCCCTTTCGGAATCCGACTGCCTTCGAATGTAAACCTTGATGACTTCATAGCAATCCAGGCCGTAAATATAGCGGTTGTTTTTCCCGTACAGCCTTAATTTCTCCGAGGTGTTGCGGGAATGGACGTAGTCCTCCATCAAAGACTTTGCCAAATTCGCATCGAAGTCATATTCCGCATACGGATTCGGTTTAAAAATAAACAGCCCGTTATACCGGTGAGGATGGTGAAAAAGCTCGTCCTCCAGGTTCATTTCCAAAAATGACTTTTTGAAATGATCGAATCCGGTCTCATAGTAAGCGTACCGCCTCTGGTTAAAAAAGCCGCCGTGCACAAACGTTCGGTTGTCCGTGTCATACCCGACGACAAACATATTCGTATGGGGAAATGAATATTTCTCGTAAGCGTAAGAATGGTCTATAAAAAATTCGTCGAAGGTTCCGAAGAGGTAGTAGCCCAAATCGATCAACTGCATGAAATACTGCTCCAGGTCGTCCCGATGATGCTTGTATATGTAGTCCCTGGGGATATGATATTTCTCGATGACGGGACAGCTCTCCAGGCTGTTTTGCGGAAAGAAATCAAGGGAACATCTTCTCGAACTCGCATCCATGCAGATCAATTGAATAAAGTTGGAATAAAACCAATTCTGCCATTCCTTTTTGCCAAAAATAACGGACAGCAGACTGGTATGCGAGGGGAAGGAAGTAATGGGGGGCGCTACGGTTTCCAGTACCTTTTTCAACACAACCATCTCCTATTCGGATCAACGTGGGATCAACTTGGGGTCAACTTGATTCGGCCGGCCGCCGTATTGCTTGTCCGGCCCTTTGCGCACAGATTGCCCGCCGCCATGATCCATGTTATTTCAGCGCATGAATTACGTATATAATCATTATCTTATACAAGATGGCAAACAAGGCCCCGCCGCCGAACCCGACAGCGAAGCCTTGTTCTTTTGCGGGATGCCGGATCGGTCGAAATGCCGAATTCGCCGAAACGCTCCCGTCAAGCCGTCTTAATAGCCGTAAACCCTCCACGATTCGATCCCGGTCGATGTGGTCGATTTCGCCGTGATGTTCAGGCGAATTCGGCTCGTCGATACCGGCGTGAAGGTGGTCGTGTTGTACTGGTTGGCCGCCACTCCGAGGCCCGACGGATTGCCCACATTCGCCCAGGCGCTGCCGTTCCAGTATTGAATCGTGTACGACGCCGGCAAGTCGATCCCCTGATCGTCGTCAAACCAATACACAGCCGTGCTCGACAACGTGTAGTTTTGACCGAAGTCGTATTCCACCCACTGCGTCGTGCCCGGATTGTCCCAGTTGCCGTACACGTCATGGCCCCTGTCGTTGGAACCGGTCGGGGTGTACCCGTCATTCAGCCCGGCCAGGCTCTCCCACGAGGAGACGAAAGAGGTGGACGCCGTGCCCTGCGGAGCCACGTCGCTCGGGGTACCGCCGCCGCCACCGCTGGCCAGGTTGCTGATCTCCGACGCGCTCAGCGCCCGGCTGTAGATCGCAAAATCATCCACCGCGCCGTCCAGATACGGATCGGACCATTGCGATTTGCCGATGTAGTTCAGGTTCGTGCTGCCCAGGCTCGACGGATGAAGCGTCATGCTCGAATTGCTGGCGACTTGCGAACCGTTCACGTACAGCCTGCCGGTGTTGCCCGACTGCGTGACGGCCACGTGCGTCCAGGTCCCCGTAGGCAGCGCCGACGCGTAGTTGAGCTGCTGCTCCGCTCCGTTGCCGCCGGTGGTGATGGCGTACCGCAATCCTCCGCTGCCGGATCGGGGCGCGAGGAACATGTAGGTGTTCGTGCCGGTGCCGAAGTCGAAGATGCGGGCCCAGTCGCTCAGCGCGTCCACCTTCACCCAGGCGGCAATGGTGAAGTCGCTGACGCCGCTGAGGATGCCGGTGGGCAACGTGGCATAGCCGCTGCTGCCGTCGAGGTTCAGCGCGTTGCCGCTGTGTCCGGTGACCCACGACGTCGTGCCGTGCAGGGCAGCCGTGTTGCCGTTGCCCGAAGCGTCGGCGGCCGATGTGCCGCCGGACTCATTGAAATGGTAGTTGGCGACCATTTCCGGGGCCGGGGTCGGCGTGGCTGTCGGCGTCGGGGTGGGCGTCGGTGTCGGCGTCGGCGTTGGCGTACCGCCGCCTGTGCCGACGTTGATCGTGAAGGACTTGGTCACCGGCGTTCCCAGCTCGTCGTAATCCCTCAACTGCACGGTGAACGTATAGCTGCTTTGGGATTGCGTATTGGAGACGGTCCCCCCGATCGTTCCGGTGAACCGGTCCAGGCTTAATCCCGCAGGAAGAGAGCCGCCGGTGATCTGCCAATCGTAGAACGGAACGCCGCCCTTGGCCGACAGCTTTTGGCTGTAGGCTTGGCCTTTCGTTGCGCCGCTCAGCGAATCGGTCACAATTTGCGGCGCCAGAAACGGCGTCAAATTTTTGTTCAGCTTCCATCCCGCATTTTCCGCAATGTACAGCGAGAGCTTGGTCAACATCCATCTCCGGGACGGGAACACGCCGCCCCAGCCTCCGGTTTGGCCGCTCAAGCGATCGTAGTATTGCGTGTCCCCCGGAATGTGGTAGCTGGAATCCAGCGGGACGGCCATTTTCTGGTAATTCACGACATCCGCGGCATTCCCTCCGGAATTTTTGTACGCGGCCATGCCGCCCCACGAATCGCTGTAAGCAAACCCGTGGCCGAATTCGTGCATGATCAGCCCGTACACATCCGTGTAATTGCCGGAATTGTCGCTCAAATACCAATCCTCGTCATTGAGCGAGGTAAACGGCGTCTTGTTGGGCAGAAAATCCAACGCCGCCCCCAAAGACCGGTGGATATTCCCCGGAACGGTGACGCCGTTGATCTTGTGATACTGGCCGTTGCGCGAAGACCATCCGGTGGAATACGGATCGTTGAGTCCCCGCAGGAAGATCCATTCGCCATTGTAGGCCGCGTTGTTGGTTACCGTCGTATTGCCGTTAAAATTATCGTTGGGAACGAAATTCGTTTCCGCACCGGCCGGTACGGTATCATAGGGCTGCGGAAACTCGAAAAAGTAAAACCAGTCCTTGATCGCCCGCTCCGTCGCCGCTTTGATGGCCGGATCGTCGAAGTAGTGATTGACGGTATCAAAGCGGTAATCGAACACCAGCGGCAGGCTGGTTTCCGCGTTGTCATCCTGGTCCAGCACGCGGATCGGGATCGTTTGCGTATGGTTCGCCCCATTGTTCTCCGCGACCAGCATGGACAGCGTATAGTTCTCGATTTCGCCATTGCCGCCGATTCGGTCCGGGTGAATCTCCAGCTTGAAATCCTTTTGCACCGAAGCGTTGTTGAACGTCAACGTTTTGGTTGCACCGGTGGCCGACAACTGGCTGGGCAAATCCATCATAAAGCGCGAGGTTCCGCTCGCTTTCAACGTGATAGTGACCGGGTATACCGCACTAGCGGGCGGCTTGACGGTCAGCTTCACATAGGGATTGGCGATATACCCTTGCCAATCGACCAGATCGATTCCGTAATCGTTCACCGTTCTTCCGAAAATATCCACCACTTGTGCATCGGAGCTTGAAAGCGCTGCCACCTTTGAGGCGGCGAAAAAGCCTTGCGGGGCGTAAACCAACAATGAAGCCATGATCGTCCACAGCACCGCTTTGAAAAATCGGTTTTTCATAACTGGCCCTCCATTCTATATTTGCGTACAATCGAAATCAGACGCCTTGCCCATTCCGAGGAAAAAAGCAACCACCTCCCCCGTGCAACACCCGGGCCAGTCCCACGCCGCGCTCCTTGCATCCCCCCTTTTCACCCTTTTATGGACCGGACCCTTCCGTTTCTATCCGCACAAGTTCATCATAGTAATTTCGCGGCAAAATAAATATCACATTAACAACCAGTTTTTTAGATAATATACACAAATCGTAAATTGAACGCGGGCTTGTCGCAGCGTCTATCCACGGTTGGAAAAGGCTGGGGCGATAAAAACCTAGCGGCCGTCGAACACAAAAAGGAACTGTCCCAAAAGTAAGCTCTTGCTCACTTTGTGACAGCTCGATTTGGAAAAAATCGTACACAGTTGAAAAATGACG
>CAYYCV010000227.1:0-3113 GCA_964470405.1 uncultured Caryophanales bacterium
CTATTGAGGGCGATGTTCATCACTGGACGATCTTTGCGGAAACCGCCGTTGACATAAAGGAAGGCGACACTGTGCTCGATGTGTTGAAGAGAGTGACCCGGGCCGGCAAAATTCAAATGGAATTTCGCGGCAGCGGCGCGCTGGCTTATGTCGAGGGCATCGACAACCTCTACGAATTCGATCGCGGTACGGAAAGCGGCTGGATATTCAAAGTGAACGGCAAATTCATCGATCGGGGCGCGGGCAAATTTCGATTAAACGAAGGGGATCGAATCGAGTGGGTGTTTTCGCTGAAGAAAGACGAGGACAGCGGGAAGAGCGGCGACTGAATCGCGAATACGCGAATGCCGCTCGTGCGGGAAGCTTGAACCGGGGGGGATTTCGCGCGGTTCATCCGCTTCCCGCCTTTCTGTATTACGCGGGAGCGGTCCTGTTGACCATGCTGCTGTTCCACCCCGTCTACCTGGCGACGGCGTTGGCGTCGTCGGTCCTGCTTAATTTGCTGCAGGGCGGCGCAAAACGCATCCTGCAGGGCTGGGCTCTTTACGCGTTCACCGGATTGTTTATTATCCTGGTTAACCCGCTGTTCTCCCATCGCGGCAGCCACATGCTCTTTTATTTTCGCGATAACCCGATCACGCTGGAATCGATTGTGTACGGAGGCATGATGGCTTTGACCATCTGGACCATTTTGCTCGTTTTCGTGTCCTACCGCGTCACGATCACCTCGCAGAAGTTTCTTTACCTGTTTTCCCGAATTTCATCCAAAGGCGCTTTGCTTGTCATGATGTCCTTGCGGTTTGCGCCGTTGCTGCTCAGACGCATGAAGCAGATCCGCAGCGTCCAGCGAACCCGCGGCATCAACCCGTTCAGCGGGCCGCCGAAAAAGCGGGTGTCCGACGCGATGAAGCTGTTGCAAGTTTTGATCACCTGGTCGATGGAGGAAGCGCTGCAAACCGCCGATTCGATGAATGCGCGGGGCTATGGCAGCGGGAAGCGAAGCTCGTTTCATCCTTTCCGCATGAGCCGCGGCGATCGCGTTATTCTATGTGTGCTGATTGCCGCCATGATCGTTTGCTTCGCCGGGTGGTGGAGCGGGTTCGGCCGCTGGGATCTGTACGCGGATTGGGACGGCTGGCGCTTTAAGCCGCTGGAGCCGCTTGAATACACGGCGTATCTTTTGTTTTTTGCCATTCCGATTGCGATCGAGGGGAGGGAGAGATGGCGATGGCTGTTCTTGAACTGAAAC
Source organism: uncultured Caryophanales bacterium (assembly GCA_964470405.1). Lineage (GTDB taxonomy): Bacteria > Bacillota > Bacilli > Paenibacillales > CAYYCV01 > CAYYCV01. The sequence goes on from CAYYCV010000227.1 coordinate 1,250, forward strand.
AGTACACTTTTCACTATCCCGATCAACGGGAAGCGGCTTTGAAGCGGATTACGTTTACGGTGGAAGCGGGCGAATTCATCGTTTTGGTCGGTCCGGCCGGCAGCGGGAAAACCACGCTGCTGCGGCACATCAAACGCGAGTTGGCCCCCGCGGGCGAAGCCAGCGGAGAAATTTGCGTCGGCCGGTCGTTGTCGGGAGAAGGCGATCAAGCTCAACCGTTTCAAATCGGCATGGTCATGCAGGATCCCGACAACCAGATCGTGACGGAACAGGTGCAGCAGGAGCTTGCATTCGCATTGGAGAATGCGGGTGTGCCGCTGGAAACGATGCGCAGACGAATCGCGGAAATGTCGCATTTTTTCGGGCTGGAGCCGTTGCTTTATCAGGACACCGACGCGTTGTCGGGCGGCCAGAAGCAGATCGTGAACCTGGCTTCGGTGCTGCTGATGCAGCCTGCCGTACTGCTTCTGGATGAGCCTGCCGCGCAACTGGATCCGATTGCCGCGCAGGAATTTTTCCAGCTTGTTCAGCGATTGAACCGCGAGTTCGGCATGACCGTGCTGATCAGCGAACATCGGCTGGAAGACGTGTTTCCGATGGCCGACCGAGTGATCGTAATGGAACGAGGTGAAATTCGCTATGACGGGCCGCCGCGCGAAGTCGTCAGGCGGGTTTGGATGGAGGAAGACAACGCATTCCGAAGCTATCTCCCATCGGTGGCCAGGCTGTATCTGCACGTGGAGGGGAAAAGGGCGGAGGCGGAGCGGATGCCGCTGACCGTGAAGGAAGGGCGATCATGGCTGAACGAGAAAAATAAAATCCCGAAGCGCCGGCTTGATGAAAACGACCGACGCGTTCCCGACGTGGATGATCAACGCGTCTCGGGCATCGACGCGCGACGCGCACCCGACGCGGAGGATCGACGCATCTCCAGCGTCAATGATCGACTGCCGCTGCTCAGTTGCCGCGATGTCGTGTTCAGCTACGGGAAGCATCTTCCGTTCGTGCTGAAAAATACAAGCTTCGACATTTTGCCGCAGGAGTTTACCGTATTGCTTGGGGGGAACGGTTCGGGCAAATCGACTTTGCTGCGGCTGGCCGCCGGCTTGCTCAAACCGCGGCAGGGAACGATCCGCTATGGCGGCAGGCCGATCCATCGAATCGGGGAGCCGGAAAGATACCGTCGCTGCATCGGCTATTTGGCGCAAAATCCGATGGCCGGTTTTGCCCATGATACGGTGATGGAGGAACTGATCCACGCCGCCGCGTTTGCGGGACTTCGCCCGGCGCAGGAGGAAGCGGAGAAAATGCTGCATGTTTTCCAACTGGAGGCGGTGAAAGACCGGCATCCGTACGATTTGAGCGGGGGCGAAAAACAGTTGGCGGCGCTGGCGGCCGTGCTGCTGTCCCAACCCGAGCTGCTGCTGATCGACGAGCCGACGAAAGGTCTGGACCCCAATGCGAAGCGCCGTCTCGGAGAACGGCTGGCCGCATTGCATCAAAACGGATTGACTATTTTTATGGCGACGCACGATGTGGAATTTGCCGCTCGTTACGCGGGAAGATGCATGATGCTCTTCGATGGGGGCGTGACCGGTTCGGAGGCCCCCGGGCCGTTTTTCCGCGAAAATTATTTTTACACTACGACGGCCAATCGCTTGTTTCGCGGATGGATTCCGGGCGTGCTGCATGTGGAGGATGTGTGGGACAAATGGTAAAAACACGTTTGCTGCCGATGCTGGCCATCGTAGTATTTGTCGTGGCCGCAGCGGTTTCGGCCGCCTGGATCGAACGGTATTTCCTGCTGCTCAGCATGGTGCTGGCGGCGCTGGCCGTGCTGCCCTTCTTTCTCCGCTAGGATAGG
>CAYYCV010000227.1:3123-4858 GCA_964470405.1 uncultured Caryophanales bacterium
GGGAGGCGGTGATGATCGCGATGCTGATCGCTCTCGCCGCGGTCAGCCGCGTTCCGTTCACAGCCATCCCCAGCGTGCAGCCGACCACCTTCGTGATCATCGTATCGGCGCTGGTGTTTGGGGCGGAAAGCGGCTTTATCATCGGGGCGTTGGCGGCGCTTGTTTCGAATCTGTTTCTGGGACAAGGCCCGTGGACGCCTTGGCAAATGCTGGGGTGGGGCATGGTCGGCTATACGGCCGGCTTGTTTCGCCATTCCAAATGGATGCGGACGCTCGGGGGAAAAATCGTTTTCGGATTTGTATGGGGTTTTCTGTTTGGTTGGCTCATGAATTTGTCGTACACGTTTGCGGCTTTTTCCTCGTTCGGTTGGCGTCAGTTTCTCGCCGTCTACACGGCCAGCGCCTATTTTGATTTATTGCATGCGCTTTCCAATGCGGTGCTTCTCGCTTTGTTCGGCGCGTCCTGGATCAAAATATTGACCCGCTTCAAACGCAAATTTGGCTTGTTGTGATCGGTGCGGCTACCCTCCGAAAGCTTCGCGGAAAGAACGGGCCAGGGAATGAGGCTCCACGTTCCAAATTTCGGCGATTTCCGGGGCCACATTCTCCTCCCACCAGTCGGCCAGCGCCTGGCGGTTGCTTCCGTTTTCCATGATCCAGTGCAGGTGGGCCGCCACCTTTCTATAATAAATGTCTTCGGCTTGAATAATGGACTCCGGAGGCAGCCAAATTTTCAGCTTTTTGATGGTGCGGTACAGTTCCCGGTTGCAGGCGCGCCTGATTTTTCTGGCGGTGGGGTAATCTTGCGCGTGCTCTCGGCGGTTGTCAAAGCCCATGGCACCCTTCACTTCCTCTCTGCATTATGTTTATGCGGAGAGGGGCGGTTCAGCTACAGCGGCCTAAAAGTATGGCGAAAAAAGCCGGGCCGCCGCGATCGAAAATCGACGCCGACCTTTGCGCGGCCGTTTTCGTTGCCCCTCAGGCGGCCGCCGATGGAGAACCGGGCACGCACCGGGGCTACGGCGCCGTGACCGCGTACCGGTCCCGTGCCGGACACCATGCTGAGGCCGCACACCGATTCCGTACCGGGGTCTGCGCGGCAGGAGTCGCACGTCAGTCCCGTGCCGGGGTCCGCGCGGCGGGGGCAGCACGTCGGTCCCGTGCCGGGGTCCTCTCGGCAGGGGTTGTACACCAGTCCCCGGGCTCCCCCGTGTCGGTCCCACACCAGACCCCCATCGGGCCGCACGGTGTGGTCCAGCACAGGTGCCGCATGCTGGTTCCAGCACTGGGACCGCACACCAGTCCCGCACAGAGACCACGTACCGGAGCCATGGCGTCGATCATGCAAGCACAGACGCCGCTTGACCTAAAAGTGGACTGAATTTTACCCTTTCAGTAAAATTCCTGCAAAAGTGCATCTATTTTCTCCGTGAACGATATGACGGAGGAAATACCTGTGAAAATGCAGGTATTTTGCACTCAATCCCCCGTTTGCGGCGATTGGCTCAGGAATACCTGCATTTTCGCAGGTATTTCCTTCCGGTGCCTAAAATAGGACACGAAAAGATGTACTTTTGCAGGTATTGGTATCAAGCGGCCCGGAGACACAGGCGGCCCATGGTGGAGGCGGTTGTTTGGGGTCATCAACACGGGCACCGGTCCTGCCGTTTGCTTGCGAAGGTTTATCTGTTCGCCTGAAAGTGGCCCCATTTTCCCTGCGTGACGCAGCTTTGAG
>CAYYCV010000228.1:0-4805 GCA_964470405.1 uncultured Caryophanales bacterium
CCGCGCGGCTCTGCTTGCGGCGTCCTCGGCAGTCGCAGCGCCTGCGCCCCGCGCGCGCTCCGCTGCTCCCGCTCCGCCTCGCCCGCGCCCCCTGCGCGGCCCTGCTGCTGCGCCCTCGGCAGTCGCAGCGCCTGCGCTCCGCTGCTCCCGCTCCGTCTCGCCCGCGCCCCCTGCGCGGCTCTGCTGCGTCGCCCTCGGCAGTCGCAGCGCCTGCGCTCCGTCGCGCCCGCGCTGCCTCGCCCGCGTCGCCTCGCGCTCCCCGGTATCGTTTCCCTTGAATGGGGAAAGGTAATGGAAGGAAACCAAACGGATATGGAGCGTGGGATGATGCCGGAGCTTCCCGAAATGGAAAACTACAAGCAACTGCTGTCTCAACGCATTTTGCATCGATATATTGATGAAGTGACGGTGAACAGGGAAAAATCGATTAATCTGGCGGCGGAAAGCTTTCGCAGCGAAGTGCGGCGCCGTTCGTTCGCATCCATTGAGCGAAGGGCGAAGCATCTGTTGTTTGCGCTCGATTCCGGAAAAGTGCTCCTTCTGCATTTAATGCTGGGCGGATCGATGTTCTACGGCAAGCTGCCGCCCGCGCGAACCGCCCAAATCGTCATCGGCTTCGGCGAGGACAAGCTCTATTTTATCGGCTTAAGGCTCGGATATTTGCATTTACATACTCGCGCCGAGGCGGACCGCCTGCTGCAAAAACTTGGACCCGAACCGCTCGCGCCCGAGTACACTTTGCGGCAATTTCGGCAATCCCTTGCGGGTCGGAGGGCGACGTTGAAAGCGACGCTGGTCGATCAAAGCGTTTTATCCGGGATCGGCAATTGCTATTCGGACGAAATATGCTTTGCGGCAGGCTTGCGGCCCACGCGGGGGTGTGCCTCTCTGAATGAGGAGGAGACGGAGCGGTTGTTTTTGGCCATCCGTTCGGTATGCAGGGAGGCGATTCGCTGGGGCGGCTACATGGATTCCCCGCTGTACCCCGGGGACCTCCTTACCGGCGGGTTCGATTCGCGTTGTCGAGTTTACGACCGGGAAGGCGAGCCTTGCGTTCGCTGCGGTCAGCCGTTGGTCAAGGAAATGGTTTCCGCTAAAAAATGCTTCTATTGCGCGCGCTGCCAACAGTGAACCAACTTCCCCGGAAGGGAATCAGTTCCCTTGAAAGGGAGTCGGCTTTCCCGGAGGGAATCAGTTCCCCTGAAAGTGAACCGACCTTCCCCGAAGGGAATCACTCCCTTGAAAGGGAACCGACTTTTCCGCAGAGGAGGACATCGGATGTATATCGGAGCCCACGTCAGTACCAAAGGCGGCTATCTCGAAGCGGCCAAAAAAGCTTATGGCATGGGAGCGAACGCCTTTCAATTTTTCCCCGTCAACCCGCGGAGCTTGCATGTGAAAGCTTTTCATCTTCCGGATGCCGAAGCGTGCGCCCGATTTTGCAGGGAAAAAGGGCTGCTTTCCATCGGGCATTCACCGTATCCTTTAAATCTGGCCGTGGAAAGAGAACGGCATCGCCCGATGGTGGACGCGCTGCTGAATGGGCTGGATATTGCGAATGCGTGCGGTTCGGTCGGACTGGTCGTGCATTTTGGGAAATATGGGGGAAGGGATCTCGTTCAGGGCTACAAAAATATTATCTGTACTCTCGATGAGACGCTCCGCAGGTGGCGGGGAAACGCTTTGCTGCTGCTGGAAAATCAGGCGGGAGGCGGGACGCCGATGGGAACGACGATGGAGGAAATGGTCCACATTCGCTCCTTGAGCGGAGAGCCGGACAAGATCGGGTTTTGTTTGGATACGTGTCATGCGTTTGCAGGCGGGTTATGGGACGGCGGCGATTGGAGCCGGGTTCAAAGCGAAGGCGAGCGGCTGGGATACATGGCGCATTTGAAGGCGGTTCATCTGAACGACTCCGTCTATCCCGCCGGCTCGAAACGCGACCGCCACGCCAATATCGGCCGCGGCCGGATCGGGGATGACGGGTTTCGGGCGTTTTTGCATTCGCCTTGCATCCGCGGCATCCCCGTCATACTCGAAACCGCTCCAGCCGCCGACGGCACGCATCGCGAGGAAATCGCCCACGTGAAAAGCTTGCTGTAAATCCTCCAGTAAATCCCCCTGTAAAGCCTTTGCGATGCGTGCCCGCCCGGTCATTAAATCCTTCCCGATGCGTGCCCGTTCGGTCATTTCGGCGCTTCGATGCGTGCCAGCTCCTTGCGCACGATGGGGGCGACTTCGGTGCCGAGCAGCTCGATGGCCCGCATGACGTCGCGGTGCGGCATCGTGCCGACATTTACGTGCAGGAAGAAGCGGGAAACCCCCAAATTCTGCCGCAGCAGCACGATTTTCTCCGCGACGTATTCGGGGTTGCCGACATAGAGGGCGCCCCGCAGGCTGCGCGCTTCGTCAAACGTGGCCCGGCTGTAATGCTGCGCCCATCCCCGCTCCCGCCCGATGACGTTCATCTGGGCCTGGGTCGGGGGGAAGAACAAGTCGGCGGCTAGTTCGGAGGTTTCCGCGACGAATCCGTGCGAGTGCGTCGCGATCGGCAGCGCGGCCGGGTTGTGCCCGGCCTGCAATGCGGCCTTCTTGTAGAGCTCGACCAACGGAGCGAAATTCTCGGGCATTCCGCCGATGATGGCGAAGGCGATCGGCAGGCCGAGCAGCCCGGCCCGAATGGCCGATTGCGGCGTGCCGCCGCTGGCGATCCATACCGGTAGCGGATTCTGCACGGCTCGCGGGTAAACCCCAAGGTGGGGGATGGCGGGCCGATGGCCGCCGCGCCAGGTCACCTTTTCCGACGATCGAATCGCAAGCAGCAGCTCCAGCTTTTCCTCGAACAAGGCGTCGTAATCGTCGAGGTTGTAGCCGAACAGCGGGAAGGATTCGATAAAAGAGCCCCGGCCCGCCATAATTTCCGCCCGGCCGTTGGAGAGGCCGTCAAGGGTGGCGAACGACTGGTACACGCGAACCGGGTCGTCCGAGGACAGCACGGTGACGGCGCTCGTCAGCCGGATGCGCTTGGTCGCGGCCGCGGCGGCCGCAAGAACGACGGCGGGCGCGGAGCCGGCATAATCGGGCCGGTGGTGCTCCCCGATTCCATAAACGTCCAGGCCGACCTGATCGGCCAGGATGATTTCCTCCACCGCGTCGCGCAGCCGCTCGGCGTGGCTGACAACCTCGCCCGTCGCCGGGTGGGGCGTAGCCTCCAGAAAAGTGCTGATTCCAATTTCCATCGTAGCCGGCACAGTCATGTGAACTCTCCTTCGTTTGACGAATGTTTTTTTGATAAGCTTGGTATTAGGGGTGTTCAAGCGCTTCTAAATATCTTGTGTTTTCTGCATGGCCCAGAAGATATAGAAAAGCGAACGCCGGGATTTTGATAATGGGACAGCGCGTAGGATGATCGGTTTTGCCATAGTCGGAGCTGTTTTTTGTCACAACGATGGCGGCAGCCGTTTTGTCGTCGTCCGCCCATGCAACGACCGCCTCTTTGCGGGATAAGGTGCTGTTTTCCCGATATTTGACCTCGATTAGTATTTTGGATAGGGCTCGGTAGGTCACAATCATATCAATTTCTTTGTCCGTTTTGGAATCGCGATAATAGCCTATTTGGGTCGTGTCCAAATAATTGAAGGAACTGACGTGCTTGTATATGGCCGTTTCGATAATCATTCCCATATCAGCGGTGTCGGTCAGCACTTCCTCTCCGATCATGAGCACTGCGTTTCTGATGGCCGCATCGGCTAAATAGATTTTTGGTTTTGCTTTAAGCACCTTTTTTCCCGTTTGCTCGGTCGGTTGGCTAACGTAAATGAGATTGGCCTGTTCCAGAAATTCCAAATAATTTGCAACGGTTTGTCTGGAAATGCCTACTTCCTTCGCAATGGTATCCTGCACCACGATATTTCCGCTGACCATGCAAAGATAAAGAAAAATTTTCTCGAGTTCAGCCACGTTTCGTATCGGGAACAGGGAAACCATATCCCTTTTGAGGACCTTGTCGACAACATCTTCACGAATGATCTTTTGAGCGTACTCGATATCGTCCGAGCGTGCCACTTCAGGAAATCCGCCGACCAGTAAATACCGATGGAAGTGTTTTTGCAAAGGCTCCAGACGGATCATCAACTCGGACCATTTCGGCGTCTCCAATGAGCTTAAAGCGGTAGGATAAATATCTTTGGACAATTCAGGCTTGGAAATGCCCATCAAATCGATGTATTCATAAAATGAGAGCGTTGGAATGCGAATGGTCGTCCATCGGCCCACGCCGCTTTCTTTTGTCTTCTCTGCAAGAATGGGACTGGCCGATCCTGTTGCCATAATTCGGTAACCCGGATGGTGGTCGTATAACGTTTTTAACCATAGATCCCAATCCTGAGCGTATTGTATTTCGTCAAAGAATAAATAAAGCTCGCGATCGTCCGGATTTAAGTTGTTTTGAAAAATCTCGGTTACCCTCCCTATATCGCATAATTTGAGCATAGGGTGGTCGAACGAGGTGTACAGGATGTTCTTTGATGGAACCCCCTTCTTTAGATAATCGGCGATCATTTGATACATAATGGTTGTTTTTCCAACGCGCCGCGGCCCGGACAAAATAATTTCTCTTCTGATTTGAGGATGCTCGAATATTTTTTTCGCCTCATAATAGGCCAGCCGTTTGACGGGTTTTGTTAAATCCGTTGAAATCGCTCCGGTTGTCCACCATTCGTTATAGCCTCGCAGCACTTTGAGGATTTTTTCATCGGTTATAAAATTCACTCATATCACAATCCTTGCATTATTGTTAAATATAC
>CAYYCV010000229.1:0-4745 GCA_964470405.1 uncultured Caryophanales bacterium
ATGCAACGCTAGTGAAATTAAATGGAAAAAGTCCATCTAAATCGGCGATTATCAAGGGAATGGCCGAAATCCGCCTAAATTAACGGGAGTTTTTCCCGCTAGTCGATCGGAGCAAGGGCAAATGGGTCAATTTAACGTGCAGTTTTCCCGTTAAGGCGTCGCCACGAGATAAAGCGCACCTAAATTTCCGGCTAAGCCGCACGAAGCAAGCTTAAACCTACGGGAAAACCTCCCGTTAATTCGTCCCCCGATGCCTGAAAAAGAGGGCGCTCATACCGCAGCGAATCCTTATTCGCAACGAGCCCTTAGTCGAAGCGCTCCATCACGTCGCGGGCCAATTCGTACCGGACGATTCGCTCCCCTTTTCCGCGAAGGGAAGGCGACAGCCAGCCTTTTTCGCACAATTTCTGCAGCATGCGTACGGCTGTTTTGTGGTCCAACTCGAAATGGCCCGCCACATCCTTCGGGCGAATCGGCCGGGCCAGTTGGATGGCGAGCCGGATGATCTCCTTCTCGGCCAGCAGCGCCCGCGAAACCGGAGGCCGGCCGGGCCGATACCGATCGATCGCCATGCGCAGCAACGCGATACATAGATCCGGGCGTTTCTCCACGTCGTCGTAAGCGAAAGAAATGACGTGGAATCCCATCGTGTAAAGAAAGGTTTCCCGATTCAGTTCATTGCAATATTTCTGCCTGTCGATATCCCGTACGTGTGCGGCGAAGCCCTTGATTTCAATCAGCAGTCTCACGAATCCCGGCAGCCAGGCGAAATCGGCAAAATACGGCCTCCCCCGCCAGTCGAGCACTTCGTATTCGGGATGGAGATGGTCGAAGTTTCCCCAAAGCGGCCACCAGGTATTTTTTAAAAATAGCTTTTCCCCGTGGCGATGCCCTCGCTCCAGTCTTCCCCGGCGTTCTCCCGTCCTCTTTGCCCCATGCTGCGAAATAAATAACGCGTGCGCTTCTTCAAAATTCAATCTGCCTCAACCCCTCCAATAAAAAATAAAAAACGCCCGGACTCACTCGCCAAAGTGAAATCGGGACGTTCTTCGTCTCTTGCCTCGATTATAAAGCCATATGCCAAGAAAATCCAGTGTTTACCATCATGTTTTTGGGAAGATGGAAAAATAAATTTGCTCATTTTCCATTGAGTTTCTCCCATTTTCCGACCGGGGCCGTCTGTCGAATCAGCGGAGCGCAGCCTCTCTCGGCTGTTTTTCAAGGCGGTCCTGCCCATTTTTTTGCTTTCCCGGCTGGTTGTGAGTATATTATTAGAAGTGTGGTGAAAAACAGGCGGCAATCGCACGCCGGGATTCGTGGGAACATGAATTCGAAACCGGGCCCGAATTTGGTCCGGCTCCGCATCTTTGATACCGTGCAATGGGAGTGTTATTATGATTGACTTTATTCAACGAAAAGCGGCTTCGCTTTTCCCGGGGTATTTTTCGCTGGTGATGGCCACGGGGGCGTTATCGATCGCCGCATTTTTTTTCGGCATGCTGCCGGTTGCCCGGCTGTTGCTGTATTTGAACGCGGTCGCTTACACGGCCTTGTGGTGCCTGACCCTGATCCGCCTCGTCCGGTATTTCCCCCGCATCGTCGAGGATCTGTCCAGCCATACGCTTGGGCCGGGCTTTTTTACTTTGGTCGCGGGGACGTGCGTGTTCGGGGCTCAGCTCATTGTCGTTGCCCAAGATTATGCGGTTGCCGCCTGCCTCTGGGCCATCGGCATTGTCCTGTGGGCGGTGATCATGTACGCGTTTTTTGCGGCGGTGACGATGCGGCGGGACAAACCGGCTCTGGCCGCGGGGATCAACGGGGTTTGGCTGATCGCCGCGGTGGCGACGCAGTCGGTATCCGTGCTGGGCACGTTGCTGGCATCCCACGCGGGAAGCGGGAAGGAATCGATTTTATTCCTCGCATTATGCATGTATTTGTTGGGCTGCATGCTGTATCTGAACATTATTACGCTCATCTTTTACAGGTTTATGTTTGTGGAGTTGAAATTCGCCGCTCTGACCCCTCCTTATTGGATCAACATGGGCGCGGTGGCGATTACGACGTTGGCCGGATCCACGCTGATTTTGCATGCCGCAGACTGGCCCTTGCTTGTTGAACTGGCCCCCTTTTTAAAAGGATTCACTTTGTTTTTCTGGATCACGGGCACCTGGTGGATTCCGCTGTTGTTCATTTTAATGATATGGCGGCATTTGTATCACCGTTACCCGTTGACCTACGACCCGCAGTTTTGGGGGATGGTGTTTCCGCTCGCCATGTATACGACCAGCACTTTGCAGTTGTCCAAGGCGTTGGGCGTTCGCGTACTGGTCCCCATCTCGCATTGGATGGTTTACGGTTCGATGGCTGCCGGGCTGGCGGTCGTTGTCGGCTTGATCCACCATTTGTATACCGGCATCATGCATCGCTCCGATTCGCTGGGCGGAGAGCCCAAGAACCGCCTTCCTTTTCCCCCGATGTAGTTCTTCTATATAACCGGTATAGCCGGTTCCGATTCCACTCCACCCGTAAATCGATTCATTCAAAAGTGTGATGAAAAAGCGGTGCAGGGCTTGGGGATGGATCGGAGATCCGGACTTGAGCGCGGCACCCTCCTGTTTTTTACCACCATTTTAAAAGAACTGAGGAAATGATTATAGCGGCGAAAACGTCGAAAATTCAAGGGTTTCCCACGATCTGGAATCTATGTGAGGAAATGATTATTGTCGTTACAAAAGGGTTGCTCTAACATGGCTAATGCAGGACTACCATTCACAAGAACGGGGGGTGACCAAGCTCATTCTATGTATGCAAGGAGGTGAAAGCACTTACATTGGAAGATCGGAAACGATCGTTCGAAGTAGTCCTGACTAAGGAGAGCAGTCACCTTGTCAATTTAAAATGTTGAAGGAGGAGAAGTAATGCCGGGTAAAAAACTGAATAAACATGTTGCTGTCGCTACATGCGTTGCATTAGTCATGTCTTTGTTCGTGATTTTTTCAGCGAGCGCATCGACTTTGTTCAGCGATGATTTTTCGGACGGCAACGCAAACGGATGGACGGCGGACAGCTCCAAGTATGACGACTGGTCCGTCGTATCGGACGGCGGCAACTACGTGCTGTATTCATCCAGCACCAAGGAAGGGCGGATCGGCGCCGGCAATTCGTCCTGGACCAACTACAGCGTGCAGGCCAAGGTCAAAGTCGAGAATTTCAACGGCTCGAACCGGGCGTATGTGAACGGCCGTTATCAGGACGGGAACACATATTATGCCGCATCCCTGACGGCCGGAAACAAGCTGGAGCTGCGCAAAAAAGTCAACGGCAGCAGCTCGACGCTGGCGTCGAAATCGTACAGCTTGTCCACGGGCACATGGTATACGGTGAAGCTGGAGATGTCCGGTTCTTCGCTGAAAATGTATGTGAACGGGAACCTGGAGCTGCAAGCGACCGACAGCAGCATTGCCTCCGGCGGAATCGGGCTGGTCGCCTACAAAACGGTGACCAAGTATGACGATATCGTGGTGGACGATACAGGCGGCAGCTCTACTCCGACGCCGACGCCGACCGTAACGCCGACGCCAACGCCGACTTCCACCGGGACGCCGACGCCGACCCCGACTTCGCCGCCCTCGGGCACGCCCAACTTTAACCTTGTCGGTTTTGCCACCCAGAATGGCGGTACGACCGGCGGAGCGGGCGGCGACACCGTAACGGTCACCAATGGGGCCCAATTGGCGGCCGCGCTGGATGCGAAACAAGATTCCAGCACACCGCTGACCATCTACGTCAACGGAACGATCACGGCCTCCAATTATCCGGACAGCAATGTGTATGTCAAAGAGATGGAGGACGTCTCCATCATCGGGGTGGGAACCAACGGCGTGCTGAACGGCATCGGAATTAAAATCAACAAAGCCAGCAACATCATCGTTCGCAATCTGACCATTCACAATGTGCGTTCGGGCGATAAGGACGCGATCGGCGTGGAAGGACCGGCCCACAACATCTGGATCGACCACAATGAGCTGTACAACCAGTACCAGGGCGTCGACAAGGATTATTACGACGGTTTGTTCGATGCCAAGAAGGATTCCGAATATATCACCTTCTCCTGGAATTACGTCCATGACAGTTGGAAGTCGATGTTGGTCGGGTCCTCGGACAGCGACAATCACGACAGGAAAATCACGTACCATCACAACTGGTTTGAAAACCTGAATTCGCGCGTACCGAGCTTCCGGTATGGCCATGCCCATGTTTACGACAATTACTATGTGGACATTGTCGAATCCGGCATCAATTCGCGGATGGGCGCGCAGGTGCGGGCGGAAAACAACTACTTTAAAAATGTAACGAACCCGATCGTCTACTTGTACAGCGATGATCCGGGTTATTGGGACGTGTCGAACAACATATTCGACAATTGCACCGGCAGCCAGCCGACGAGTTCCAATACAAGCTATACGCCATCGTACAGCTACTCGTTGGATCCGGTCGCCAATGTGCCTTCGCTGGTTACCCAATATGCGGGCGTTGGCGTGATCAATTAAGCGCGATGCCCGCGATCGGCGGGGAGAGGGGAAGCTTGCCTTCCCTTCTTTCCGGCTTGCTTTTATCGAAATGGAAATGAAAATGGGAAAGTACTTATCTTGATCACGAGGAGGAAGAATGCATGGCAAGGAAATTATTTCGCAAACATATGACCGTCGCTTTGTGCGCCATATTGGTTCTTTAGCTGTTTTTCA
>CAYYCV010000230.1:0-4668 GCA_964470405.1 uncultured Caryophanales bacterium
CAAACCCCGCACCGGATCGCGGGACCGGGCCGCAGGCCAAACCCCGCACCGGATCGCGGGACCGGGCCGCAGGCCAAACCCCGCACCGGATCACGGGTCCGGGCCGCAGACCAAACCCCGCACCGGATCGCGGGACCGGGCCGCGAGCCGATCCGGGCATCAGACCGCGGACTGAGCCCTGTACCTGGTCGTAGAATCGATCGCGCAAACTCGGGCGTCGCTCGACCCGAAAGCAGACCGAATTTTAACCTTTCAGGCTAAAATTGCTGCAAAAGTACATCTATTTTCTCCGTGGATGAGGTGCCCGGGGGGAATACCTGCAAAAGTGCAGGTATTCTGCGCTCAGCACCCCGTTTGCGGCGATTGGTCGTGAAATACCTGCATTATCGCAGGTATTTTTCCACGACGCCCGAAACAGCATCCAAATAGATGCACTTTTGCAGGTATTGGCGCCAAGCGGGCACGAAACGCTAATAGCCCAGCTAACAGCCTATAGCGGAAACGGAAAAAGGTACCTTTTTGCAGTTTCCGACATTTTCGGCCCAATCCGCTTAAACGATCTGCTCGTACGCCGCTTTCACGAATTCGCGGAACAGCGGGTGCGGCCGGTTCGGCCTGGAGGTGAATTCGGGATGAAACTGCACGGCCAAAAACCACGGATGATCGCTCAATTCAATCATCTCCACCAGCCGCCCGTCCGGGGAAGTGCCCGATATTTTCAGCCCTTTGCCCTCCAGAATTTCGCGGTATTCGTTGTTGAACTCATAGCGGTGGCGATGCCTTTCATACACCAGTTCGTCGTCATAGCACCGGTAGGCGAGCGAACTCTCGTCAATTTTGCATGGATACAGGCCAAGCCGCATCGTACCGCCCAAATCCTCGATATCCTTCTGCTCCGGCAGCAGGTCGATGACCGGATAAGGCGTCTCCGGGTTGATCTCGGAGCTGTTGGCCCCGTCCAAACGCGCCCGCGCCCGCGCGAACTCCACAACGGCTACCTGCATGCCGAGGCAAATGCCGAAAAAGGGAATTTTGCGCTCGCGGGCATACCGGATCGCGCTGACCTTCCCTTCGATGCCGCGGTCGCCGAAGCCCCCGGGCACCAAAATGCCCTTTACGCCGCGCAACAGCTCGTCCACGTTGTCGTTGGTCACTTCTTCGGCGTTCACCCAGCGGATTTTGACCACCGTATCGCAGTAAATGCCGGCATGCCCCAACGATTCCACGATGCTGAGATAGGCGTCATGCAGCGACACGTATTTGCCGACCACGGCAATCTCCGTGCTGGTGCGAAGGCTTTTGATCCGCTGAACGAGCACTTCCCATTCCGTCATGTCCGCTTTCTTCGCCGTTAATCCCAAGTGGCTGATCACGATATCATCCAGCCCCTGCTCCCGCAGCATGAGCGGGACTTCGTACAGCGTCTCCGCGTCCCTGGCTTCGATCACGGCGTCGGGATCGGTGTCGCAGAACAGGGCGATTTTCCGCCGGAAGTCCTCCGACAGCGGATGCTCCGTGCGGCACACGATCACCTGCGGCTGAATCCCGATGCTGCGCAGTTCCTTGACGCTGTGCTGCGTCGGCTTGGTCTTCACTTCGCCGGCCGCCTTCAAATAAGGAATCAGCGTTACGTGAATATACATCACGTTTTCCCGGCCGATATCCGTCTTCATTTGACGAATCGCTTCCAGAAACGGAAGGCTCTCGATATCCCCGACCGTCCCGCCGATTTCCGTAATCACGACATCGGATTGCGACTCTTTGCCCGCGCGAAAAATCCGCTCCTTGATTTCGTTGGTGATGTGGGGAATCACCTGAACGGTGCCGCCGAGATACTCCCCCCGCCTTTCCTTGGTAATCACGGAGGAATATACTTTTCCCGTCGTTACATTGCTGCTTTTCGACAAATTAATATCGATAAAACGCTCATAGTGCCCCAGATCCAAATCCGTCTCGGCGCCGTCGTCGGTCACGAACACCTCGCCGTGCTGATAGGGGCTCATGGTTCCCGGGTCCACGTTGATATAAGGGTCAAACTTCTGAATGGTGACCTTCAATCCTCGGTTTTTCAATAATCTCCCCAGCGACGCCGCGGTAATTCCTTTTCCCAGGGAAGACACGACGCCGCCCGTTACAAAAATGTATTTCGCCACAATTCTCTACCTCCATCGTTGAAGTGATTATTGAAAAAGCGGGAAAAATCAAAAAAATAAAGCGCCTCCCGCATCACGGGGGCACTTTATATTTCGTTCAAGCACCATCTTATAATCTGTAGCCCATGCAATAGTTTACTCTGTCGGCGGGGTTGATGTCAAGAAAATGGTGAGGACCGCCGCCCGAAATTACCGCTCTTCTTCGTCTTCCTCATCCAGGTCGTCGAACTCCTCGGCTTCTTCGGCCTCCTCGATTTCCTCGTCGTCCAAATCCTCGTCCTCGGCAACGTCTTCATCCGCATCGACGTCGTACAGATCGTCGCTGTCTTCGTCAACGGCGTCGTAATCCTCTTCATCTACATCGTCCGCGTAATCCTTGTCGTCCTCGGCGTCCTCGGCAAACAAGTCCTCATCGTCCAGGTCATCGTCTTCGTCGTTGATGATTCTCGGCCGCTTCACATTGCCAACCGGGTCCTCCGCTTTCTCCAGCGGATACCATCTTTTCAAGCCCCACAAATTGGTGCCGACGCACGCAAACCGGCCGTCAATGTTAATCTCCGTATACAACTGCGCGATGATCTGCATCACTTCGTCATCGGAAATGCCTTTGATTTTGGCGATTTCCTGCATCAAATCCCGATAATAAAACGGTGTATTGGCCGCCTTTAAAATAACGAAAGCCAAATCGACCATCGGCATTTCCTTGGCCTGCTCCGGACTGATCTTCAAAGTGTATGGACTGCTCATAAATACCCCTTCCTCTTCGGTATATTCATCGTTTTCCATTTGCTGAAATGATCTGCGCAACGCATTTTTATCATATAAGTAAAACCTATTTTATATAAAAATGCAACTGGTCGGCGGCGATTTTGAAAAAAAATCGATGTTTTCACATCGCGGAACGAAAAGAAGGCCGCCGGGAAGTTCCCGGCAGCCCGGAGCGGGGGAAGCTTTCCCTTCGCTCATTGACTGTATCCGCTCGGATGGTGACCCGCTTTGCACCACCTCGCTTGACAAAGAGTCGGATATAACTCTCCATTCATACTATGAATGACCATGACGAATGACACGGTTGGATGCCTAAATCCGCCAAAAAAGGCGCTACTCCCAGTCCGTCGTCTCCCCCTCCTCATAAGATACTGCATAGCAGACAGAGCGGGGGGGATTTCCCATTGGAGCACATCGGTTTATGGCCCGTTTTATGCGAGGAAATCTCGACCGTTGCCGGCTTTTCCAAACAGCACATCATCCGTTTCAGGCATCGCCGTCTGTTCGATCAATTCATGCGCCTGGCCGATCGGCGAGGGGAGCGTTTCGAATACCCGGAGGCGTTCCGACCGCTTCCCCTCATTCACGCCATTTCCTGTCCGCTGCGTTCGGCAACAAAGTTAAAGCGTTTCTCCCAATTTATTTCCATTGAAGAGGACGCATCGATTCGCTTAAAGCATCATTCCCTGTTGCCCGCGCCTTCGCGCCATTTCGCAAAATCTCTGGACCGCAACCAGAAAATCCCCTGGGGCGTCCGGCAGATCAAAGCGCCGCCGGTCTGGAAGCGATCGTTCGGCCAGCAGGTTAAAATCGGGGTGGTGGATACGGGCGTCGATTTTTCCCATCCGGATTTGAATATCGCGCTCGGGCGGGGGATTAATCTGCTGAACCGCCTGGCGCCCCCTTTCGACGACAACGGACACGGCACGCATATCATCGGCACGATTGCCGCGGCCAACCGCAGCGGGGGAATCACCGGGGTGGCGCCCCGCGCTTCGATCTATCCGATCAAGGCGTTCGATCACAACGGGTCCGCCTACGTGTCGGATATTATCCAGGCCATCGATTGGTGTGTCGCCAACCGAATGGATATCATCAATATGAGCTTCGGCATGAAACATAAAAGCCAGTCGCTTCTCGGGGCGGTTCAGCGCGCCTATCGCAGCGGCATCATCATCGTCGCCTCCTCGGGCAACGACGGCAAAACATCGACCATCGATTACCCGGCGCGCTATTCCCAGACCATCTCCGTCGGCGCCACAACCAAAAGCAAGCAAATCGCCTCGTTCAGCAACCGCAGCAGGCAAATCGACGTTTTCGCGCCGGGCGAACACATTTATTCGACCTGGCTTCGGGGCAAATACAACGAATTGAGCGGAACGTCCATGGCCACGTCGCACGTCACCGGGGCGATCGCGCTGGTCCTGGCTTTAAAGCCCGGCATCGGGCCCGCCGCCATGAAGCGCATCATCCAACGGACAACCACGCCGATGGGCGCTTCCTTCCCGTCGAAGGGCGTCGTCAACGCGCTGCGCATGGTTCGGTTCATGCAGAGGCATTCGGCCGTGCGCGCAAAGCGGAGGAGGATCAGGGCGCGGCAGACGCCTGGGCGGAGCAGACTCCGATAGCGGGCGGGGCGGCGGCACGAGCGCAAAGCTGCGGGCGGGCGAGGGTTGTCGCCGCGGCACGCGGGGGCGAGCCGCGGCGAGACAAGAGCGTGGCCGCGACTGGGCAGGAGCGAGTTTCG
>CAYYCV010000231.1:0-4646 GCA_964470405.1 uncultured Caryophanales bacterium
GTATAAGCATGATCGGCAGCACTACAGCCATGCCCGTCAACGCATCGACTATGCCGGTCCATCCCTTGCCGATTCCGTTGCAAAGCAATCCGCATACCGCAAGGCTCAAGGTTAGCCGATTGGGTATTTTTCCGTACCTTGCGTCCGTATAAAATGACCAAACCGCAAACAAAGACAGCAGCGCCTCGTTTACCAAACCGTTTCCCCCTGTCGTTTTCCTTCTCCTTCCGCTTCATTGGCCAATCCAGGCCCGCTCGCAACTGTTCTTTGTCAAATATACGACTTTGCGGATAAATGGAAGCGGCAAATCGATTTTGTACTGCGCCTCTATTTCAAAATAAGCCTGATCTTTGTTGTTAAAGTTCGGAAATACGACCCGATTGATCTTCAAATGATCGGGATTCAGCAACGGCTTCCCGTCGACTTCGTCCGCATAATGCAGCACAATGGGCCGAAAAACGTCATCCATCCATTCGTTCCATTGATCGCCGGCCTCTTGCTCCAGCGCCAGCCTTGACTTTTGTTCCGCATCCATGATCTCAAGCAGCGGACCGGGGATGAACGCCGAATAATCCTCCGCCCACTGCTCCGTTCGCATCACTGTGCCCCGCAATTGCTTAAGCTGCTCCAATTTCCGATTCCACGCCTGCCCGAAACGGGTGGATTCGTATTGGCGGTAAAGAAGCTCCGCCGGATACGTGTGCGCCGCGATTTGTTTCGTCGTTTCCGACACGGCCGAAGATAAAGCGACCTCCGCCACACCGATTCGAATCAGGCAGGACAAGGCCATGAAAAAAACCAGAAAAAACGGAAGAATGAGCGTTGCTTCCAGAGCTATGCTTGCCTTTTCACCGCGTATCCACCTCATCGCTTTTCCCCCGATCCGCCGCCATGTACGAAAACGCTAGTAGGATAAGGCGGCGACGCAATCCATTTCATACCGATCCCCCTTTACTTTACCGTCGAGCAGGTTGACCGCATGCAGCATGCCGATCGCGCCCGGAAGAAACCACAGGCGCAGGGAGAGCGCGGCCGACGCCTGCAAATAAACCGCCCTGTCCCCCAGATCCGCATTCGTGTTCAAATGAATCAACGATTGGGCCCGGGCCAATTTATGCTGTTCGTTGCTGTGCAGCAGCAGGAAAATACGCAAATAATCGCTGTAGCCCAATTTCACGGACTTCAACTTGCTTGAAATCTCCAGCTTCTCCCCTTTAAGCAGATGATCCATATCTCCGTACGCCTTGACAGAACCCTCGGCCAGGGCAACCAGAAACGCGAGCAAAGGCGAACCGAAAGACGCCACATCCGCTTCCGGCTGAGCCAACGCCTCCACCGTGCGTATGGCCAACCGAATCATGAACACCTCGGCGTAAGCGGCCGCCTGATTGGCTGCACAGGAAGACAAGCCGTACAAAATGTACTCCGTCTCCTGCCCCTTCAACGGATGCAGGCCCGCAGGCGGTACGCCCTCCTTCCCTTTCCATTCCGTTTCCGTCATGCGGTTGTTGAAACGGCTCAACATATATTCATTCACGTAGACTTCGTCTCGCAAATCCGTCATTCTCCCTATCAATTGATCCAAAAATGCAAGGGAAGCGCGGCCAAAATGATCCGGGGCGTTCATCGCCAGGGACGGATCCGTTTCATTCGCAAAGGCGATGCGGTTCACATCCAGATAAGTGCGATATAAACCCTGGTCCCCTCCCAGTTTTTGATATTCCGCTTGATCGGCGCTTGAACAACTGTTCTTTTTCAGTTCTTGCCCCGCTTTCTCCAGTTGCGTCTTCGTCTCATCCTGCTTTTCCCGCTTTGCCCTTTCCAAACGGTCCGCACCTTCCCTGCGCCGATCCATGTCCTGCTTCCGTACCGCAAGCCAGCTCGAGGCCTTTAGCGCATAACGTTCATTGGCTTCGTATGCATTCTCGTATCCGCCTTCATGCAGCGATATTCCACGTAATTGATTGAAAAATGCACCGAAGCCGGACAACGTTTCGGCCGCGCCGGATAAATAATTTTCAAAATAGGTTCGATCTAAAATATTAACATAATTAAATAAATCGGGATCGATCTCCGCATCGCCGGAATCCGCCTTTACCTTTTGCAACGCTTCTTTCAACTTGTCGTTGGCGGATTCGGCTTCATCCAGGCGATCGCTCAATCGAGCCTGGCTCTGCTGCAAGCTCAACATATCATTCGCGGCATGTTGGACAACTTCGGCCAACTGCCGCTGAAATTCCTGGCCGGCCTCCTCTGCCGGGCTCTTCAAGGAACCGAGCCGAGTTTGATAAAACCCGCGGCGGCCTTGAAGGTGATCGACCATCGATTTCGTTTCCGACCAGGCTGCTTCCAAAGCCCTCTCTCTTTGCTTCATCAATCGGTCGAGTTCTTCACCGCCTTGCGCAAACCTGGCCGCCGACTGAATGGCCGAAGCCGGTTTCTTGAATGCGTCTGTCACATGAAGCGTGAATTGTATCGGCGCCCTGTATTTCATATCCTCCAAAATCTGCTGTTTGAACACGCGTTGATCCGCCAAACTATACGTTGTTTGCAGAACAGGCGAGCCCGGTTTGAGCGCGATCTCCAGCCACCGCAAGCCGGCTGCTCCCGAACCTTGCTTTTCCACAGACAGGTTTTTGCGCATCACCTCCTCCATCATGCCCCGAACCTGATCGGAAGAAAGTTGAACACCGAACAACCCATATTCTCTCAGGCCGGAATCAAACGCGGACAAAGAGGATCGCAACGAAGCTTTCAAGGCTTTCTCCGATTCGATTTCCGCTATTTCAATCCGGATGAAATCGATCAGCACCGCATGAAACACAAACAGGGCTGTCATGACGACGATCAGGTAAACGGAGACCGAACCGCGTTCCGAGCGAAAAAAACGCCGCAAACCAACACATCCTTTTAATCATGAATAACAATGATGATTCCATGTTTCTCCAATTCATGTTTTAACTCGGGGGAAGGCCCGATGGTACCGGTTCGGCTTCCTCTGAAAAAATGCCAGACAACACCGGTTACTTCCGATCTTTCCATCAATTCGACATCATTCATCCACTGTTTGCGTATTTCGGCATTATTTGTTTTGTAGCTGAGAAAGCATTGATGCGCGATACGATCCCGATCCAGCGCATCGATATTTCTTATTTTCCCCGCCCCTTCCACACGACGCCAGTCATGGACCCCGCCGACCTGACCCTGCAAATAAACCATGGCCTGGTCATGCAGATCAAATGACATATTTTGCGGCTCCTCATTCGGGCCGATCTTTGCGGCAAACGCTTCGATCGTTTTCTTCCAATCCTTCAACGGAAGCTCATCCTTGACCAACGCAACCACGTCCTTGGCCAAATCCACATTGCGTATAAATTCGGCCGGTTCGACCACATAGGCGTGCGCGACGGCATCCGCCCTGCGCCGGTTCAACCACGCCTTCAAAAATTCGGGGATGTGGAAAGGCTTCTGCAAATGCACCATCACCTTGCGTTCCAGCAAACGGTTGTCGTAATCCGCCTGTCTGCCGATCGAATCCGGTCGGAACGTCAATGCCCGGTCCAGCTTTTTGCCCGTCAACGAGCCGGACGGCGTATCCTGAAAACGCCAGTATAAGCCGTCGTGCCGACCGATGTAATACGCTCCGGTAAGTGGATTTTTGTAGCTGTTGTCCCAGGAGAAAGCGGCCCGGTCCGCGGTAATCGAAGCTCTTGCATACAGCGTGGCCTGCTGAAACACGTACAGGCTAAAGAACATCAGGGCAACGGTGATCAACAGCACAACCGGGAAAACCAGAGTGCTCTCCAAAGTAAAGTAGCCCTTTTCCTCGCGAATGAATGCGCCCATTCAATTTTCGGCGCCGGCGGCCGGCTCGACCGGCTTAATGTTTTGATTGTCGCCAAATGTGCGATCTGTGCTGTTGAACAATTCGTTCACCCATTTGACGATCCATTTGCGAAAAGCAAAAGCGATCACAATAATGACGGCAATGATGAGAATGACTTCCAGCGTTCCCATTCCGTCCTCCTCCTTCCAAAAGCGGCTCCACCATTCCATTCGACTATTCATTTCATATCACCCTCATTTTTCGGTCATCCGCTGCCGATCATCATCAAAGCCGGGGAAGCGACAACCACCATGACAATGATAAAGATCAACACCATCGGAAATACCAGTTTCGATGAAGCCTCTTCGCCCAGCGTGCGCGCCAGCGACTTTCTTTTCTCCCATAATTCGCGGGACAATTCCTTCAATGCCGCCGCAAATTCCTCGCCCCCCTTGCGATGATTCAGCATGACGGTGGCGCAGAAAACGGATACGTGCCGAACCCCGCAGCCTTTGGAAAGCTCATCCATCACCGCATGAAACGGATAACGGTTCTCCAGCTTGCGGGCCGCCGCCTCCAATTCTTCGTACAGCCGGCTTGGGGCGGAACGGTTCGGGCGCCTTGCGCAACGAATCATCGCTTTTTGAACATTTTCCCCCGCGTTCACCAACAGAGTTAACTTATTGATAAATTCCGGCATTTCCAGGATCACGGTTCGCCTGATTTTCTCGATCCGGTTTTCCAGCATGCGATGAAGGATAAAAGGACAAAGCATGGCCAAACCGAGGCTCGCTAAAATAAAAAACAGGCTCCCTCCATC
>CAYYCV010000232.1:0-4591 GCA_964470405.1 uncultured Caryophanales bacterium
CAAACGGCTAAGCGGCCAAGCGGCCTCGAAACGCCGACGCCGATGGCCCGGGGTGTGGCAAAAAACAGGCGGTATCGCGCGTGGGCATCGAGTTCTCAATCGCGGGTGTCCGTCGTTCCCCAACGGGGCTGTCCGCCGCCGTGCCGGCCGCGGCTCTAAGCCAATTTCCGGACAAACCGGTGAATTCGCTCCAGCGCCTCTTGCAACTGGGCAACCGAAGTCGCGTAAGAGCAGCGGATAAACCCTTCCCCGCCCAAGCCGAAGACATGGCCCGTCACAACAGACACCTTGCCTTCCAGCAACAAGCGCTGGGCAAACTCCTCCGAGCTCAGGCCGGTGGAAGCAATCGAGGGAAACGCGTAGAATGCCCCTTGCGGCTCATGGCAAGGCAGGCCGATATCGCGAAAGCCTTTGACGACCAAACGGCGACGCTGGTTGTAAGCCTCGACCATGAAGTCCTTCTCGTGCAAGCCGTTTTTGAGCGCCTCCAATGCGGCCACCTGCCCCATCACCGGCGCGCACATCACGGTATATTGATGAATTTTCAGCATCGCCGAAATCAGATCCCGATGCCCGCACGCATAGCCCATCCTCCAGCCGGTCATGGCGAACGCCTTGGAAAATCCGCTGACCAGAATGGTGCGTTCCTGCATTCCCGGCATCGAAGCGAAGCTGACATGGTTTTGCGAATACGTCAGTTCCGCATAAATTTCGTCCGCGATGACGATCAGATCGTGCTCCTCCACCAGTCTGGCAATGGGCAGCCAGTCCTCGTACGTCATAATGCCGCCCGTCGGATTGCTGGGATAGCACAAAATCAAAATTTTGGAGCGCGGCGTGATGCAAGCCTTCAAGCCTTCGGCGGTCAGCTTGAAGTTGTCTTTGGCAAACGTTTCGATGCCGACCGGGCGGCCCCCGGTAATCGACGTGATCGGCGAATAGGAAATATAGCACGGTTCCGGAACGAGAATTTCGTCGCCGGGGGAAACCAGCGCCCGCAGCGCCAGATCGATCGCCTCGCTGCCGCCGACGGTGACCAGCACCTCATGCTCGGGCTGATAGCAAACCCGGAACCGGGACTGCAAATACTCGGCGATCGCTTCTCTCAGCTCCGGCAACCCGGCATTGGCGGTGTAGGACGTTCTTCCGTGCTCCAGCGAATAGACGCACGCCTCTCGCACATGCCACGGCGTGACGAAATCCGGCTCGCCGACGCCAAGCGAAACGACGTCCTTGCTGGCGCTGACCAGATCGAAAAATTTGCGGATGCCGGAGGGAGGAATCGCGCGCACCAAAGGCGACAAGTAGCCGGTCATGGATTTATCGCGATCAAACGATTTCACTTCATCTTCTCTCAACATGGTTCCTCTTCCTTTACGGCGAGATCAGCATGCGGTGATCGTCCTCATGATCTTCAAAAATGACCCCGTCCTGCTTGTATTTCTTTAATATAAAATGCGTTTTCGTCGATATGACCGATTCGATCGTGGATAGTTTGGTCGAAACGAAATGGGCGACCTCTTTCAAGGTTTTCCCTTCAATTTCCACTTGCAGATCGTAAGCCCCCGACATCAAAAACAGCGCCTTAACCTCCGGAAAAAGATAGATTCTCTCCGCGATCGCGTCGAATCCCTTTCCCCTTTCCGGCGTCACCTGAACCTCGATCAGCGCGGTGACTTTATCCTGCTCAAATTTGCCCGAATTCACCACCGCGGCATATTTGACGATAATTTTATCCTGCTCCATCTCCTCGATCGCCCGCTTCACTTCGCCTTCGGAAAGCCCGAGCAACGTGGCGATCAAATCCGCGCTCCGCCGCGCGTCTTCCCTGAGCAGATCGAGAATTTTCAACTTTAATTCCGTCATTGGCTTTTTCCTCCCGGTCAGCCGAAAATATTCATGCTCAAATAACGCTCCCCCGAGTCGGGGGCGATGCAGAGGACGCGTTTGCCCGCGCCCAGCTTGCGGGCCACCTGCAAACCGGTCCAAACCGAAGCGCCGGCGGAAGGGCCGACCAGAATCCCTTCCTTGGCCGCGAGCGCGCGCGTCGTTCCGAGCGCGTCTTCGTCCGCCACCTGCACGATCTCGTCAAAAATGCCGGTATTCAAAATTTTCGGAATAAACCCGGGGCTGGTTCCCACCAGCTTGTGAGGTCCGGGCCGGCCTCCGGACAAAACCGGGGAGCCCTTCGGCTCGACCACGAAAATTTGCACGTTCGGCAGCGCCTCGCGCAGCCTCTCGCCGGTGCCCGTGATCGTTCCGCCCGTGCCCGACGTGGCGACGAAAGCATCCAGCCTGCCTTCCATTTGCTCCAAAATTTCAAGAGCCGTGGTTGTTCTGTGAATGTCGGGGTTGGCCTCATTCTCAAACTGCTGCGGAATGAAGCTTCCCGGAATTTGATCTCTCAGCTCCATCGCTTTGCGGATGGCTCCTGGCATGCGCTCCGCATGGGGCGTAAGGACCACCTGGGCTCCGTAAGCTTTCAATATATTGATTCTTTCCTTCGTCATATTGTCCGGCATGACCAGAATCGCACGGTACCCTTTGGCCGCCGCGTTCATGGCCAGCCCGATCCCGGTATTCCCGCTGGTCGGCTCGATGATGGTCGCGCCCGGCTTCAACAGCCCCGCCTGCTCCGCGGCCACGATCATGTTGCCGGCCGCTCGATCCTTCACGCTGCCGCTCGGATTGAATTTCTCCAATTTCACATAAACCTCGGCGTCCCCTTCCTGCACCAATCGATTGATTCGCACCGCGGGGGTATCGCCGATCAGTTCCGTTACGTTGTTCACTACTTTTGGCATAATCATCTGAACGCCCTTTCCAATATAGAGGTTATCTCCTCATTTTAAATCATAGGGGTTCGATGTCAAGCCTTAATAGCGCCGTGAAAGCAGGCGGCGAGCGCTCGGGGCTACGGTCAAAGACGGCCTCCGCCGTCTCCCAAGGCGCAACATCGAGCCTCTGTGCGCCCGGCGATCAAGCCGCGCGGCCCTGCGCGACCGCGGCATTCAACGCGTGGAACGAAGATGCAGCTTGCGCATGCAGACCCAGGTCCACAGCGGAACGACGCCGAGCGCCAGAAGCAGCGCGCTGACGGCCCACGGCTGACGGGTCCAGCCGACCGTCGCGATAAACGCGAGCGTTCCCGCCATTCGTCCGGCGCACAGCGAAAGCTCGCGCAGCACGACATACTCCTCCCGATGCCGCGCACTTTCCTCCGTCCGCCCGATCACGTCAAACACCGTCGATGTCATGGGGATGGCAAAGAGCGGGAAAAACAGCGCCGAGCCGAGGCCGAAAATCAACAGCGTCTTATAATTCATATTCCAGAAAAAAGGGAAGATGACCACCACCATCATGACGACGCCGACCAGCATCGCGACATTTCGATGCCTGTGCCGCAGAACGCGGCCCGCCAGCCAAAAGCTGACAATCGCCGCCGCCGAGGTGATCAGGGAGTAATTGCCCACGCTCATCTCCCGCTTCGTTGCCACATAGACGAGCAAGCCGATGATGAAGCCGAACACGCCCTCCCGGGTCCCCTGCGCAACAAGCGCGGGCACGATCAGCCGCCAGGGACTTCGCGGCAGCCGCAGCTCCCGAAATCCCTTAAGCCATTCGTAGCGCCCTTCGATCTTCCGTTTTTTAAGGAAGAAGCTCACGACGATGCCGACCACGAAGACCGCCAGCGACAGGGCAAAAATGAGCGGATACCCGACCGAGTCGTTCAATCGGGCGATCAGGTAGCCCGAAATCCACGGGGCGATCATGCCGGAGGCCGAGCCCAACAGGCCGGACATCCCATTGAAACGATCGCGGTTGGCCGCATCGGTAATTTCGAAATAAACGATATTGAAGGCGAGCCAGAAAAAACCGGAGGCCGAGCCTTGAAGCAGCCCGAGCAGCACCACATGATCGGCGGCGAGACGGCCGAGGGTCAGCACAAGCAAGTAGAACAAAGCCGAGACGGCGACGCCAAGCCGCAAGCTGTTCATTTTGTTGGACTCCTTGACCCATTTGCCCGCAAGCCAGAAGGTGGCCGCCATGGCCGCCTGATGGGCGAATGCGAACCAGCCGATCAACGCAAAATCGTTTTTCACCTTCCATATATACACATTGACGAATGTGCCCGAAAGCGCGTTTGCAAATGCAAACACCGCATGAACCGTCAGCAAAAGCTTCGCTTGTCCCGCTAATTTCCCTGCGTCCGGGTTGGACTTCCGCGGCATTTCCGCCGCATCGGGACGAACCGCGACATCGTCGCGCCCGCGCGCCCGAATGCCGAAAAGGCGGGTTTTCGTACGCTGCACCGATCTTCCTCTTTTCCATCCATGTTGCTTCTTAACCTTCCCCATTTCACGCCCGGCCACACGCCCAAACGAAAAAAATCGCCAGGGGATATCCCCCTGACGAGGCCGCAGCCTATTTTTGCGAACCGGCTATCCTTATCCCTTTTGCGAACCGGCCGATACCCCTTCGATGAACTGGCGCTGGAAGATCAAATACACGATCACGGTGGGAATCATCGATATAACCGACCCGGCGAAAATGACCGGATAGTTCGTCGTGAACTCGCTGGCAAACGCGG
>CAYYCV010000233.1:0-4584 GCA_964470405.1 uncultured Caryophanales bacterium
CCCCCGCCCCCCCCCCCGGGCGGGAACGGCCGGCCGGGCCGAAAACCCACGCCCGCCGCCGGAAAGGCGCCGCCGGTCCGCATTTGAAACCCGTTGGATGACGTGCTGCTGACAGCGACCGGCAAAACCACGAAATCCCCTTCGTTCAATCCGGACACAATCTCTATGTAGTCTTCGTTGTGAATGCCGACCTCCACCTGCCTGCGGCTTCCGCCGAGCCCTCCGGAGCCCGCCGCCGTCATCTGCCTTCCGCCTCGTACCGCGGCGGCGTCCCCTCCAGCGGCTCCGCGTCGTCCTTCCGCTCCGCTCCGCCCCGTCGCGGCGCGTTCCCCGCTTCCGTTCGGCGACGCCTGAACGCTGCCGGAAGGCGATGGCTGGGCGCTGTCGGAAGGCGATGGCTGAACGCCGCCGGAAGGTTTATCGTTCCCCGCCGCCGTTTCGGGCACCATGACAAAAAACTGATTTTGAAACGACTGAACGGCATCGATCGGCAAATAAAGCACGCCGTCTTTCTTCTGCACTTCGATGCTAGCCTCGGCCGACATGCCGGCCTTTACGCCCTTGGCCTCATCCATTTTGATCGTAACGTCGAACGAAGCCACGCCATTGGTCGGGGAGCCTTCGTTTGCGATTTTGGTCACTTCCCCGGTAAAGGCCTGGTCGGAGAGGGCATCGACGCTGATTCTCACCTTCTGCCCCACCTGAACCTTGGGAATGTCCAGTTCATCCACGCTGGCGACCATTTGCAGCACGTCGTAATTGGCCACCTTCGCCACTTCCTTTTTCGTGTTAAGGTCGTCCCCCGGGTTGACGCTGATTGAGACGATCGCCCCGTCAATCGGGGAAACGATCGGGTCGGGATGCTGCTGCTGCTCCAATTCGGCGATTTGATTGCGGGTGGTCTGGATGTCCAATTGCTGCTTTTGAAAGCTGAGCAGCAAGCTGCTTCGGCTGTCTTCATCGGCGGTGCTTTTAATTTTTTTCTCCAGGTCTTTCATATCCAGTTGCTGCTTTTGCAGCGCCACCTGCTGCACGGTGATTTTGTCCGTCAGATCCTGCCCTTCCAGCTCGATGATCACATCGCCTTTTTTAACCCGATCGCCTTCCTCCAGAACGCTTTTGACCGTTCCGGTGACATCGGATACGACGGTTTTCTGATCGGTCGGCGCCACGCTTCCCTTCCCGCTGACCAGCACCTCCAGATTTCCCCTCCGAACCTGGACCGTTGCCGCTTGCGCCTGAACAGGCGCTTCATTTTTCTTCCAAAACGGGTAGCTTGAAATCAGACCGATCACGAGCGCCGCTCCGATGCCGAGCATCCACCACTGCCTCTTCTTCATTCGCCAATGTTCATTCCTTCCATTCGAAAATTCGAAGCTTGTTCCCCATTATGAAAGGTGAAGCTGAGACGAACATGAATTTCCGCTGAAAGTTTACTGAAAATCGGATCTTCAGCTTTCTTTAAGCTTCCGTTCAGCCCCGTTTCAGGTTCGCGGCGGATAATGGAAGCCGGAGGGGTGTCCATGCGCCAATTGAAAGGAATTAAAATTTTGGTGGTCGACGACGAACAAAATATCGCCCAATTTCTCGAACTGGGGCTGCAAAACGAAGGCTTCGAAGTGATGACCGCGCCCGACGGCATCACGGCGCTGAATCTCGTCAAGACCTTTGCGCCGCACGTCGTGATCCTGGATATTATGATGCCGGGCATCGACGGCTTCGAAGTGTGCCGCATGCTCAAGAAAACCGACGACGTCGCCGTCATTATGCTGACCGCCAAGGAGGACGTCGAGGACCGGGTGAAGGGCCTGACGCTGGGCGCCGACGACTACATGCCGAAGCCGTTCAGCTTTGAGGAGCTGCTTGCCCGCATCCACGCCCGCATCCGCAATCGGTTTCCTCATCTGCTCGGAGAAGTGACGGCGGGGCCGTTCCGCGTGGACGACCGGCGCAAGGAAATCAGCCTCCGCGGCCGCGTGCTCGAGCTGTCGCCGACGGAATACGAGCTGTTGAAGTTTCTGATCGTCAATCACGGATTGGTCGTCAGCAAAAGCACGATTTTGGACAAAGTATGGGGATACGATTTCGGCGGGGAAGAAAATATTGTGGAAGTGTACATCCGTTCATTGAGGGACAAGCTGGAGGATCGGGAGCATCGGCTGATCCGCACCATTCGGGGCGCGGGCTACAGGATGGATCTGACATGACGCGGCGAACCTGGCGGCGTTTCAAACGGTTTCTTGTCCCCGGCTCCCTTCGCTTCCAATTGCTTTCGCGGTCCCTGTTCATCCTCGCCGGCCTGCTGCTGTTGATCGGTCTGTTTCAATACGTCTTTATGCAAAATTTTTTATATAAAAACAAAGCCGCCAGCCTGCAAAGCCAAATTTACTCGATTCCCGGCGAGCTGTGGCAGCGCTTCAGCACTTTCCCGCTGAAACAGCGCGGGGATTCGCTTCTGTTTTTTCCCGACTCCTCCGTCGCCTTTCTCAATGTGCAGGGGGAATATACCGTTCTATCGAGAGACAACGAGACCGGCGCCGTCCCCAAGCTGCCCGACGAGAAATATCGCGAAGCCGCCGAACAGGCGGGCAAACGGAAAGCGACGTACACGCTGGTCAAGGACGATCTGGGGCATGAACAACTGACGGTATTGCAGCCCATCCGCGTTCGCGGCCACCTGACCGGCATCGTGCAGATCGGCACAAAGACGGAGCCGTTGGACAAAGTGCTGATTCGGCAACTGCTGATCTTTTTATCGCTGTCCTCGTTCGCGCTGATCATGGGCTTGCTTACTTTTTTGCCTATTTTGAGGCGCACGCTGGTTCCCTTGTCCCGCATGGTGAACACGGTGGAACAAATCAATTCCGGCAACCTGAACGAGCGCCTGCCGACCCATCAGGGCCAAATGGAAATCGATCAGTTGTCCGTCTCCTTCAACCGCATGATGGAACGGCTGGAAACCTCTTTCGAAGCCGAAAAAGAAGCCAAGGAGCAAATGCGCCGCTTCGTCGCGGACGCCTCCCACGAGCTCCGCACGCCGCTCACCTCGATTCACGGATTTCTGGAGGTGCTGCTGCGCGGGGCGTCCGCCCAGCGGGATCAACTGGACAAAGCGTTGAGAAGCATGTACGGGGAATCCAAGCGGATCAACAAGCTCGTCCACGATCTGTTGCTGCTGGCCAGGCTGGATCGCAGACCCGCAACGCAATGGGTGGAACATTCGCTGGGGGATATGCTGCGCGAGATGGAGCCGCAGCTTCGCCTGCTCGCCGGCGGCAGGGAAGTGGTCTTCCGCCTGGAAACCGATCGGCGAAGCTGGTTTGACCCGGACAAGATGAAGCAGGTCATTCTGAATCTGTTCCAAAACGCCATCCAGCATACGGACCCGGAACAGGGTCGAATCGAGGTGGCGGTCGGCGCGGTGTCCGACGGAATCGAACTGGCCGTCACGGACAATGGGCCGGGCATTCCCAAGGAGCACCTGCCCCATTTATTCGAGCCGTTTTATCGGGTCGACAGCTCGCGGGCGCGCAAATACGGCGGAGCCGGCCTCGGGCTGGCGATTATTCAATCGATTGTCGGCCTCCACAACGGGAGCATCCGCGTAGAGAGCCACGTAGGCGAAGGCTGCGTGTTTCGCGTCCGGATTCCGGAGCATCCGGAGCAGGCCGATCTGTGACGGGGCCCTCCTCTTGCGTTGAAGTGTGCCGAAGCGGCCGAAGTGCAGTACTCTCGGCAACCCGCACGAGGAGGCGTTCCCGCCGCTCATCCCCTTCTTCCGAATCCGAAATCTTCTTCCATCAACACTCCTTCTATCAACACTCCTTCTATCAACACTCCTTCCATCAACACTCCTTCCATCAACACTACCTTCTTTCGTCATTATCCCCCTTTGGATCCATCGCCTTCCTCCATTTTCGCTGATTTTTCTTTATTTACCATACCGCTTTTATCATTGCGATCATACGATGGTACATGTGTTGATTCATTGCGTTTGCGGGACGCGCGGCGGAGGCTTCCGTTTGGGCGAAGGCCTCGTTTATACGAAAATAACGATGTCACTTTAATCGGCGTGCGGATGCAAGTCCATTTCATGTCTGGCGATGGCCGACAAGCCATGGGAGATTTGTATGATAAAACATACAAGATGCCTTGATTGAGCGTTGAGTCCATATAACCGTGTAAAAAGGAGTCCCAAGTCGACGGTACATGATCTATGCAAGCAACTGGACCCCATCGTGATGGAATGGGCCATGCGTCCGCTCCATGGGAAGGCGTAGCCGTTCCTCTTGGTGGACGCGCTGCGCTGTACGTGAAGGTGCACGAACGGCCGGGTCCGTTCACGCGGCGTGCTGATCGCCACCGGGATCAACCAGGACCAGGCAGGACCGGGACGGTTACCGGGAAATCCTCGAACTGCAAATTGGGGATACCGAGTCTGAAGCGAGCTGGGGCGCCTTCTTCACGGAGTTGAAGCGGCGCAGCCCTTTGTTGATGCTCTTAGTTAATAGATACATCCAATGTACTTATTTCTCTTCAATTTCATTCATTTCGAAAAATAGATACATTTTATGTCCTTAATTC
>CAYYCV010000234.1:0-4566 GCA_964470405.1 uncultured Caryophanales bacterium
CGATGTAAGGATCGTAGATTTTCGACCAGATGACGGCGACGACAGGGAGGGAGAGCACCGCCGGCAAATAAAACCCCGTGCGGAAAAACAATTTTCCTTTCTTCACCCTGGAGATGAGAATCGACAGGACCAATACCGGAATCACCAGCAAAAGCAGCTCCAGCACGACCCAGATGATGTTATGGACCAGCGACATCAGAAAAATTTTATCGTGAAGAATCGTGGTGTAATTGTCCAGTCCGATAAAATGCATGACTGTCGACCCGCCGCTCCAGTCAAAGAAGCTCAGGCGCACCGTCTCGATGATCGGATACACGGTAAACAAAGCGTAAATGACGGCGGCGGGCAACAGAAACGATTGCACCAGCGCGAAATGTCTTAAAGCCTTCATAGCGCTCTCCCTTGCAACGGTTTAGTAAAGACAAGCATGTTAATTGCCGGCTTTATCCTTCTGGGCGGCGGCTTCAATATTGTTCATGGCATCCTCCGTGGATACGAGGCCGCCGATAATGCCGATCAGATTTTGATTGAACGCTTCCTCCGTGGCCGGGCCGAGAAA
This sequence comes from uncultured Caryophanales bacterium, assembly GCA_964470405.1. GTDB lineage: Bacteria > Bacillota > Bacilli > Paenibacillales > CAYYCV01 > CAYYCV01. The sequence continues at coordinate 560 of CAYYCV010000234.1, forward strand.
TACGCTAGGATTAAAGCCGGAGCCGTCGGCGATCGACTTGATCCCCTTGGCCAACAACGGATTAACCGGAGACGTTTCAAACGCGGCCTTGGATGCGAGCAGATCGCTTCCGGACATTTCCTGCGCGGTCACTTCCGCATATTCCTTGGTCAGCACGAAATTCAACCATTTGGCCGAAAGATCGGGATCGTCCACCTTGGCCGGCACAAACCACGATTGGCCAAGACCGCCGACGGGGAAAGCCACCTGTCCTTCCGTAAAGGTCGGAATCGGAGCCAGATCGAACTTGTCGACGGCATTTTCAGCGACAATGTCTAAAATCAACCAAGTGCTGGCCACATAAATCAAATGCTTGTCATTCAAAAATCTTGCGCGGGCATCCAGATCGTCAAGGGAAGCCGCCTCTTTGTCGATGTAGCCCGCATCAACCCAATCCTTCAACGTCCCCGCCGCTTCCACGATCATGGGATCATTCCAGTGAAGATCGCCGAAGAACAAATTCTGCATCTTTTCATGGCCGACAATCGCTTCCATAATATTTCCAAAAAGCCATCCCGGCGGATATCCGGTCCTTGCGCCGATCGCGATCGGTGTAATTCCCGCATCCTTGGATACTTGCAGCGCATGCAAAAATTCATCCTTCGTTTTGGGAATTTCCAGATTCAACTGCTCCAGTACCTTTTTGTTGTAAAAAGGCTGCAGCGCGCCCAAAGTGGCGGGAAACTCGTACATTTTGCCGTTGTAGGCGTCAAACTGGGCGAATTTGTAGGCGGCCGGAACCAATTTGTCTTCCCAATTGTATTTCTCGTACAAATCGTCCAGCGGCCTGATCAGGTTGGCATTGGCCAAAATCTTGGTGCGGCCGATGCCCGCATTCGTCCAAAACACATGAGGCAGATCCACGCCGGAATTGAGGAAAGTCGTCAACTTCCCGTCTTCCACCTTGGTCGGGCCTTCCATCCATTTGATCTTATAGCCCGGATTCAGCTTTTCGAAGGCCGCGATTTGCTTTTGCACCTTTTCTTTCGCTACTTCGGTGTCGGCGGGCTTGGCGTACACCTTCACAATTTTATCGCCCGAATCGGTCTTCTCACCGGACGTTGCCGCCGGTTTGGCGCCTTGATCGGACTGTCCCGACTCCGATGAAGGAGTAGAGCAGGCCGTCAGGACCAAAGCGAAGACGAGAAAACAAAGAACAGCAAGCTTTACATGACGAACCAACATGGATATTTCCTCCCTTTTTCTTTAGATGCCATATTCATTCCACATTCATTCCGCAGACATTCCTTCCGCCGCAACCCCCTTTAAAAATTGCCCGGATAAATAAAATCGGTTTTCATTTCATAAAGCAATAAAAATAACCAATAACAAACAACATTAGCCAATCTAAAAAACAATTCTGGAACCGGTTCGATTTTATTATGTCATAAAGCCCAAGTTCCGTCAATTTCTTTTTTCCGTCGAGCCGGACTAATCTGTTCTCACGGTCGATTCGCGCACAATCAATCGCGGCTCCAGCCGAATTCTTCTGTAAGGCGTGTCGGCCGGGGACTCAATGCGTTTCAAAAGCAATTCGGCCGCGTTCCTGCCGATCTCCGGCGACAGATTGGACACGGAGCTTACCCTGGGTCGGGTCAACGTGCACCATTTGATATCGTCGATGCCCACCACGGCTATCTCCTCGGGCACCTTCACCCCCGCATCGCTCAATGCCTGGATCGCGCCGATCGCAATCAGGTCGTTGGAAGCAAAAATAGCGTCCGGCTTGTCGTCCAGCCCGCAAAAATACTCCGCCGCCTCAATGCCGGTTTGCAGGGACATATTGTCGCCGATGTAAACCCAGTCCGGATCCAGCCTCATGCCGTGCGACGCCAGCGAATGCTCGTACGCGGAGTACCTGCCGCCCAGATGGAGATTTCGTGGGCCACCGGCATAGGCAATCCTCGTCCGGCCGATGCGAATGAGATGTTCCACGGCCATGCCGCCCACCGACCCGGACAGCGTGACCGTATCGGCGTGGATGTCCTCCTCGTAAAGTCCGATCAGGCAAACCGGCACCGGCGCTTGATTCACGACAGCTCTCAGCGTTTTGGGATGGCTGATGGAGAGCAGGATGATCCCGTCGATGTGCATGTCGTTCGCTTCTTTGATGGCGGCCAATTCCTCCGACGGATTCCCGTAATGGTTGATCAGCACCAGCCGAAAATCGTTCTCCTTGGCCACCTGCTCGGCCGCCCAGGCCAGCTCGGGATAATACGGGTTGCGAATATCGTCAATCGCCAGCGCAATTTGGCGGCGGAGCTTCGTTTTCAAACTTCGGGCCAAAATGCTCGGCGTGAAATTGAGCGATTCTATCGCCTGGTTCACTTTTCTTCGCGTTGCCGCCTTCACGCCGCTCTCATGATTGATCACCCTGGAAACCGTCGATTTGGCCACACCCGCTTTTTTCGCCACATCCGCTATGGTTATCGTTCCTTTGATCCGTTCCATCGACTTTATCCGGCCTCTCCCCGCATGGAAAATAGCAATAAAAAACCGGTTTCTTTTTGACGTTTTTCAAACCGATTTCATCCCTATTATGACTTAAAACGGGTCGCGGCGTCAATTTTGATGCTGATCGATCAGCTTCATTCGATCTTCCTCGGACAGCATCCACTTCATTTGAAAGCAGGCCGGGCAAATATAAACGTCCACGGTAAACGGCGGGCTCAGAAACGGCTGCCCCAGCAAGCGGAGCGTCGCCGACGATTTCGGCGCTTTTTGGGGCTTGCGCGGCATCTTCGGATCGAAGTCGTCCTTTTTCACCGTGTGCGTGCCTGTGCAAATCATCTCCTCGCCGCAATGGATGCAGGCGATCCTTTCGTCCTGCTGCTCCAGATAGCGCCGGACCTGCTCCTCGTAAGCCTCGTAACGCTCGTCGTCCAATCCCTCCGCCGCAATCTGCTCCTCGATCAAAGACAGCTCCTCTTCCCCCGGCGCGTCCGCGGATTCCTCCGCTTCGCCGGCGATATGCAGCGTGCGGTAATCCGACAATTCGTTATCGCAGTGCGGGCAAAACGCTTCGGGCCCGATTTCTTCGTCCCAGATAATTTCCGTATGGCACCAGGGACAAAGGGTAGGTTCGCTCATCCCGTTCAACTCCATTCTTCCTCGAATTGTTGTTTCGTCATGCTTCAAAAGCACAGTAAAAACAGGCGGCTCCACGCGCTCCGTTTCGGCAGGGATTTTTCCGATCGGCGTTGTCCGCCAGTTCCCCGATGGTACATCTCGATGGTATGACCGATGACGTAGCTCGATAGTATAGCCCGATGGCACATTTCGATGGTACAGCCCAACGATATATTCCGACGATGTATTCCGGTAGCATGGTCGATGACACAGCTCGATGGTACATTCCGATGGCATGACCGATGACACAGCTCGATTAACACACCCCGCGGTCGGCAAAATATTTTGCACAAATCCCCCATTTGTTGGGCAGCATCGGATTGGTGAGGCAGCACCGTACCCGTGAAGCAGCATTAGACTCGTGAGAGCCATATCTCGGATTGGCTGGGAAACACCGCCCCCGTGGAGCAGCATTGGACGAGCAATATCGGATATTTTCACGATTCGGGCTTTGGTCGGCCTCCTTGGACTGAAATACCTGCAAAAGTGCATCTTTTTGCGCTCATCGGACGCTCAGGGATCAAATAGCTGCAAAAATACAGGTATTTTTGGCCCCCACGCCGGAATGAAGCGGAATGCTCTGAAATACCTGTACAATTGCAGGTATTTTTGCAAAACGCCTGTTGCAGCCTTCAAATAGATGCACTTTTGCAGCAATTTCAGCCGCCTCCTTATTCGCAACTTCGCCAACCTGCAAAAAGGTGGCACAGGCTTCAGTCGATCATTGCTTACCAATGCACTTTTTCCAATAATTGTTTCAAAAATAACTTTATTTCCCAATAATTGATTTATCAAGAATTAATATTCTACATATTGGTTTTTTCCATAATCGCTTGCGC
>CAYYCV010000235.1:0-4548 GCA_964470405.1 uncultured Caryophanales bacterium
AGCGGGTGGTTTTTTGTTTCGCGCGTTTCACGCACTCAACTGGCTAAAGCCTAAACAAGAAAGACGCCCGTGGGCGCCTTTGCTGATCGATCCTTCAAAACTGCTTTTGCCGCCAATCCACACACCGTGCACAGGCTGAAAACTACGCCCCCCGCGCCTTCACGACATTAACGGGCGATTCCGACAGAAACGCCTTAAGGTTGGCGATCGTCGTATCCAACACTCTGGACCTGGCCTCGGCGGTAGCCCACGACATATGCGGCGTGATCACGCAGTTTTTTACGGTCAATAAAATATTCGTCGGCGCAGGCGGCTCAACCGACAATACATCCAGGGCGGCGCCCGCAATCAAACCGTCGTTCAACGCCTCGCTCAGGTCGCCCTCCACGATCAGCTTACCGCGGGCCGTGTTGATCAGAAAAGCGGAATTCTTCATTTGCCGCAAGCTGTTTTTGTTAATCATACCCTCCGTATCCGGCGTCAGCGGACAATGCAAGCTCACGACATCCGACGCCCGCAGCAATTCGGTCAAATCGTCGGCCCACTCGAATCGGGGAAAGGGAACTTCCGTCGTTTTCGTCCGTTTTAAAGCGATGACCTTCATGCCAAAAGCGGCGGCGATCCGCGCGACCTGCTCCCCAATCCGGCCGTAACCCACAATTCCCATCGTTTTGCCGGACAGTTCCACCAGGGGCGTCCTTCGGAAAGACCAATCCTCGCAGCTCGCCCATTCTCCATTATGAACAGCCTGACTGTGCAGGCCAACTTGCTGGCACAATTCCAAAAGCAGCGCAAATACCATCTGCGCCACAGAATCGGTTCCATATCCGGGAACGTTCGTCACAACGATCCCGTGATCCGCCGCCTTTTTCAGATCGATGATATCGTAGCCCGTGGCCATCACGCCGATATAGCGCAGCTTGGGCAATTGCTCTATCGCGGCGGCGCGCAGCGGCGCTTTGTTCGTAAGCACAATTTCCGCATCCCGAACGCGCTCCGGAATGAGATGCTCCGGCGTTCTGTCGTAGATTTCGACTTGTCCCAAACGCCTTAGCTCTTCCCAGCTCAGATCCCCCGAACTGAGAGTGTACCCGTCAAGAACAACAATATTCATACTCATCCTCCCATGACTGTACCTTATTTATGCGATTGATACGGTCGCGGCGCGTCTGATCCCCCCATGCGTTTTCATGACGTCATTCTTATCGCGACCAAAATAATTATGCAACGTTACATACGCTTTGTAAAGCTTACTACAGCCGCTCCAGGACATCCCGATGCGCCTCGATCGTCGCCTCGATGTCATCGTCGGTGTGCGCCGCCGAGACAAACATTCCCTCGAACTGGGACGGCGCGATATGAACGCCCCGATCCAGCAGCCCCGCGAAATACGCTTTAAATCGGCCCAAATCGGACGATTTGGCCGCTTCATAGTTGATTACCGGCCGCGCGGTGAAGAACGGACAGACCATCGAACCGATGCGGTTGATCGTGCAAGCAACGCCGCACCGTTCGGCGTTGGCGCGGAAGCCTTGCTCCAGTCTGGCCGATTTTCTCTCCAGTTCCGCGTAGACCTCGGGCGTCATCAGGCTTAGCGTGGCATAACCCGCCGCCATCGCCAGCGGATTTCCCGAAAGCGTCCCCGCCTGATAGATCGGGCCGCTCGGAGCCATCCGCTCCATGATTTCCCGCCGGCCGCCGTAAGCGCCCACGGGCAAACCGCCGCCGATCACCTTGCCGAAGCAGGTCAAGTCGGGGGCGATCCCAAACCTGCCTTGCGCGCAATGATAATCGACGCGGAAGCCGGTCATCACCTCATCGAATATGAGCAGGCTGCCATGCTCGCTTGTGATCGCGCGCAGGGCTTCCAGAAATCCCGGCAGCGGCGGGACGACGCCCATATTGCCGGCCACCGGCTCCACGATCACGGCGGCGATATCCGCGCCGTAGCGATCGAAGGCGGCCTTCACGGATTCGGCGTCGTTATAGGGCACCGTGATGGTGTTCGCGGCCACGGCTTGCGACACGCCCGGACTGTCCGGAAGGCCCAGCGTGGCCACGCCCGACCCGGCCTTGATCAGCAGCGAATCCGCATGGCCGTGGTAGCAGCCTTCAAATTTCAAAATTTTATCTCTTCCCGTGTATCCCCGGGCCAGGCGCAAAGCGCTCATCGTGGCTTCCGTCCCGGAATTGACCATCCTCACCAAATCGACGGAAGCGACCCGATCGCAGACCAGCCGGGCCATCCGGGTTTCCAATTCCGTAGGCGTGCCGAAGCTCGTTCCTTTTACCGCCGTTTGCCGGATCGCTTCGACCACTTGCGGGTGGGCGTGCCCCATAATCAAAGGCCCCCACGAACAGACGTAATCGATGAATTGGTTGCCGTCCATATCGTAAATTCGCGAGCCGCTCGCGCGTTCGGTAAAAACGGGAGTCAAGCCGACGGATTTATACGCCCGCACCGGGCTGTTGACGCCGCCGGGAATGACCTTCTTCGCCTCCTCGAAAGCGAGCTGCGAATTTTCGTATTTTCTTCCATTCATTGAATTCGACATCGTGTCCCCCCGGAATTCATATTTCATTCTATCAAATTTATGGTAAGATGAGATTGCCATCATATCACGCCCGAATGAACAAAGGAGCTGTCATCTGTTGATTGAAATTCTTAAAATGGTTCCGCTGTTCCAGCAATTGGACGAACAGCAGCTTGAGCAAATTTTGACATTGTGCCGCAAAAAAAGCTATAAAGCCCAAACGGTGCTGTTTCGCGAACGTGAACCGGGCTCCTGCTTTTACATCCTGCTGACCGGTTCCGTCAAAATTTATACGGCCAATGCCTCGGGCGGGGAAAAAATACTGTCCATCATCCAGCCGGGCGAAAACTTTGGCGAACTGTCCCTGATCGACGGCCAGCCTCGTTCGGCGTCCGCCGAGACGATCATCAACAGCACGCTGCTGACGCTGTCGGCCGATCATTTCATGGAGCTGATGCGGTCGAACTTCGAGATTGCCCGGACGGTCATGCGGGAGCTGTGTTCGCGGCTGCGCAAAACCAACCAGCACGTGTACGACCTGACTTTTCTCGACGCGCGCACCCGGGTTATCAAAAACTTCATCGCCATGACCAACAAGCAAGGGATCCGCGAAGGCAACAAGGTATTCATCAAAATCGACCTCGATTACGACGAATTGGCCCAAATGTCCGGCGTCACCAAACAGGTTTTGATGCAATTGCTGCGGGACCTCCAGGAGCTGGGCATCCTCACCATCAATGGAAACGACTTCATCCTCGCGCTGGACAAGCTGCACCGCACCGGCTCGGCTTGAGCCGGGGAAATCAGCTTTCGCCGCCGCTTTCCCCAAGCCAGGCGGCGACATCCTTGGCGAAGTAAGTGATGATCAGATCCGCGCCGGCCCTTTTCATCCCCGTCAACAACTCAAGCACAACCGGCTTCTCCTCGATCCAGCCGTTCTGCGCCGCGGCTTTGATCATCGAATATTCCCCGCTGACGTTATAAGCCGCCACAGGCAGGTCGAACCGTTCCTTCAACCGCCCGATCACGTCCATATACGCCATCGCCGGCTTGACCATGAGCAGGTCCGCGCCTTCCCGCACGTCCGACTCCGCCTCCCGCAGCGCTTCCCGCACGTTCGCGGGATCCATCTGATACGTGCGGCGGTCGCCGAATTGCGGCGTGGAATGGGCGGCTTCGCGGAACGGGCCGTAGAAGGAAGAGGCGTATTTCACCGAGTACGACATGATCGGCACGCGCTCGAACCCGGCCTGATCCAACCCCGCGCGAATCGCCTGCACAAACCCGTCCATCATATTCGACGGAGCGATGATGTCCGCGCCGGCTTTCGCCTGGGAAACCGCCGTTTTCACCAGCAACGACAGCGATTCGTCATTGTCGATCACGGCTTCTTCCCCGTCGCGGCCCGCGTGCACGACGCCGCAATGGCCGTGGCTCGTAAATTGGCACAGGCAGGTGTCCGCGACGACCAGCAGCTCCGGCGCCCACTGCTTGATCCGCCTTGTCGCCTGCTGCACGATGCCCTCGTCGTCATACGCCTCGCTTCCCGACTCGTCCTTGCATTCGGGAATCCCGAACAGCAGGACGGCCTGAATGCCCAGCTTCCGGATCGATCGAATTTCTTCCTCCAGTTGATCCAGCGAAAAATGGAACACCTTCGGCATCGAAGGAATCTCCTCCACCACGCCGCTTCCGTGCGTCACAAACAAAGGGTAAATCAAATCGTCCACGGAAAGCCGCGTCTCCCGCACCATATTTCGCAAAGCCCGGGAACCGCGCAACCTGCGGTGCCGCGCAACCGGAAATCCCATACGTCATCCTCCTCCGTAAATGTGGTGAAAAGCAAGCGGTCCGCGCTTCGAAGTGCGGTGAAAAATGGCGGCGCCGCGTTGGGCATCGGTTTCCGATCGCAGTTGTCCGCTGATTTCCCGATTTTATAGCCTTTTTCGGTGGAAATCCGCGGACAAAGGCGACCACTACCGTTTCTCCAACCCATGCCCAACCCCTGCACCGC
>CAYYCV010000236.1:0-4544 GCA_964470405.1 uncultured Caryophanales bacterium
TCCCGATACCGTTCGCTTCGGTTCTCCTTTATTTCCCCAGCAGCTTCGACAAAATGCGATCGAGATAAACGGCATCAATCTCGCCGATTTTAACATCCACAATGTTGCCCTTGGCATCAAGGAAAAAAGAGGTGGGGTACGAATTGACGCCGTACTGCTGCCGGACTTCGTTTTTGTCCAGCAGGATGGGAAATTTCAAATCGTATTGTTTAACGAAGGACTGCACCGTGACGACGCTCTCGTTCAAATTGATCCCGAGCACTTCAAAACGGCCGTCATTGTATTGTTCGTATTTTTTTTGAATCAGCGGCATTTCTTCGACGCACGGCGGGCAAAAGCTTCCCCAAAAATTAAGCAGCAGCACCTTGCCGCGCTCGTCGGAAAGCCGGTGCACCTGTCCGTCCAATCCCGTCAAGGCAAATTCGGGGCCCGCGTCCCCGATGCGGGGCGGCCCTTCATGCGAGAACAAGCTGCGTCCAACGGTCATACCGCCAATAACCAAAATGGCGAGCAAGATGGTCGTTTGCAGCCATTTCTTGTTTCTCATTCCATATCACCTGCACCTATTATACCGAATAAACCGGGTGGAGAATCAATTCGGGTTGTGAATTTTATGTGAAACCAGCGCCATTTCCTTCAACTGTTGAACTTCGGCCACACTTAAATGGCGGTATTTTCCCCGATGCACATCATGCAAAAACAGAGTGCCGAATTGCACCCTTTTCAATCGTTCTATTTGCAGGCCGACGGCCTCGAACATCCGCCGCACCTGGCGGTTTCTGCCTTCATAAATGGTGATCGACACGATCGAGCGGGTTTGATCCGCGGCGATATCGTGATATTCCACTTCGGCCGGAGCGGTCATCCCGTCATCCAGTCGAACGCCGCGCTTCAGCCGGTCCAGGCGGTCGCCATGCGGCACGCCCCTGACCGTGACATGATACGTCTTCGGGATATGATGCTTCGGATGCGTCAGCATGTGAGCGAATTCGCCGTCGTTGGTCAGCAGAAGAAGCCCTTCCGTGTCGTAATCCAACCGGCCGACCGGATAAACCCGCTGCGGAATATTTTTCAGGTAATCGACAACGACCTTCCGGCCTTCCGGATCTTTGACGCTGCTGATCACGCCTTTCGGCTTGTTAAACAGGAGATAAATCTCCTTTTCCTGGCGAATCGGACGCCCGTCCACCTTGATTTGGTCGCAATCCGGATCGACTTTGACTCCCAGGGCGGTCACCTTCCGGTCGTTCACTTCCACCCTGCCCTGCAGGATCCATTCCTCGCACTTTCTGCGCGAGGCCACGCCCGCCTGGGCCAGCACTTTTTGCAATCGTTCCATAATAGAGTTTCACCTCAGCCTAATGATACTCATCCTGAGGCGAAATCACAAGTGCCGAGTCAGCCGAAGACCCATCGGCAGACGATCACGGCGGCGGCAAAGCCGACCAGGTCGGACAACAGCCCGACCTTCAACGCGTAGCTTGCTTTGCGGACGCCGACCGCGCCGAAATAAACGGTCAGCACGTACAGCGTCGTATCCGTGCTTCCCTGCACCGTCGACGCGATGCGGCCGATCATCGAATCCGGGCCGAATTGCTTGATCAAATCGGCCGTGAAGGCCAGCGATCCGGCGCCGGTAATCGGCCGCAAAACAGCGAGCGGCAGCACCTCTCCCGGAACGCCGATGTGGTCCAGCAGCGGCCGGACCACATCCACCAGGAAGTCCATGGCGCCGGACGCCCGGAAGATGCTGATCGACACCATCATGCCGACCAGATGCGGAATAATTTGGACCGCCGTGCCAAATCCGTCTTTGGCTCCTTCGACAAAGGATTCGTAAACGGGCACTTTGCGAAAAGCGGCATAAAGCGGGATGAATGCGATGATGGCCGGAATCGACCAGGCGGAAATGGCAGTGACAACGGAAATCACCCGATTCACCCTTTCGGCTTTAACGTTCTGACGTACGCCGCGCGGTACCATCTGTCTATGATCAAGGCGGCGCCGGTCGCCACGATGGTGGCCATCAGCGTCGTGCCGACAATTTCCAGGGCGTTGGCGGAATGGTAACTCATCCGGATGGCGATGATCGTGGTCGGAATCAAGGTGATGCTGGCCGTGTTGATCGCAAGCAGCGTACACATCGCCGGGCTGGCCGTGCGCTTGTCGGGGTTCAATTTTTGCAGCTCTTGCATCGCCTTGATCCCCATCGGAGTGGCCGCGTTGCCCAGCCCGAACAGATTGGCGCTCATGTTGGAGAGAATGTAGCCGACCGCCGGATGATCCCGGGGGACGTCGGGAAACAAAAAGCGAACCGCCGGCCGCAGAACCGCGGCCAACTTTTTCAGCAGTCCGGCGTCTTCGGCGATTCGCATCAGCCCGAGCCAAAAGACGAGAATGCTGATCAGGCCGAAGCATACCGTGACCCCCGTTTCGGCCCCTTCAAAAGCGGCCTGGGTCACCGCTTCGACGCGACCGTTCGCGGCCGCGAACAAAAACCCGGCCACAATGAAAAATAACCAGATCCAATTTACCATCGGCCTCACCCCATGTAAAAATTGATCATGCGCTTAAGAACAGCGATCGGAACACCCTTTTCAAAACCGAATCCAGGTCCGCATCGGGTGCAAACGCCGCGCCGCTTTCCTCCCGCACCTGCGGATGATCCACGGTGTAGAGCGGAACGGAAGCAATGCTTTGACCTTTCAAATAAAAAGTGAGGCGTCCCCTCAACCCCAACCTGTAGTCGGTCGAGTCGGGATCGACCCGTTCTGCCCGGCGCGTGATCAGCGCCGATTCCCCTTCATTCAACGGGTAATCCACCGACTGCCCAACCGCCAGATGCAAGGCGGGCAGCACGCTTCCCTGCTCGATCAACCGGCTTTGCGGAAAATGCTCGAAGCCGTAATCCAGCAAAAGCTGATGATCCGCCCAATCATAGCTGTCATTGAGCGTCACGACAGCCAACTGTTGCCCGTTCCGCGTAGCCGAAGAAACGAGGCATCGGTTGGCGGTTTTGGTATAGCCGGTTTTGACCCCGTCCGCGCCTTCGTACAGGGACAGCATTTTGTTTTTGTTGTTCCACCGGTAATTCCATTCCCCATCCGGGTTCGGAACGGTTTTGACCTTCGTCTTGACAATATCGCGAAAAACGGGGTTCCCCAGCGCATAAGCGGTCAAAACCGCCAAATCGTTGGCGGAGGAATAATGATCCTTGGCGTCGAGCCCGTGCGGGTTGACAAAATGGGTATGCTTCAACCCGAGCCATTCGGCCTTTTCATTCATCATATAGGCGAAGCCTTCAATCGAGCCTCCCACGTGCTCGGCGATGGCCACGGCCGCATCGTTTCCGGAGCGGAGCATCAAACCGTACAGCAAGTCCTGCAGGCTGATTTTTTGCCCCAGCTTCAAATAAATCGACGAGCCTTCCGTGCCGTACGCTCTGGAACTGACCGTTACCTGATCCGATAAACGGCCCGACTCGATCGCCAAAATGGAAGTCATAATTTTGGTCAGACTGGCGATTCGCATCTCCTTGTCGCCATTTTTGCTGTAAAGAATTCTTCCCGAATGCACGTCGATCAACACTGCGCTTTCCGCATGGTTCATCGGCGGCGGCGCGGGCGCGGCAACGGCGTGCGGCGGGAGCCATCCCGCTCCGCAAACCGCCGCGGCGATGACGACAGCCAGGATTCCACGGTGTCTCATCGTTTCCCTCCTTTCAAGGCTTGACCCGCATCTTGTTTTTAAAATTATATGCCGGTCCCGCGCGGTTATGTCCCAAACCACGGCAAAAAACCGCCCTGCGCACCGGGCGGTCTCCTGCCAATTCCGCTTGTTCGGCCAAACCCGCTTCTACACCAACGGAGCGGACGTCGCCGGTTCATGGTCCGCGGAGCCTTTCAGCATATGCTGAATTTTCTCCACCACCTGCGGCGCCGAATCGATCAGCTTTTCGTACAAATGCGTGTTGTTATCCAGCGGCACCACTCTGACGCCCTGCGCGCTGACCACCAGAAACGCGATCGGGGTGATCGACACGCCGCCGCCGCTGCCTCCTCCGAAAGGCAGGGACACTTTCGCGTTCTCGGCCTCATGTTTACCGGACGTGTTTCCATCGCGATCCACAAGATAGTCGCTGCCGCCCGCCGCAAAGCCGAAGCCGACTTTGGATATGGGCAAAATCACGCTGCCGTCGGGGGTTTCGACCGGATCGCCAACGATGGTATTGACATCGACCATTTCCTTAATATTCTCCATTGCCGTTTGCATCAGGCCTTGTATCGGGTGTTCATTCATAACCTTATTTTCAGCTCCCTCTGGACTTAATTGCACGGTCTTTGAACAGATTTATTTTGCACATCGACGGCCGCATTTATGTGTTCTGTTTTTAAAAGCGGGGTGTAAAGCGAGCGGCGGCGCGGCTGGACACGGACTTGCCACACGGACTTGCCCGGGATTGACGCATTCGGCATTTTCAGTTACGCTCAATGTAAGAATATAGAAAATCAGCAGTCATCGGTGCGAGCGCGCAGTGGATCCAG
>CAYYCV010000237.1:0-4332 GCA_964470405.1 uncultured Caryophanales bacterium
AAAGGCGACCACTGCCGTTTCTCCAACCGATGCCCAACCGCTGCGCCGCTTTTTTCACCACACTTATAGAAGGCCGGAATCAAGCGGCGTTGCGGTCGGACGCAGTTATTCCGCCGGGCGCCGCCCGTTCATCGCCGGCCTGCTGAAAGCTACCGTTCAACATTCGCTATGTCGGGAGGGGATCGTTTGAATCAACCGCTGTTTATCGTTTCGAAGGAAGACTGGTCGCTGCACCGCAAAGGGTATCAGGATCAGGCGCGCCACGCCCGGAAAGTCAAGGAAGCGATCAAACAAAATTTGCCCGATTTGATCTCCGAAGAACAGATCATTCTTTCCCACGGCCGCCAAATTGTCAAAGTTCCGATACGCAGCCTGGACGAATACCATTTTCGCTACAATTTCGGCAAAGGCAAACACGTGGGACAAGGTGACGGCGACAGCCGCCCGGGGGAGGTCGTCGGGATCGATCCGTCCAAAACGGGAGACAAGGGCCAGGGCGCCGGCGATCAGGCCGGGGACGATTATTATGAAGCCGAGATCAGCGTCGAGGAATTGGAGGCGATGCTGTTCGAGGAGCTGGAACTGCCGAATTTGCAGCAAAAGGAAAAAAACCGCCTGATCGTCCCCGAAATTCATTTCAACGACATTCGCAAAAAAGGGATTCAACCGAACATCGACAAAAAAAGAACCTTGATGGAAAATTTGCGCCGCAACGCCGCGGCCGGCCGGCCGGGCATCCACCACATCTACCCCGAGGACCTGCGCTACAAAACGTGGGAGGACGTGCAGGAGCCGCACTCCAACGCGTTGATCCTCGCGCTGATGGATACCTCCGGCTCCATGGGATTGTTTGAAAAATATATCGCCCGCAGCTTTTTTTTCTGGATGATTCGCTTTATTCGCAGCAAGTACGATCAGGTGGAGATCGTCTTTCTCGCACACCATACGGAGGCCAAAGAGGTCAGCGAGGAGGAATTTTTCCACAAAGGCGAAAGCGGCGGCACCATCTGCTCATCCGCTTACCAGAAGGCGATAGAGATTATCGCGGACCGCTACCCCGCGGCCGGCTACAACATTTATCCGTTCCATTTCTCCGACGGGGATAACCTGACTTCCGACAACGACCGCTGCGTGCAGATCATCCGCCAACTGCTGGACCTGTCCAACCTGTTCGGCTACATCGAAGTGAACCAGTACAACCGCAGCAGCACGCTCATGTCCGCATACAAGCACATCGACCATCCCCGGTTTCGGAAATACATCATCCGCGAAAAATCGGAAATTTTGCCCGCCTTAAAACGTTTTTTCGGAAAAACGGAGGTGGGATGAGCTTTGACGGATGCAACCAACCTGCGGGAGCTGGAGCGCAGCATCGAGGAAATTACCTCCATCGCCCGTGGAATGGGGCTGGATTTCTTCCCCATGCGCTTTGAAATTTGCCCCGCGGACATCATCAACACCCTTGGGGCCTACGGCATGCCGACCCGCTTCAACCATTGGAGCTTCGGCAAAGCGTTTCATCGGGTCAAAACGCAATACGATTTCGGGTTAAGCAAAATCTACGAGCTGGTGATCAATTCGGATCCATGCTACGCTTTTTTGCTCGACGGCAATTCGCTGATCCAAAACAAATTGATCGTGGCTCACGTGCTGGCGCACAGCGACTTTTTCAAAAACAATGCCCGCTTTTCCAAAACCAACCGGAATATGGTCGAAAGCATGTCCGCCACCGCCGACCGGTTTCATCAGTATGAGCTGCAATACGGCATCGACGCGGTGGAATCCTTCATCGACGCGGTGCTGTCGATACAGGAGCATATCGATCCCGGAATCGTGCGGGCTTATCCCGAGGACCGCAAGCGATACGACGCGATCCGCGCGAAGCCCCCGGAGCCCCGCCTCGGCCGCTACGACGACCTGTGGCTGCTGGACCGGCCGCCGGCCGGGGAAGCGGAGGCACAGAAGCCGGAGCAGTCCTTTCCCCCGCAGCCGGAAAAGGATATCCTCTGGTTCATTGCCGAATACTCCCCGAAGCTGGAGCACTGGCAGCGCGACATCATGAGCGCTTTGCGGGAGGAAATGTTTTACTTCTGGCCGCAATTGGAAACCAAAATCATGAATGAAGGATGGGCGTCTTACTGGCATCTCCGCATTCTCAGAGAACTCGATTTGACCCCGGAGGAAACGGTCGAATTTTCCAGGCTGCACGCCTCCGTCGTTCAACCGTCGCGCCACCAATTGAACCCGTACCATTTGGGACTGAAAATATTCGAGCATATCGAGCGGCGCTGGGATCGTCCGACCGCGGAAGAAGCGGAGCGCTTCGGCCGGCAAAAAGGGCGGGGGCGGGCCCAGATTTTCGAGGTGCGCGAATTCGACATGGACACCTCGTTCATTCGCAACTACCTGACCAAGGAATTGGCGGACGAACTGGATCTGTATGTATATGAAAAACAGGGGCCCGAGTGGAAAATTACCGACACCGCCTGGGAAAACGTCAGGGAGCAAATCATCCGTTCCCGCGTTAACGGGGGCTTTCCCTATATCGCGGTTGCCGACGGGGATTATCGGGCCAACGGGGAATTATATTTGACGCACCGATACGAACAAACCGAACTGGACCTGAAATATGTGGAAAAGACGCTCCCCTACGTCTACCGCCTATGGGGCAGGCCCGTGCATCTGGAGACGGTCATTGAGGGCAAAAGCGCCTGTTTTACCTTTGACGGCCACAAAATTCACCGGCAGTTTTTGTAGCACGGGGGCGGTCGGGTGGCCGCCTTATTCATCGGGCCGCACGCTCCCATGCTACCGGGTGAAGCATGCCGGGCGGTTTGAAGAGAGAGCCGGAGGAGCCGGCTCGTCAGCCGCAGAGACGCGGCAGCGGCGGAGCATTGGCGGAGCTGGTCTGCGGACGAGGCGGGCAGACATGACGAATGGAGATGTCTGTGGACATGGCGGGTGAGCCGGTCTGCGGACTTGACGAATGAGGATGTCTGTGGACATGCGGGCAGGACGGTCTGCAGGCTTGACGAATGGGGATGTCTGCGGACATACGGGCAGGACGGTCTGCAGGCTTGACGAATGAGGATGTCTGTGGACATGGCGGGCAGGCCGATCTGCGGACATGGCGGACAGGACGGACACGACGAACGGGGATGTCTGCGGACAGGACGGGCAGGACGGACACGACGAACGGGGATGTCTGCGGACATGCGGGCAGGACAGTCTGCAGGCTTGACGAATGAGGATGTCTGCGGACATACGGGCAGGATGGACACGACGAACGGGGATGTCTGCGAACATGGCGGAGACGGTTTGTCCCGAGGTAGCCAACACGCGTCCCGATCCTGCCAATCACCGCCGTTCGCTTGCAAAGCTTTGTTTGTTCGCCCGAAAACGGCCTCGTTCCCCCCGTGCGACGCGGCTTCGAAGCGCACTTCGCCGGTTGTGCCGGCTCTACCAGCTCACGCCACCTTACAGCACTTTGTACCAGCTTGAGTTTGAGGCACTTTGCAGCATTTTGTGCCAGTTTGAGGCACTTTGCATGAAATATCGTATAACACGGAACGATTCTCCCCCCCAATCGGGCAGGTCTACACGATTCTCCATACAAATCTCCCATGGCCTATCGGCCATTGCCATGGTTGAAAATGGACTTGCATCCGCACACCACTTTAAAGTCTATATGGTTATTTTCGTATGAAATCTACGGTTTCGATATCGACAGCCACACTTTTAAATAAGCACATTTTATGTATCTATTATGGAGAAAGGTTCATTTTTCGGCCAAATAGATACATTTAATGTACTTATTCCGTTAAAATTTGGATGCAAGATGCACTTTTGTCTGAATTAAGGACATAAAATGTATCTATTTTCCGAAATGAATGAGATTTAAGAGAAATAAGTGCATTTGATGTATCTATTAACCAAGAGCGTCAACAAAGGGCCGCGCCGCTTCAACTCCGTGAGGAAGGCACCCCAGCTCGCTTCAGACTCGGTATCCCCAATTTGCAGCCCAAGGATTTCCCGGCAACCGCCCTGGTCCTGGTTGATCCCGGCAGCGATCAGCACGCCGCATGAACGCACCCAACCAACCGCATGCAACCAAGGTCCCTTGTATGTTTTATCATACAAATCTCCCATGGCCTGTCGGCCGTCGCCAGGCATGAAAATGGACTTGTATCCGCACGCCACTTTAAAGTGGTACAGTTATTTTCGTATAAACAGGAGCTTTCGTCGCGCATCCCGCAAGCACGATGCCATCATCGCACGCCCCCTCGCCTTCGGCCAACAAAAGCGTCACGAGAAAAATTCGCCTTCCAGCAT
>CAYYCV010000238.1:0-4315 GCA_964470405.1 uncultured Caryophanales bacterium
TGGTTTTTTGTTTCGCGCGTTTCACGCACTCAACTGGCTAAAGCCTAAAACAAAAAGAGGGACTTGCTTGGAAGTCCCTCTGTCGTTCAGCGAATTTCTTGAATCCTTGCGGCTTTTCCACGAAGATTGCGAAGATAATATAGTTTGGCTCGACGAACCTTGCCTCGGCGTGCCACTTCAATTTTATCGATTTTCGGAGAGTGCAGCGGAAAAGTTCTTTCCACGCCAACGCCGTTGGAAATCTTCCGAACGGTGAACGTTTCGCTGATCCCGCCGCCATGGCGCTTGATGACAAACCCTTCAAACACCTGAATCCGCTCGCGGGTGCCCTCAATAACCTTGACGTGTACTTTCAATGTATCTCCAGGGCGAAAGCTGGGCAGGTCTTTGCGCAGCTGATCCCGGGTCATTTCCTGTACGATATTCATGCTATGACTTCCTCCTTCCACGTTACAATACAACAAAGTTTATATTACCATAGGACAAAATGAAAAACAAGAATGTTTCACACCTGTTAGGGATCTTCCCGTTTGATCCGCTCAAGCCATCGCGCATCCTCGTCCGAAAGGTCAAGCCCTTCCAGCAAATCCGGTCGGCGCTGCCAGGTGCGGCGAATCGCTTCCCTTCTTCTCCACTGTTCGATCTTCTCGTGATGGCCGGAAATTAAAATCTCCGGGACCTCCCAATCGCGAAAAACAGCGGGACGGGTATACTGCGGGTATTCCAGCAAGCCGGTGCTGAACGAATCGCTCGCCGCCGATTGACCGTTGCCCAACACGCCCGGCAGCAGCCGCACCACGCAATCGATGACGGCCATCGCCGGGATTTCTCCCCCGGTCAACACGAAATCGCCGATGGACAGCTCATCCGTCGCCAAATGACGGCGAATCCGTTCATCGTATCCCTCATAATGCCCGCAAATGACAATCAGGTGCGGCTCGCGCGCCAGTTCCTCGGCCTTGGCCTGCGTGAACCGTTCGCCCTGCGGACACATCAGCAGGACTCGCGGAGAGGGGAGCGACGGGTCCATGCAATCTTCCGCCGCGGCAAAGACCGCCTCCGGCTTCAACACCATACCGCCGCCGCCGCCATATGGCGCATCATCGACCGTATGATGCTTGTTCGTCGAATAATCGCGAAAGTTGACCGCGTTCAGCGCGACCAGGCCCTTTTCCTGCGCTTTACCCAATATGCTGGCGCTAAACGCGCCCTCAAACATGGAAGGAAACAAGGTTAAAATATCGATTTTCATCGCTACAGCAACCCTTCCAACAGGTGAACCGTCACGCGCTTGTTCGCCACGTCAACTTCGGCGAGAACGTCGTCAATGACCGGAAGCAGCAACGGTTTGCCCGCCTTGCGGTCGACCACCCACACATCGTTGGCGCCCGGCGTCAAAATCTCGCCGATGACGCCAAGCTCTTCGCCGTCCACCGTAAATACGCTGCAGCCGATGATTTCATCGAAATAGTACTCGCCTTCCTCCAAATCCACCCGTTGAGAGTCGTCCACCTGCAAAAGCCAATTTTTGTACATTTCCGCATCGTTGATGCTGTTCAGTTCGTTGAACTTCACAATATACGTATTTTTATGGGGGCGCGCAGCCTCCACTTCCATCGCGACGGTTCGATTCGTTTCAGGATGCGCCAGCAGCAACCGGTTTCCTTTGCGAAAACGGGCCTCCGGGAAATCGGTCCGAAGCAGCACCTTCACATCTCCGCGCACGCCATGCGTATTGACAATTTTCCCGACATTTAAAACCGCCGAACGGATCGTTTGCGACTTGTTTTGCGATTTGTCCATGGTCAGGATATAATCTCCACGTATACGCGTTTGCTTGTCTTCACAGCCGCCGATGAGACGACGGTGCGAAGCGCCTTGGCAATTCTCCCCTGCCGGCCGATCACTTTGCCGATATCATCGGGATGAACCGAAAGTTCATACTTGATCGACTGCTCCTCTTCCATTTCACCCACACGGACATCCTCCGGATGATCAACTAATGCCTTTGCGATAATTTCAACTAACTCCTTCATCGTAGGCCCTCCGAATCAACCGCTTATTTCTGATGCTTTAATTCGTGAAATTTTTGCATAATGCCGGCATTGCTGAACAGACTGCGAACCGTATCGGATGTTTGCGCGCCGATTTGCAGCCATTTCAAGGCTTTAGCTTCGTCAATGCTTACCGCGGCCGGTTGAGCCACCGGGTTATAGGTTCCGATTTCTTCAATGAAACGACCGTCCCTTGGGGAACGGGAGTCGGACACCACAACGCGATAATACGGGCTTTTGTGCGCTCCCATGCGTTTCAAACGAATACGAACTGCCATTTGTCTTCACCTCCCACATAGAGTAAAACGGAATCAGCCGAAAGGAAACCTGAAGCCTTTACCCATTTTGCCTTTCAGCCCTTTTCCCCCCTTGCCCATCATCGAGGAAAATTGCTTCATCATTTTGCGCATATCTTCAAACTGTTTGATCAGGCGGTTCACGTCCTGCACGGTCGTTCCGCTGCCTTCCGAAATCCGCTTGCGCCTGCTGGCATTGATGATCTCGGGCTTCCGCTTCTCCTCCGCCGTCATCGACCGGACGATGGCCTCCACGCGGCCCATCTGCTTCTCATCGATCTTCATATCCTTCATGCCCTTCATCTTTCCCGCTCCGGGCATCATGTCCAGCAGTTGATCCAACGGACCCATTTTCTTGATTTGCTCCATTTGATCCAGAAAATCCTCGAAGGTGAATTCGGCCCTGCGCATTTTGCGTTCCAGTTCCGCCGCCTTCTCGGCGTCGATATTCGATTGAGCCTTCTCAATCAATGTCAGCATGTCGCCCATTCCGAGAATTCTCGATGCCATCCGCTCGGGGTGGAACGGTTCGAGCGCATCGATCTTCTCGCCCGTGGCGGCAAACTTGATCGGGCATCCGGTCACCGCTTTGACGGACAAGGCGGCGCCGCCGCGGGTGTCTCCGTCCAGCTTGGTCAGGATGACGCCGGTCAATTCCAATTGCCTGTGAAAATTTTCCGCCACATTGACCGCATCCTGGCCGGTCATGGCATCGATGACCAACAAAATTTCATCCGGGCGAACCGCGCTTCGAATCTGCTGCAATTCTTCCATCAACTGCTCGTCGATGTGCAGACGCCCCGCCGTGTCAATCAGCACGTAGTCATTTCCATTTTCCGCCGCGTGCTTGAGCGCCTGCCGGGCAATTTCGACCGGGCTGGTCCGATCCCCAAGGCTGAACACGGGAACCTTGATCTGTTCGCCCAGCACCTGAAGCTGCTTGATCGCCGCCGGCCGATAAATGTCCCCGGCCACCAGAAGCGGCTGGTGGTTTTGCTTCTGCAGCAATTTGGCCAGCTTGCCGCACGTCGTCGTCTTGCCCGCGCCTTGCAGCCCGGCCATCATGATCACCGTGGGCGGTTTGTCCGCCTTGGCCAGCTTGCTTTGCGCGCCGCCCATCAGAGCGGTCAATTCCTTGTTGACAATATCGACCACGACCATGCCCGGCGTGAAGCTTTTCAGCACTTCCTGGCCCACCGCGCGCTCTTTGACTTTTCCGATGAAATCCTTGACCACCTTGAAATTCACATCGGCTTCAAGCAGCGCCAGGCGGACTTCCCGCAGCGCTTCATGGACATCCTCTTCGGAAAGCTTTCCTTTTCCCTTCAGCTTGCTGAACACTTTCTGCAGCCGAGCGGACAATCCTTCAAAAGCCATGGTTGCTGCCTCCGATCCGCATCAATCGATTTCTTCCATTCGCTGTATCCATTCGCTCAACGGCAGCCGCCGGTCTTCCGGCAATGAAGCGATCTGCCGCTCAAGCTCCAGCAGGCGCTCCCGGCGCAGCCGGTATTTGGCCGCCAATTGAAGCTTGCGTTCGTATTCTTCAAGCGCATGTTCCGCCCGTTTGATATGCTCGTATACCGCCTGCCTGCTGATTTCAAATTCCGCGGCGATTTCCCCAAGCGAGTAATTGTCGTGAAAATAACAGGATAAAAAAGTTTGCTGCTTCTTCGTCAAAAGCTCCTGGTAGAAATCAAACAGCAGGTTCATTCGATTGGTTTTCTCCAGCAGGTTTTCCTCCGCCAAAAGTCTACCCCCTGTCAAGGAAAAACACTTAACACCTCGGCATTACTTATCATACTGAAAACGGGTGCCTGTGTCAAGCTGGGGCGGGCCGGGGCGACCTCTGCAATTTTACGGTCGGGGTTCCATGGCCTATGGCAGAGGCCAATTGCGAATTCCCTTTCAATGCGTCCCCGACACCTGCAAATCATCCTCCGACGATTTGTGGGCGGAATACAC
>CAYYCV010000239.1:0-4214 GCA_964470405.1 uncultured Caryophanales bacterium
CCACTGCAGTTCCCCTCCAATCCAGCCGGCTTGCCATCGAATGCAGCTACCATCCAATCCAGCCGATCAGGGCCTCGATGATTTTTACGCTGCCCAGGTTCCAGCGAATTTTCCATTTTGGATCGATGGCCGCTCTCATGAAATTGTTGATATGCTTGTTTTCCAACGTCAGCGAGTAATGGGGGTCGATGGCGACCCAGTCCAGCGGCGCGGTATGGCTCATCCGGTATTGGATGCCCGCCTCTTGGCCGTCCCACAGCTTGTGGACCGTCGATTGATCGGAGAAATGGAATTGAATCGGCACCGGCGCGTTGTACCCCGCGCGTCTCGAAATTTTGACCGTGTTTTCATAGACCGTCCGGCCGTTCTGTTCGATCGGTTGGCTGGAAATGCTCTCCACGGCGTAATCGACCATCATTCCCCCATATATGAACTGATCGAAATATTCCTTCCATGAACGTCCGGTCGCTTCCTCCAGCGCGCGCTGAAAATCGGCGGTGCCGGGATGTTTGAACTTCCATCGGTTAAAATAAAGACGCATCGCTTTGTCCATCTTCGCCTCGCCGATCTGCTTCTCGATGCCGGTCAGCACCAGCTTGGCCCGGATGTATACATTATCCGAATAGTGGTCGTGGCCGCCGTATTTCCATGCTTCCAGATTCAAAGGATAGGGCGAGGTGATGTAGCTGGCTTCCACCGGTAGGTTCGACCGAACGTCGTATTCCTTGGCCATGACCCGGTCTTCCGCGTAAGAGGTAAAGCCCTCGTCCAGCCACGCTTCTTCGAATTCGTTCGACGCCACCATGCCGTACCAGTACTGATGGCCGATTTCATGAACGACGACCCGCTCCAGCTCCAGGTCGGGCTGTTGCGCGCCCGCGCCCCAGGCTGTCACCAGGGTGG
Source organism: uncultured Caryophanales bacterium (assembly GCA_964470405.1). Classification (GTDB taxonomy): domain Bacteria; phylum Bacillota; class Bacilli; order Paenibacillales; family CAYYCV01; genus CAYYCV01. The sequence goes on from CAYYCV010000239.1 coordinate 904, forward strand.
GGTATTCCATGCCGCCCGCCCCGTTCGCCTCCTGCGGCGGCACGACGATCGACAAGGTGGAATAGGGGTAATCGCCGTACCAGCGGCTGTAGTCGGACAGCGATTTTTTGGCCGCGGCGAAGTAGCGGTCCTTCCATTGCGCATGGCTCGGATCGAGATACAGCTTGATTTTCACGCCGGGAATGTGCTCGTTGGAATAAGGCTCCTCGGCATAAAGGAAATTCGGCGAAGCGGACCATGCAAAATCGTGTACGTCCTCGGCGTAAAAATGGTAGGTCTTGACGCCGTTTTTCGTCACGGCCGGCCCGGTCGGAGAACCGGTCGCCGCCACGATGTCGTTGGCCGGGACGGTGATGAGGACATTGTAAATGCCGAAGTCGGCGTAAAATTCCGAGTTGCCGTGGTATTGGTGAAGATTCCATCCTTCTTTCTGCCTGCCCCGGGTCCCCGCGGGTTCGTATACGGCGATTTTCGGAAACCATTGCCCGGCCATCGTGAAATCGCCGAAGTAGCCCATGCGGGCGAAAACAGCGGGCAGCTTGACCTGAAACGACATATTCAGGGTCACCTTTCCATGCGGCTGCACCGGCGCGGGCAAGTGGATTTTCATCAATGTCCGGTCTTGCGGGTTGCCGTCGTCGGGCTGGACGTACTTCATGCTGCCGATCAGCTCGTTCCCGCCGGCGGTTTTGACCGAAGTGACCGCCATGCTGCCGAAGCTGTCCTTCACCATCACGTCATTTCTCAGTTTTCCGCCGGATTCTTTCATAAAGGTGGAATCCATGGATTGGAAAGCGTTGGGGTACAAATGGAAGTACAAATCGCTGACGGGCAGTCGGCCGGGGTTGGTCCAGGTCAGGCTTTGCCGGCCGTCCAGTGTTTTGTTGGTTTGATCCAATTGGACTTCAATATGGTATTGGACTATGCGCCGACTGAGCGGAACCGGCAATACCGGCTCCCCGATTTCCGGCTGCGTCGGCCCGGACGACGGAAGTTTGGCGGGAGGCTCCTCCGCCTGCTCGGAACGGACAGCCGGCCAGGCGCCGTCGGATGGCTGCGGGCCGTCCGGAATCGATTGGGATATCACGGCTCCTGCCGCGGCGATGGACAGGAACAGAAACAAGGCGGTTTTGCCGCTGAAATGGCGCGATCGTATCGGTTTCATTCATTCTCCCCCCGTTGACAAGCATCTACAGCATGTATATGTTTGTACTAAAAGGATTATTATCCGAAAAATGAACCGGAAACGCGGGGTGTTGGTTTTCGGGAAAGGAAAGGAGTTGAATGCATGGATTTGAATAACAAAGAGGGCAGAAAAACGTCTTTGAACATCATCAGCAGCAAAGTGAATCACAAGGGGTTCGGGTCCGGCGCGCTCGATTTAAGCAATCTGTCCAGCGTCATTATCGACGGGGATCAGGCTTATATCGACCAGGGCGCCATCCATGGCAAGAGCAAGATCGAGCGGGGTGTGCGGTTTTCGATGAACCGCGACGAAGTGCCCAACGGCCGCAAATGCTGGGTGGTGTGGGTGGCGGTCGGCCACCGGGAGGATGGCGCTTATTACGCCGGGGTGACGGCTTGCGAAATGTCGATCGATTCGGAAGCGCGCAGAGGGTGGAAGATCCTTGCGGATCATGTCAACAGGATGGACGATGCGTTGAAGCGCCGCTTTGTCCTCGACGATTTGAACGACGCGGAAAAACAAACCTTGAGAAAGGTTTTGATCGATCATAACAGCGAATGGTGGGAGCGTTCCGACGCGGCTTTAAAAGAGCGGTTGAATTCGTAGTCGCCTAGTCGCGGGCTGTCCGTCGCCGCCGGCCGACTGCTCGTCGTCGACGGCCAACCTCCAACCGCTTCGCCGCCCGTCGCCAACCGTCGTCCGTCAACCGCTCCGTCGCCGCCCGTCGGCCGTCGGTCTAGTCGTTCCACCAGCGTTTGAGATCCTCCCACCAACTGTTTTCCTTTTTTCCTTCCGGGGGGCTCGAAGGCTCGTCGCGGAGAGGTTTTCCGTGGGCGCTGCAATATTCCTTCGGCTCGGTTCCCTTTACGAAGTTCTCCAGCCTCGATTGCGGACAATCGGCTGTGGCCAGCAGCCCGGTTTTTGGATCGATGTACGCGCTGACGACTCCGTCCGGGATCGGAAACATTTTGGGAGGCACGGATTGCAGCGTTTGTTCGATGAAGTCGGCGAAGATCGGCGAAGCCAGATGGGACTCCGTCGCGCTGATGTCGCGGTCGCGATCGTAGCCGACCCAGACGGCGGCGGCCAGCTCGGGCGTGAATCCGACCATCCAGGCGTCGGTATCGGTGGTGCCCGTTTTTCCCGCGACCGGCCGTTTGATCGTCGAAGCGACGCGATAGCCCGTTCCGCCCGGCTCGAACACGCTCTCCAGCAGATGGGTCAGGACGTAGGTGTAGGCCGGATCGACGACTTGCTGCTGCTGCGGTCGGGATTCGTAGAGCACGGTGCCGTCGGTTTTTTCAATTTTAAGAATGGCCACGGGCTCGATGCGCGTGCCTTGATTGGCAATTGTGGCGAAGGCTCCGGCCATTTCGAACGGGCTGACCGGGAAGGTGCCGAGCGCAAGCGAAGGAAGCGGCCGCATCGGGCTGTCGATCCCCAGTTTGCGGGCCATCTCCACCACCTTCTCCGGCCCGATCTGCATGATCGTATGGACGGCAAAAATATTGTCCGATTCGGCGATGGCCCGGCGCAGGTCGATGTCCTCGTTGGAGTAATGATCTCCGAAGTTGCTCGGGCTGTAGGTCCGCCGTCCTTCGTCGTAGGTGAAAATCGTCGGCGTGCTTTTGAAGCGGGTGGTTTCGCTGAAACCGTCTTGCTGCAGCGCCGTGAGATACAGAATCGCTTTAAAGGAGGAGCCGGGCTGCCTCGTATCGGCAAACACGCGGTTGAACTGGTTTTTGCCGTAATCCTTGCCGCCGACCATCGCCTTGATGTAGCCGGTTCTGGGGTCGATGGCGACCAGCGCGGCTTGCAGGTCCCCGTCGGCGGGGATCGTGCGGGAGATCGCGGCTTCCGCTTTTTGCTGGGCCGACAGGTCCAGAGTCGTGTATATTTTGTACCCGCCCTCGTTGAATTCCGACTCGCTGATGTGGAGCCGGTCCATCGTCAACTGGCGGACGTAGTCTTCAAAATAGGGAGCCTTGGAAGGCCGGTTTCCCTGGAGCGGCAGCAGCCGCAGCTCTTCGCGGGCGGCTTGGTCCGCCTCCTGCGGCGTGATGTATCCGTACTCGGCCATCGCTTGCAGCACGGTTTTCTGGCGCGCTTTCGCGTTGTCCATGGC
>CAYYCV010000240.1:0-4133 GCA_964470405.1 uncultured Caryophanales bacterium
GCACGAAGCCCCATGCATGCCTGTCTCGCAATACCTGCAAAAGTGCAGGTATTTATAGCCTGAAACCAGCTTACAGGACAAATACCTGCAATTGTGCAGGTATTTTGTGAGCATTCCGCTCCATCCGAAGCACGAACGCCAAATAGATGTATTTTTGCAGGAATTTTTCTCATTCGATATCCGCCGGGTCCAAATTCCTGCATTTTTGCAGTAATTTTTAGACGGACGGCGGCGTTTCGTATTTACACACTACAGAGGAACCGCGGGCAGCCTGCAAAACATCGTCGCACATCGATCAGAACTGCCGCAACGCTTTGAAAATTGCTGCGGCGATTCCGAAACTGCAGAAGCACTTTGGGAACCGCCACAGCGATTGGAAACCGCCATAACGCTTTAAGAACTACCGCGGCGTCTTAGGTGCCGCATGCCACACCCCTTCAAGAACTGCCGCAGCACTTCAGAAACCGCCGCAGCGCTTCAAACTACCGCAGTGCCTTACCGATCTCGTCCACCCCGTACGACTTGCTGATCGGCCCAAAGCCGAACGCAATCTGCCCGTTGAATCCGTAAACGTGACCGTTTTGCACGGCTTTCAGCTTTTTCCACACCTGGCTGCTCTCCCATTCGTCGGTCAGCGCGGGCAGCGACGTATCCTCCATATTGAAATACCCCAGGAACAGGTAATCCGGATCCAGCACGCTCAGCCCTTCCAGCGACAGCTCGGCCCCTTCCTCCGCCGTATCCCCGGACAGCGGCGTCAAGCCAAACCCGTCATAATACTCGGTCAAATAGGCAGTCCCTTGCAGCCAGACCTGCTTCTCCCGCACTTGAATGAAAGCGACCGTTCCGTCCACCTTTCCCATTTTGCTTTTGGCGTCGGCAACCTTGGCGTCAAAATCGGCAATATATTGCTTGGCCACGTCCTCCTGCCCGAGAATTTCCCCGAACCGGGTGATGACCGACCGCCAATCCTGAAAAACATTGGTTGCAGCTTCATCCAGAACAACCGTCGTGGCGATGGCGGGCAATCGATCCAGTATGTCCTTGTTCGTATCGCTGCCGGCAATAATGAGGTCCGGCCCATAGGCGAGCAGAACTTCCAGATTGACCTGCGTGTTCTCCCCCACAATTTCGATTTGGGCATGCTTGTCTACATAAGGCTTGTATATTTCGCTGCCCAACGAGGACCTCTCTTTGGTAAAAGGCAGCGTGACCGCGATGGAGTCCAGATCGAACACGAGCAAATCGTCGGTCAATCCCCAGTGCACCAACGCGACCTTTTTGGGAGGCGACTTCAAAACAACGCTGCCTCTCGCGTCCGTAACGGTGCGCGGATAAGCGGCCTGCCCGTCGTCCGACGCCGCGGTTTCCGCTACGGCTGCGCCGTTGTTCGCCCCTGCGTCCTCCGCCGGGGCATGGTCCGCGGCCGAATTGCCGGAGATCGGCTCGCCGTTGCGATCGGACCCGCCGTCCGTTCCCGCGCAGGCGCCAAGCACCATCGCCGCGCACAGCAGCGTCAACGCCAATGCCGTCCACCTGAATTTAAATTTGAATTGTTGGTTTACCATTTTGTCTTGCTCCCCTCAAATCAGCTTAATTGATAACAATTATCATTATCAATGATAACATGTTCATCGCTTGCTGCAATGGAGGATATGCCGATTCACGATGGATTATTTCCACTTTGGCGCATTCGAATATCGTTGGGGGCGACGCCTTTGCTCGCTTTGAACAGCCTGCTGAAATAATACGGGTCCGCATAGCCGACGCTCGACGCTACTTCCCGCACGCTGAAACAGCCGCTCACGAGCATTTCGTACGCGCGGTTCATCCGGTACTGAATGAGATAGTTGATCGGGCTCATCCCCGTGTATTTGCGAAAGAGACAGGAGAAATATTTGGGTTTCAAACCGCACTGCGCCGCCATGCTCTCCAGGCTCAAGGTGTCCATGTAACGGGCATGAATGTATTGGACGGCCCGCTCCATCGCGCTGCCGCTCCGGCTGTCGTTGCGATTGCGCGCCGAGGCCAGCACCCGGCTGAGCAGCCGGTAAAAAAGCGCCTTTTTCTCCAGCAATTCAATGCTGCCCGGCATCGCGGCGACCGCCGAAAGCTTGCGGACCAGTTCGAGTATGGACGAATCCAGCTCGAAATCAAGCCGGGCTACCCTGTGCAGGTGGCGGAGACCGTCTCCGTCGGCAGCGGCGGGCAAATAATGGACGCGCGCATATTCAAAATCCGCACGGCCAACGCGGATGCCCAGGCTCATATTCAGCCCGCCGATCAGGGCGCTGCCGGGCGACAGATCGTAAACCGTCAAATCACCCTGCGCATCGGCAAACGAGAATTGCGCGCCGCCCCGCAACGCGATGAGCAACGCGCTTTTCGTCGTCCGCCGCCGCCTGTGCCCGTTATACAGTTCTCCGCCCTTCAGCACGGTCCGGTACACCCCATGGACCGTCACCGGTTCGCGGACAAATTCCCTTGCCAATTCCTCATAAATCCGTTCCATGCCGGGAAACCTCCCACCGCCCTTGCCAGCGTCCGCCCTTATCGGCTTCCATTATTGTAAAAGAACCGCCGGCCATTCCGCAACCGATTTCTTGCGCCATTTTCTTCCTGGCCGATGGTCTGCCGGCTTGGCTCAAGGCCCCTCCCGCAACCGCGTTGCCGGACTCCCTTTCCCGACCGCTTTTCCAAAGTCCCTTCTCCAGCCGCTCGCCCAAAATCCCTTTCCCGACCACTCTCCCAAAGCCTCTTTCCCAACCGCTCTCCCAAAGCCTCTTTCCCAACCGCTCTTCCGAGGCCTCTTTTCCAGCCCCCGCCGGGGAAGCCTGCTGCCGGTCGCCCCACTTTTCAAGAACGCCGTTCGGCAGCGTCGGGAATCGTGAACGACACCGTGGTTCCCGCGCCAACCTTGCTTTGAATTTGCAGCCCCCGCCCGTACAAACGCGTCAATCGGCTGTGCGTATTGAACAGCCCGATGCCCCGGTTTTCTTTTCCCTCCGGACTCAGCAGCCTCTCGACCTGGCCGTCGTCCATGCCGATCCCCGTATCCGCGACAACAAAACGGACAGCGTCCGCTTCCCTGTCGATCCGAATGCGCAGCGTGCCCCCTTGCGGCACCTCCAGAATGCCGTGCTGCACCGCATTTTCCACCAGCGGCTGAACGATAAGCGGAGGAATCGGCATATCCGTATCCGCATCGACTTCCCATTCCACCTTCAACCGCTCCCCGAAGCGCTGCCGCTCGATATACAAGTAGTTCTCCACCAGTTGAAGCTCGCGCGACAGCGGCACCATTTTGCCCGCGGTCAAGAAGTCGAAACTGATGCGCAGATAGGACGTGAATGCCTCCGCAAGGGTCCTCATCCGCCGGGGATCGACATCGCTCAGGGCCATAATCGAATTCAACGTATTAAACAGAAAATGAGGGTGAATCTGCGCCTGCAAATAAGCGGCTTCCATCCGCAAACGATCGTTGACCGCCTACTTCAACGACGAGAGGGACCAGGCGCGATACTTCAACTCCAGCGCATCCACGGGCTTGGTTACATAATCGTTCGTCCCGGCAAGAAAGCCCGCATACACATCCTCCGGCTCCCCGCGGGCGGTCAACAAAATAACCGGCAGCTCATACAGCGTGAACCGCTCGCGGATCATCCGCGTCAACTCGTAGCCCGATATGTCCGGCATCATGACGTCGGCGATCACTAGGTCCCACTGCTCGCGGCCCAGCTTGTCCAACGCCTCGCGCGCGGAACGCGCGTTTCCTATATGATACGCCTCGCTCGGCAAAATGCGGGCAAGCACCTCCAGGTTGACCGGGTCATCATCCACCGCCAGCACCCGGATTCGCTCGGCGCCGGTCGGAACCGGCGGAACGGGATAGGCCTCCTTCGCGTCGTAGCCCGCATCACGGCCGGCGGCCGTTTCCGCCGCGGCCAGCGCCCCGGCGTAGGCCGACAGCGGCCCGTCCTGCTCCGCGCAAACGGCAGCGGGCGGCGACAGCGGCATGGCCTCCTCGTTGAAAACGGGCAATTTGAAGCTGAACACGCTGCCCGCACCCGGTTGCGACCGCACCGTCAGCTCGCTGCCGTGCAATTCGACCAGCTCCTTGCAGATGCTGAGCC
>CAYYCV010000241.1:0-4120 GCA_964470405.1 uncultured Caryophanales bacterium
GGCGGCGTCCGGAGCGCGACGCCCTGCCCGCGCCTCGGCCGACGGGCGCGACGTCCGAGCAGGGACGCCCTGCGGATGCAATACCTGCAAAAGTGCATCTATTAGCGGCTCATCATAGGCGAAAAGAAAAAATACCTGCGAAAATGCAGGAATTTCAAGACAAATCGCCATTAACGGGAGGCCAAGCCCAAAATACCTGCATTTTCGCAGGTATTCTCGCCGACCCGCCGCAAACGCGAAAAATAGATGCACTTTTGCAGATATTTTTACGCCGGACAGGAGAAGCAGCCCGGCAATCGCTTCGGCAACCGCTTCCATCGGCTTCAATTTCAATTCAAAGTGGGCAGCCGAACCCCTTTTTCAATTCGAATTGAATTTCTCGCCCGGCCGCTCCACCGCCGACCACCGTTCGTTAAACCAAAACATCCCGGCCGGGTCAAATCCGCACGGTACGACCGACGGATTGTTCGAAATGGGACAAGAGATCCCTCGATCCATAACAAGGGGCGATCAAATCATGCGTGAGCGCATTATAGAGAAATTCGACGGGGCCGTAACTTTGAGGACGAATCCATTTCAACGGAGCGATGGCCGATTTGAACAGCCAGGCGGGGATGCGCGTGATTTTTTCCGGTTTGCCTGCAGCCCGAAAAGCGAGCCCGGCCATTTCCCGGTGGGATAAAACCTGCGGTCCGCCAACACTTAATTGTATATTTTCCTGCCTTTCCCGAAACCATTCCTCCACGCAAAAATCGGCCAGGTCGGCGCCATGAATCGGATTCATGCGTTTCATGCCGTCCCCGATCAGAACGGCTCTCCCTTTGACCGCCATCTTCAAAAATTCTCCCATGTCGGAATAGTACCCGGTCGGCCTGACGATGACGGAAGCCAGCGCGGATTGCTTCAACCGCTCGACAAATCGCTCTTTGCAGGCGTTCAACGCCCCGCGCATTTCGTTCCCCTTAAACACGGCAACATACATAAACCTGGCAGTCCCGGACGCTTCCGCCTCCCTTAGCAGATTCATATTGCCCTGATAATCCACATCCATGTAACTCAACCCGTCTTTTTGCCGGGTAATGCCGACCGATGAGAAGACCCGATCCATGCCTTCGCATATCCCTTTGATCGTATCCGGTCGGGTGACCTCGCCGTGAAACACTTCATCGATGCAGGACCCGATTGGAGGCGCTCCGTGAGCGCCGGGCCGATTCAAAACATTCGGGTTCCTCACCAGCGCCCGAATCCAAAAACCATGTTCTTTCAAAGCGCGGACCATATAGCGCCCCAAATACCCCGTAGCCCCCGCCACCGCTATTTTTTCCAAATGATAAAGCCTCCCTGCTTCCGGCAACCAAACGACTTGCGCATTCCATTATATCGCGTTTTTTCGTCGGATAAAACCTCCCCCAACCGACAGGCGATGGGCAATAAACCAACAGACGGTGAGCCAAGGAGCAACAGGCAATGGGCAAAACACCATCAGACAGCAGGCAAAAGCAACGACGGTGCGGCCCGTATCACGCCAAGCTGGAAGGCATCCCGGCGTACATCCTTTGATCCCCTAGCCGAACCAGCACCTTGCCGTAGCGGGCGCCCTGGCGGATAACCACCCGGCCGGACAGATACGTTTGCTCCAAATAGTCGGACACCGTTTTCCGGCTTCGCTCCTCCTCGGGCAAGCCGTGCGCGCGAAGCAGAGTCATCGCTTCCCGCAGCGCCTCTTCCCTGGAAACTTCCGTCGTTTTCATTTCCCGCGTGACCAGCGATTGATAGGCATAGCCTTTGAGATACAGCAGATGAAGCAAATAGCCCATTTCCATGTGCTTTGTTTGGAAGGGCCGGTCATCGGCGACCAACGGCCGGATTTCATTCATCAGGCTGTGTTCCACGGGACCCGCCGGCATACTGATATAGCAAAACTGCCGCGCGCAGCGGAGGACATTGTCCACGCTCTCCCAATCGGCAATGACCGGACACATCGAGACAAAAACGAGATCAAAGGCGCGGCTCCAGCCTTCGGCCTGCACATCGATCTGCTCAAACGGCTCGTGGACAACCTTCACCTGGCCTGCGGCAAAAGCGGCAACGTTTTTTTCCAGCAGCCCGGCCAGCGGAAGACAAGGCTCCACGGCGGTGACTCGGGCGCCTCGTTCCGCAAACGGCACTGAAAACCCGCCCGAAGCGGCGCCAATGTCCAAAACGGAGGCGTTTTCGAAGCGGACGCCTTGCCCTTCGAGCCAATTCATGATGCGTTTGGCCCGCCGCCTTCCCTCCTCGCTAAACGTCTGCTCATTGAACGACGCGGCCTTGTGATCAAAAGCGCCGGTCGGATCGATTCCGGCTTTTTTCATCCTGTTCGCGCCGGAATCGGGATCGTCTTTCCATACCTTTTCCCAAATCGCCTCATTAAAAAAATCATTCTTGACGGTTTCGCTTGAAATCTTCAATCGCTTCGCCTCCAACTCTCCATATTCAATTCGTTGTTCAGGGCTACGGCGGCCAGTGCACCCATAGGGGCGGCGGCAGTCTGATGCAGCCGCCACGGCCGCATGCCGCATCCCCGGTGCTGTAGACGCCCGGAGCGTTCGTTTTCCCGACATGGTCGACGGCAACCGTCCCGCTTCCGTGACGCAACATCCAAAAAGTTGTTTTTCCATTTACCCAGAAACCTCTATGGATCTTTAATATCCATAATTAAGACGCAAGAAGTGAATCACTTCTTGTTCGCAGCATGGCTGCAATCCCTGGAAACGGCATCCAGCACCGACTGGATCGTATGCTCCCGCAAATATTGGTACAGATGCCGTTCAGCGCCGTCCATCACCTTTTTAACCAAGCATTCACCGCGATCCCGGCCGCCCCGCAGCGGTTCGGCGGTTTTCTCTTCGGCTATCCATCGATGCTGCTGCGAATTCAAATTCGAGCATTCAAACAACTGCTGCCTTCCTTCGATCACTTGAATCACCTCAAGAAAAGTGATCTGTCCGGCCGGCCGCGCCAATTCGTAACCGCCGTTTGCCCCCGGTACGGCGCGCACGATTCCGTCCTGTCTCAGCTTGGACATGATTTTGGACAGGTAGCTTTCCGAAACGCCAAGCGCCGCGGATAATTCCCTGATCCCGACGTTGTGGCGTCGCTCCGAGTGGGCCAAATGAATTAAGGCGTGCAGGGCGTAATCGGTGCTTTTGGAAAACTGTATGTTCGTCTCCTCCCTTTTCAATGAGTTTATTTTTATTATGGACCTATAATATCCATTATAGACTGCCTAGTTTCCGCTTGCAACAAAAAACGGCGGCGCGACGATGAATCCCGATGCACAACGTCCATCTTCGACGACAGGTTCCGATTCAACGCTCGTCTTGACGACGAATTCCGATGTAACGCTCGTCTTCGACGCGAATCCCGATGCGACGCCCGTCTTCGGCGGCGAATCCCGGTGCGGCGTCCTTCCATAGCGGCAATACCTGAAAAACCGCTTGCTCTGTCCCCCATTTTTAGTGTTTAATAAAACCACAGTGGGAGGGAACGATGATGACGGCAATCTTGTTATTCGTAATTGCCGGAGTGGCGGAAATTGGCGGGGGCTATCTTGTATGGCTGTGGCTGCGGGAATCCAGGCCGATCGGGTACGGCATCGCGGGCGGCATCATTTTAGTGTTGTACGGCATCGTCCCAACCTTGCAGAAGTTTCCGTCATTTGGCCGCGTCTACGCAGCGTACGGGGGTGTTTTTATTATCCTGGCCGTATTGTGGGGATGGTGGGTGGACAAAAAAACCCCCGACCTCTACGATTGGATCGGAGCCGGCATCTGCCTGGTCGGCGTTTCCGTCATGCTGTGGGCGCCGCGTTCCTGATCCTTTTCAATTTCGGAGGTGCGGTGCAAAAATGGCACAGGAGTTGGAGCAACGGAAGGGACCGCCTTTGTCCGCAAATTTTGCTTGCCAAAAGGACGTAAAATCGGGAAACAGGCGGACAGCCGCGATTGGACATATTTTTGAAAGCGATACAAATTAAACTTAAATCGAAATCGAGATGCGCATATAAAGGCGCGTCTATTTGTTATAACTCAACTTTCGCAGAGAAAAAATCGGCTTAAATGCATGATGGGACTGAATG
>CAYYCV010000242.1:0-4088 GCA_964470405.1 uncultured Caryophanales bacterium
CCCTGCGCCGCCATCCCGGCACCTCCCCTACGACCCCGCGCCGCAATTTCCGGCACCTCCCCTACGACCTCGCACCGCAATTTCCGGCAGTCTCTCCTACGACCCCGCGCCGCGATACCGTTTGACGCCGACGCGCCAAAACGCCAAGCCCAGGAAAAGGAACGCCGCCCCGACAACCGGGGTGATCGCCGCCATCCAGGAAAAATGATCCCGCTCCAGAAAAAAGGTGGACGGATAAAATCCGACGAAGGCAAAGGGAAGAACCCAGGTCAGCATGATGCGGATGGCTTTGTTGTAAATCCCGACCGGGTAGCGCCCGTAATTTTGAATATTCCACATCAGCGGCAAAATGCCCGTCGGCGCGTCGGAAAAGAAAGAGATCGCCGTCAATGCCGTGTACACCCCGGCGTAGATCATGGCGGAGCCGACCGTCAACAGGGCCAGCACCAGCGGATCGTACCAGAGAAAGCCGATGTCCAGATGCGCCCAGGCATAGATCATGATCGCGCCGCCGACCAGCGAGCCGAACAGGGCCGAAGGGTCCATATTTTCCAGCAGCAACTGCACCAGATTGTAAGCCGGCCGGGTCAACACCCGATCCATTTCCCCCTTGACCACATAGCGCTCCGTAAAGTTCCAGAGATTGAAAAAACAGCCGAACAAGCCGTACGGGACCATGAAATAGCCATAGATAAACACGATCTCCATTTCCGTCCAATCCCCCAGCAAGGGCGTATGCAGAAAGACGACCAGGATGAACACCAGATTCATGAAGTTGAACATCAGATCGGACAATACTTCAATCCAGAAATCCGAACGGTAGGTCATCCTCGTTTTCATGTAATTTTTAAAATAATCGGCAAACAAAGAAAAATAGAACATCGTTCGCTCACCCCCCTTGGACGAACAGGCGATTTCGCGCCGCCCGCCACACCAGCATGATCGGCAGCATCAGCAGCACAAACCAGAGCGCCTGCACGGCGAATACGGACAGCGCCATATCCGCGCCGATTCGCCCGGTAAACAGCGACGAGGGCAAATAGGTGATGGCCTGAAAAGGAAGCAGGCGCAATACGTCCTCCGTCCAGGACGGAAAAAACGACAGCGGAATGATCAGCCCCGAACACAGATCGACGATGACCCGCTTCATGCGCATCATCCCCTCGTTATTTTCCACAAAAAACGCGAACAGCCCGGTCAAAATATTGATCTGCGAGTTGATCAGAAAGCTGAACAGCAGCATCACCATAAACACGGCCCAAATTTGGGGATCGCGCGGAAACTGAATGGGAAAAATGAACGATACGACGATCATTCCCGGCGTGGAGAACAGCAGCAGCCGAAACAGGCCCTCGCCCAACCCCTGCGACATTTTGACAACCAGGTATTGATACGGACGGGTCAGTTGCACCGCCACGCTGCCGTCCCTGATTTCATTGGCGATTTCGCGGTCCAGATTGTTGAAATAAAACGCCCGCGCCATCCAGGATACCGCTACATAGGTAGTCATTTGGTTCACGGTCAGCCCGCCGATCGACTCGCTCGCGCCGTAGATCGCCTTCCAGAGAAAATAATACGCCCCGATATTGATGGCGTAAATCACGATGCCGCTGTAATAGTTCACGCGGTAGGCCAGCATCATCAAAAACCGGATGCGCACCAGATCCAGATAAACGCCGATCATCCCCTGCCGCCTCCCGCGACGCTTGCGGACACTTCCGCATTCCCCGTCCTGTAAATTTCCCGCACGATCTCGTCCGTGTGCGTTTCCACAATTTTGATGTCGCGAATGTCCATCTCCCCGGCGATCCGGCTTAAAATCCGGGAAATATCGGCGGATTCGTGCGGCAGCCACAATCGGGCCGTCGCTTCGTTCTGTTTGCTCCAATCGGCGTTCAACCCTTGCGTCAAAGCGACCAGGCGTTCCAGTTCAAAGCGCCCGGCAAACTGAAACAGCACCTCTTTTCCTTTGCCCCATTGCGCTTTCAGTTCCTCCAAACCGCCGTCATAAATGATCCGGCCCCCGTCCAGCATGATCACGCGGGAACACAGCGCCTCGATGTCCTGGAGGTCGTGCGTGGTCAGCAGAATCGTCGTTTCGTATTTGCGGTTCATCGCCATCAGGAATTCGCGGATTTCCGTTTTGACCACGATATCCAGGCCGATCGTCGGCTCGTCCAGAAACACGATCCGGGGATTGTGCAGCAGCGACGCCGCCAGCTCGCAGCGCATCCGTTGGCCCAGGCTCAGCTTGCGCACCGGGCGGGTCAGCACATCGGCGATCTGCAACCTCTCCACCAGTTCGTCCAGCCGCTGTTTGAACTCCTTCTCCGGCACACGGTACAGCTTCTTCAACAGGCGGAACGATTCGATCACGCCGATGTCCCACCAGAGCTGGCTGCGCTGGCCGAAGACGACGCCGATGCCGCGGACGTACCGCTCCCTTTCCTTAAAGGGCACAAACCCGTTGACGCGGATCTCGCCCGCCGTCGGCATGAGAATGCCTGTCAGCATTTTGATCGTCGTCGATTTGCCCGCGCCGTTCTCGCCGATATACCCGCAAATTTCCCCCTGCGGAATCTCAAAGCTGATATCGTCGACCGCCGTCACGCGCTGATATTGCCTTTTGAACAGGTCCTGGAAAGCGCCCTTCAGCCCTTCGCGGTTTTTTTGCACTTTAAATTCTTTTCTGAGACGCTTTACTTCAATCGCCGGCATGAGCTTCCTCCTGTATTCAAAATCCTTGAAAAAGATCGGTTTGCATCAAAAAAACGCGGTTTCCCGCCCCATTCCGATTCGTCGCTCGCCGCCGTTCGCTGCGGCCCGCTTGATCTGCGATCCCGTTGCAATCTATAATGATAGGATGGTTATACTAGATAATATACACGAACCCCGCGTATAGGGAAAGGAACCAAATATGGCAAAAGAAACGAAAAGAACGCGAACCGTATGGAAAAAGCTAAAATGGACCTTGATTGCGATTTTGCTCGCACTGGCGTGCGCGGCCATCTGGTACGCCTATTCCATATATCAATTTGCCGGAAACATCCAGTCCGCGCCGGACGATTCCCGATTTCAGAAATTCAGCCAGAAGGATCAAAACACCCTGACTCCGCCGGAATGGACGGGAAAAGAACGGGTGAATATTTTGCTGCTCGGCGGGGATTCCAGAGGTTTGAAGAAAAATGAAATCCCCCGTTCCGACTCGATGCTGGTCGTTTCGCTCGATCCTGTCACCAAACAGGCCAGCCTGTTCTCCGTGCTGCGGGACACTTACGTCGCCATTCCCGGGCATGGTCACGGCCGGATCAATACCGCGATCACGCTGGGCGGCCCCGATCTGGCGATGCAAACGGTCGGCGAATTGCTGGGGCTCTCCGTTCAATATTACGTTTATACCGACTTCAAGGGCTTCATTCAACTGATCGACGCCATGGGCGGGATTGATTTCTTCGTGGAAAAAGACATGAAATATTCCGATTCGGAAGACGACCATCTTTACGATATCAATTTGAAAAAAGGGATGCAGCACCTGAACGGAACCACCGCGCTCCAATACGTCCGTTTTCGCCACGACGCCATGTCCGACTATTCGCGCACCGAACGCCAGCGCAATTTCCTGGAGGCCGTGGTCAAAAAGTTAAAATCGACGTATTCGCTGATTCGGCTGCCGAAAATTTTGAACAGCATCGAGCCGTCGATCGAAACCAATCTTTCCGTCGACAATATGTGGAAGCTGGCCAGCCTGGGGTTCAAAATCGACACGACCGCGCTGGTCAGCCAGCAAGTGCCGCCGACCGAGCTGCTGTCGGAGACGACCATCGGCGGCGCTTCGGTGATTGAGGTCAACAGTGGGAAGCTGCAGCAGTTCGTGGACGACCTTTTCAACCGCCAAAAGGAAGGCCTGCTAAGCGGCGGGGACGAAGCGGATACGCAGGAGAACGGCGACGGCCGCAAACCGTAGCTTGGGGGCAAGCGCCGCAGCCGGGCCGGGCCAAGTGCGGCGCTAAAAGCCGCGCAACCCGCGCAACAGTTGACGCGGGTTTTCAATCGCGGCGGCCCGATCTTTTCTCACCACACTTTTAGCG
>CAYYCV010000243.1:0-3994 GCA_964470405.1 uncultured Caryophanales bacterium
GTTTGAGGATCGACCTGGCCCGCAACTTCCGCAGCCGCCGCGAAATTGTGGACGGTGTCAACTATATTTTCAAGCAAATTATGCATCGCCAAGCGGCGGAGATCGACTATGACCGCAGCGCCGAGCTGGTTTTCGGCGCCTCCGTGTACCCGGAAGCGGAGGTGCGCCGGGGCGGCGTCTCCGGGGAGCACGCCGACGCCGACGGCATGGCGATTGAATGGACGCTGATCGATCGCTCCGACTCCGCGGAGGGCGAGCCGGCCTTCGATTCGGACGCGCCGGAGGGCAAGGATTCCGCGACTGAGCCGCCGGGGGATGACGGAGGCGAGTCCGAGGATGCGCGCGATGCGGAAACGGCCCAATTGGAAGCGCGCGTGATCGCCGGAAAAATCCGCGGGATCATGGGGATGGAGCACGGTTCGGCGGCTCCTTCCGGCCGGATGCGGGTTTTTGACAAGTCGAGCGGCGGGATGCGCCCTCTGGCTTTTCGGGATATCGTCATCCTGCTGCGCGCGACCCGGCACTGGTCGCCCATCTTGATGGAGGAGCTGCGGCAAGCGGGCATTCCGGCCTATGCCGATCTGAATACGGGCTATTTCTCCGCTACGGAAGTGGAGGTGGCCTTGTCGTTGCTGCGCGTGATAGACAACCCGTATCAGGACATTCCTTTGGCCGGCGTGCTTCGCTCCCCCGTCGTCCGGCTGTCCGCGGAACAATTGGCGCAGATTCGCGTCGGCCGCAGACAGGGTTCCTATTATGAAGCCGCGCTCGCTTATGCCGGCTCGCCGGGGGAAGGGAACCCGGAGCTGCGGCAGAAGCTGCGCGCTTTTCTGGAAACGCTGGAGCGCTGGAGAACGGAGGCGAGGCAGGGCAGTTTATCCGGCCTGATCTGGCGCATTTTCCGCGAAACGGGGTATTACGATCTCGTCGGCGGTTTGCCCGGCGGAAATCAGCGGCAGGCCAATTTAAGGGCGCTGTACGATCGGGCTCGGCAATACGAAGCGACTTCGCTGCGCGGGCTGTTCCGCTTCCTTCGCTTCATCGAGCGGCTGCGGGACAGCGGCGGGGATCTCGGGACCGCGAGAGCGCTGGGCGAGCAGGAAGACGTGGTCCGCATTTTGTCCATCCACAAGAGCAAGGGGCTGGAATTTCCCGTCGTTTTCGTCGCCGGGCTGGCCAAGCCTTTTAATCTGATGGATATCAACGGCAGCTTTCTGCTCCACAAGGAGCTTGGATTCGGTCCGAAGTTTATCGATACGCGGCTGAGGCTGAGCTATCCGTCGCTGCCCGCGTTGGCGATGAAGCGGCGGATGCGGATGGAATCGCTGGCTGAGGAAATGAGAATCCTGTATGTCGCCCTCACGCGGGCGAAAGAGAAACTGTACTTGCTCGGATCGGTGGCTCAACCGCAAAAGCAAACGCTGAAATGGGCGCGGCAGGCGGACAGCCGGGAATGGAGCTTGCCGGCCTTCGCCTTGATCCAGGCGCGAAGCTTTCTGGATTGGCTCGGCCCGGCGCTGATCCGGCACCCGGATTTGGAGCGCTTCCGCAGCCGCTACCTGCCGGCCGAGCAAGCGGTGTCGCCGCTCATGCGGAGCGACCCTTCCCGCTGGCGCATGGAAGTGATGCCGCAGGCCGGGCTGGTCGCGATGTCCGAGGCGGCGGCCGCCCGCGCCGTGCTGGACCGGCATCGCCTGGAGCAGTTGGCCCGGATGGAGCCGGTCGGGACGGCTCTTCCCGAATCCGCGGCTGGCGCCGCCGTGTCGCATGCGGAGGAAATCGCCCGCCGGCTGCATTGGACCTATCCGAATTTGTCGGCCACGCAAATGTTCTCCAAAACGTCGGTTTCGGAGATGAAGCGAATGTCCCGAATTCAATTGCAGCGGCGCGAGCAGGACGGCGAGGCTCCGGAACCGGCGCCGCTGTGGCAAGGGGGGGAGGAAGCCCACCGGCCTTCGTTGATCCGCCGGCCGCGCTTTATGGAGCAGCACCAAATGACGACGGCGGAAAAGGGAACGGTGTACCATGCCATCATGCAGCATTTGCCGCTTGCGGCCGATCTGTCGCCGGAGAGGGTCCGGCAAACGGCGGAGCGGTTGAAGGAACGGGAAATGATTACGGCGGAGCAGTTGGAAGCGATCGATCCCGCCTTTGTATTTTCCTTTTTTGAAAGTGATCCCGGGATCAGAATGCTGCGCTCGCCGATGGTAAGACGGGAGGTTCCTTTCAGCTACGGGCTGACGGCGGGAGAAGCGTACCCCGGAGCGGACCCGCAAACCGCAGGGGAAACGGTGCTGGTGCAAGGGGTGATCGACTGTATTTTTGCGGAAGAGGACGGCCTGGTGCTGGTGGATTATAAAACCGACGCGATTTATGCGGGCAAGCTGGAGCGCAGCGTGGACCGATACAGGCTGCAAATCGGGCTGTACGCCAAGGCGGTCGAAAGCATTTGGAAACGTCCGGTGAAAGAAAAGGTGCTGTACTTTTTCGACGGCGCCCACGTGGTCGTTTTATGAAGGCATTCAAAAAAAGAAGGCTTCGTTCCGGTTGGATTTTTGATTGGATTTTCGATATGATAAGCAGATAAACAACGACAAAATCTAAAAGTGTGGTGAACCGGCGGCGCAGGGATTTGGACATGGGTTGGGGAGACGATAGCGATTGGCCCCGTTTCGCCCGCGGATTTTTTTCGGTCATCGGCCAAAGGCTGTGAAAAGGGAAATCTGTGGGCAGCGGCGATCGGAAACCCGTATCCAGGCGCGGAACCGCCTGTTTTATCATACTTCCAAGGAGGCTTGCCCAATGGAGTGTATTTTTTGCAAAATCGTGGATGGATCGCTCCCGTCAAGAAAAGTATTTGAAAGCGACAGCGTTTTGGCCTATTACGACATCAAACCGGAGGCGCCGATTCATCTGCTGATCATTCCGAAGAAGCACATTCCCTCCATGGATGAAATGGGGGACGGAGATTGGCCACTGATTGCCGAAATCCATCAGGCGGCGCGGCAAATCGCCAGGGATCTCGGGATTTCGGAGTCGGGATACCGTTTGGTCAACAACTGCGGGCCGGATTCCGGGCAGGATGTTTTCCATTTGCATTACCATTTGCTCGGCGGAGAGAGGCTCGGGCCGTTGAACGCAAAATCGTAGGCGAATTCTTCCTGTTTTCTCCCTTTTCACAGGTTGACACTCCCTTTAAGTTTAACATATAATGTAGTTTGATATGCTGTGTTATTCGTCTTGGACGGTTTGTTCGGAGGGAGGGAAAACGGGTGTCTGAAACTAAAGTTCGCAAAAATGAAACAATTGACGCTGCACTTCGTCGCTTTAAGCGTTCCATGGCCAAGGATGGGGTATTGGCTGAAATTAAAAAACGTAAACATTACGAGAAACCTAGCGTAAAACGCAAGAAAAAATCCGAGGCTGCGCGCAAAAGAAAGTTTTAGGAGGATTTAAAGTCGATGGGGTTAAGCGAACGATTGAGCGAAGATATGAAGCAGGCGATGAAAAGCCAGGATAAGTTCCGACTTTCCGTTATACGCATGATGCGTTCTTCCGTTAAGAATGTTGAAATAGATCAAAAAAAAACATTGAATGACAGCGAAGTGCTTGATATTCTGAATCGTGAGCTCAAACAGCGAAAAGATGCTTTACAGGAATTTGAGAAAGCCGGCCGCGAGGATTTGGCGGAAAAAATGAAAGCGGAGATTGCCGTCATCGTCGAGTACCTTCCCCAGCAATTGACGCAGGAGGAAATCCGGGAGATTGTGGAGCAGACGATCAGGGAAACCGGTGCGGCGTCCAAGGCGGATATGGGAAAAGTGATGAGCGCATTGATGCCGAAAGTGAAAGGGCGGGCTGACGGGCGAATGGTCAACCAAACCGTGCAGCAGCTTTTACCATAATGTGTGCAACGAGGAAAACACCTCTTTTGGAGGTGTTTTTATTTTAGGCTTTAGCCAGTTGAGTGCGTGAAACGCGCGAAACAAAAAAC
>CAYYCV010000244.1:0-3974 GCA_964470405.1 uncultured Caryophanales bacterium
TATCAGTATAGCGCTACTAGGATACTCTGTCGTACAAGCCGCTTGATCAGGTTAATTTTTAAAAATGTGTCGCTCACATGCCTCGCTTTTCAAACGGGCCTCACTTGATAAACAGCGTAACGCGATCCACCGAGTGCGGATCGGGCCACATATGAAGAACGGGATGATAAACGCCCGGCTCCTCCTCGAACTCGATTTGCAACGTTTTTCCCGCAAAAGCCTGGCGTATTTCAAGATTTTCCTGTCCCGAAATGCCGTTGATCTCCAAGCTTCTGCCCATTCCCGGCAACGTCATGGGATTCAATAACTTTTTGCTGACCGCAATCGTATGCATCGGCCGCTCCCCCCTATTTGCGCTTCACTTCGATTTGCTTCTGATTATACCATACTCCCCCCGCCGATTCGAAGCCGGAAGCCGACAACCGATTTGTTTTCACGTAATGTTCAAGAATTACAGGTTTCGTTTATGGCAATGGTTGCGTTCTTTTCTTATAATGGGGGGTAGAGAGCGCCGACAGCGAATTTGCGCATCAAACGGCGAGCATTGGAAAAGGAAGTGAACGAAAAATTGACGCGACGCGGTATTTCCCTGTTCGTCCTGTTGTCGGCCGTCTGTGTTCTTGTGTCCGCCTGCGGCTTGGGGGAATCGCAAAAGCCGGATCGGCTGCATTACCCGGTTTCCGATTTCTCCTTTACGGATCAAAACGGACAAGCGTTCGGAACGGCCGACCTGAAAGGAAAGGTCTGGGTCTCCAATTTCTTTTTCAGCAGTTGCACCACCGTATGTCCGCTCGAAACCGCAAATATGGCCATGCTCCAGGGCAAAATGAAGGATGCCGGCGTCCCCGTTGAATTCGTTTCCTTCTCCGTCGATCCGGAAAGAGACACCCCCGAAACGCTGCGGGCTTATGCCGAGAAGTACCATGCCGATTTGACGAATTGGCACTTTTTAAGCGGCTACGCTTTTGAAGAGATTCAGGCTTTTTCGGAAAAGGTGTTCAAATCCGCTCTGAGCCGTCCGGCGCCGGATACGGACCAATTTTTGCATGGAACGGCCTTCTATCTGATTAACCGGGACGGCGTCATCGTAGAAAGCTATCACGGATTCGGCGACACGCCGTACGAGCAGATTGTAAAAGACGCAAAATCGCTGCAATAGCGCCAAAAAGGGAGGTTCGCAACGAATGAGACGATCGATGACGGGAATGCTAATTTTGATTATATTATCGCTGGCCGCTTGCGGCAATCCGCCCGATCAACATGGTGAAATGAATCATGCCGATCATGAAGACGGCGTGAAAATTCAGCCGCTCGAAGTGGATCTTCAGGTGCCCGCGCAAGCCCAGGTCGGCGAAACGGTCGATATTCGGGCGGTTGTCTCGCTCGGCGAGGAAAAAGTCAATCATGTCGACCAGATCGAATTTCAGATTTGGAAAGATGACGACGTGGCGCACGGCGAGATGATCAAGGCCGATCCCGATGGGGAAAACGGCGTATATTCGATTGCGAAATCGTTCGACGAGCCCGGCGTATACAGCGTTCAATCCCACGTGACGGCGCGCGACATGCACACTATGCCGATGAAAAAAATCACGGTGGAAAGCAGCGCAAAATAAAAGTGTTGTGGTAGAATGGATAATGGATCGGGGAAAAAATAAAGGAGTGGTGTTTCAGATGTTCAAATATGCCATGGTAACGCTCGTCACAGCCGCGTTTGTATTCGGTATGATTCTTATGATTGTGAAAACCCCCGCGCAAACGGAAAACGCAACGGAAGAACAAACGGTTTCCATTCCTGAAGTGACCCTGGACGAACCCGCGGCACAGGCTGTATACAAGCAATCGTGCATCGCATGTCACGGAGATCAATTGCAAGGGGGCCCCATCGCTCCGAAGCTTGCGGACGTTGGCGCAACCATGAGTCTGGAGCAAATCTACAAACAAATCGAAAATGGCGGCGGCGGCATGCCTCCGTTCCAAGGCACCTTGACGGACGAGGAAATCGCCAATCTGGCGACGTGGCTGGCGCAGCAAAAATAGTTTCGCCACGCCTCGCGCAGCTTCGCCTTATGGAAATGGATGCGGGTGCGGATTGAGCCGATCGGGCGTCAACGGCCGCTTGGTATAACCGAGTTCTTTCGGCACCCGAAGCACCCTTTCCAGCCCGGTTAAACGGGTCAAATGATGGCCGAACGTCATCGGCAGCATCCCGGGAATCAATACTTTGACGCAGTACAGCCCGTTCTTGAGAACTTCCGGCGGCGTTTGATCGATGACGATGACGTCCATTTGCCTCTCCTTGAACACCCGCAAAACCTCCGTTACATCCTCCTTTAAATCGACGTGTCCGCGACGCTCCCTTTTCGGAAATTCCTCCTCCCACGCCCGCAAAGGCCGATTTTCATCCAGCAAAAATTGCAGGCGTTCCTGTGCCTGCGGCAGACCGTACAATATCGCGTGGTCCTCCATTCTTCGCACCCGCGAAGGATCGTTGAACATCCGCGCGGCGTCTTTCCTGCGCTCCCGGAACATCCCGTCCAGCATCGGAAGCAGGCCGGCCAGTTCGTGGAGTGCGCTTTTCGCCGCCCGCATCGGGTCGAGATGGGCTCCGGCCGCGCAAACAAGCCGGATCCCCCTCCGCTTCGGATTGACGGCGACCGCCCAAACGCTCGGGATGCGATGCTCCATCGTGGTGTTAAACAACTGCACGCGAAATCCGCTGACCGTCTGAAAACGGTCGAGCATCAGCCGCCATTCCGCATCGCGGGGCGAGAACGGGTCCAGCCGGGGAACGGGCAGCCGCGCATACCACGTCATCAGAAAGGAATCGCGTTCCACCACTTCCAGAATGCCGTGCAGAATAGCCTCCTCGAGACTGCCGCCCAGCGCGCACCCGTTGGAGCCTTCATTGACAAAGCCCTGTTCGAATCCCATGCTGTAATAAGCGAGCAGCTCCGGAACCAGCATCGGACGTTCGCGCAAAAACGAATAGCCCCAAACCCAATCGATCGCGCGGTCGTGATCGTAGCGTTGAAACGGAAAGTCCGGCTGCGCGTATTGCTCCTCCGTATACAATCCAACCCGAAAAGGATCGAGCACGCCGTCCGGCGCTCGCCGCGACAAATTGCGATGGCTGTCGCGGACGACGGTTCGCTTTCCTCTCGGAAGCAGCCCGCTGTAGCGCTCCAACCCTTCCATCATCGCGGTCGATTCGCTGTTCAAATAGGAGTGGGAACGCCCCGCCGTCACTTCGTCCCCCATGGGAAACGGCATATTCACACTGACATCGGCAAAAATGGATGCGGAAAGAACCGTTTTCCGATTGAATAGTCCGGTGCGGCGATCCATATAAGCCGGGGCGAGCATTTCGCGGAGATCGTCCGCCGTTCGGCAGCGATAGCTGTCGGCGCTCGCTTTGAGGCTTGGCTTCAACGCGATGCGGGCCGCGTCCGGCGAATCGTCCGGCCTTTGGCCGCATGCCTCGCACAGCGAATCGGGCTGAAACCGATGGAGCGAACATTCCAGCGTGGTCAGATCGACGATGTACAGCCGCCCTGCTGTCCAGGCCGGCTTCCCGCTCAGGAATCGAAGCGTTTCCTCCGCGGCCAGGCAAGCCGTCTGCCGCAAGCCCCACGCGTCGGGCGCGGGCGGCGGCGTCCCCCCCTGCACCAGTTGCATCAGGTGCAGAGGGGACATTTCGCGGTCGCGCCCCGCCGTCAAACGCCGCGAATCCGCGCATTGCGGGCAGCCCGGCGTTCCCGGCCGCACCAGCGGCCCGACGATGCCTTCCTCGGGCGTGAGGAAGGCCTGCAGCCGCGGGATGCCCCGCCGCCGCAGCGCTTGTTCGGCCGCGGCGGCGGCCGTGGGGTTCCATTCGTCCTGGAGCACCAGGGCGAATCGGACCGCTTGCAACGACGCGGCCGTGGCAGCAGGAAGTGGGACGAGCCGAACGCGGCCGAACTGGGAACGCCGGG
>CAYYCV010000245.1:0-3935 GCA_964470405.1 uncultured Caryophanales bacterium
GGTTCATGGTATCGGCTGGTGTTTGAGGGCGTGCGGACAGAACCGACGGAACGGGTCGATGTACCGAACCAACGGACCAAACCGAGGGATCGTGTTGGGGGGATCGGGTCGGATTCTGGACGAAGGTGCCTGGGTCAAGGATTCCGAGACAAGGATCCTGGACAAAGGTTTTCAGACTGAGGCTACTGGGTGAAAGCTTCCGAGTCAAGTTCCCATTTGTATGATAAAGCATACAAGGAGCCTTTGTTGCGGGCGGGCAGAAGTCATGTTGTGCGATGTTTCGTACAATATGCGGCGGGGCAATGCCAAAAATCACTGATTTTGCGTGAAGAATCGTACAAACCAGCTCCATTGGGCCTGGAATCGTCTTGGGTTGTATGATATTTCACATAAAGTGTGAAAAATTGCCGCAGACTTATAAGAAGCTCCGAAACGTTCCACAAATTAGTGCGAACTTGAGAAGCTCCGAAACGTTTGCGAGCTAGCGCGGATTTGAAAAGCTTCGAAACGTTCCGCGAACTGGCGTGAAGTGGCGAAGCATGTCTCGAAATTACGCCTCGTAGAGGAATGGGACCATTTCCGCGGGCGAGCAGGCGGGCTTCGCAAGCGAACGGCGGAGCCGGGGGGCTGTTGAAGACCCCCAATAACACTCCCGTATTCGCAGTCCCTATTTGCCAGGATTCCATCGTGCCACGTCTCTCGTCCGGCGGATCAGCACTCCCGATTCCCTTTTCAAATCGATTGGCACGTCTAATCTGGCAACATTGGGGCGGTCCCACTCCATTCCGCCAAAGTGTGCCGCTGCACTGCAAGCAGTGCACAGCGCGGATTCCTGCGAGGCATTTCACAGAGCGGTCCTCGGCGAAACGCCTTTTAAGAGGGCGCTCGCTTACGAACCGAGGAAGCCTTATTTTTGCTATAGCGGCCCAGTTTTTATCCTAACGAACACCACAATCGTTATTTAGCTAAATTCCCCTTGTTTTTTCCAATTTGGTGAAAATAATGTTTGTCAGGTTCGTTACAAAATGTGAGGCCGGAATAATCCGCAAATAACGTTGCCTGTGTTCGTTAGCGCCCGGTGGACGTAACCTTTTGCAGATCATGCTGTTGCATCCTCCATGCCAAACCAAAACGGACCGAACTTGGCCGGCTCGCAAAAGGAAAGATGGCCGCTGCTGTTTCATACGCGTCCGAGTGCCTACCGCGTTGCCTCTGCACCAAATTCTTGAAACGCTCGCAACAAAAGGCCCCCCTCATAACGAGGGAGGCCGAGTAATTTTCACAAGCCGAAAGGCCGGTGGAAGGCAGTCGATTCTATGCTTGGGCTTTCGTTTTCAATCGGGATCGCCTGCAAGCTGCGAATTTTATCGCAAAATCGAAAAAATCCGCAAAATAAGAGAAAAATCCGTCGCCGAAGGCGAAAGCGCCTCCTTCCGCCGCTTCGGCGCGTACCTAACTCCTGTCGCCATCAGTCCGCAGGTGAATGCCTTAGTCTAGTCTGTCAGCAGATGCTGGTTAGCCCGCCGGACAGGCATTCTGGCTCGGCCCGCCGACAGACGCTCTTGCTCAGCCTGCCGGAAGACGCTTCGGCCTTGACCCATCAATGGACACTTTGACTCAGCCCATCAGCAAACGCTCTTGCTCAGTCCACCAACAGACGCTTTGACTCGACCCGTCGGCAGGCCCTTTAACTCAACCCGACGTCAGCCCCTTTAGCTCATCAGCCCGCTATTAGTGGATACTTTGATTCAAAGCCGTGCACTCGGCGGCTGTGACGTTTTCACCGCAGGTCGCGATCTGGGATTGCGGGTTGCCGTCTGATTTATCCGTAATAAGCGTGTTGCCCAACACATAGTTCAAAGCATTGAGGTTATAGCCATTGTCTTGCTCAATCTGCCAGCCGAATACGCCGGCCAAGCCGTTGTTTTTGGCATATGCGGCCTTTAACGCAACGGTGCGCGGAGTTTCAAGCGTAATAAACGAGCCGATCGGATTGACCAAATAATCGGCGTTGGACGCTTTGTCGGTGTAAAGATGGTAGCCGTTCTTGGGCTTCATATCCTTATCCAGATAATTCTGATAAAGGTCATAGCCTTCCACCACGCCGGCTTCCCACGAACCGACCCCGGCGATGCCGAGAATCAACCCGGTTCCCGTTGCGTTGGGATCCCCAAAAGTCGACGAACCCGTCAGGCCGTTGTCATACTCGGTAATGTCGCCGTTCATGATCGCCTTCGCGCGATGGTAGTTGGCGATGCCGATCATGATTTTGTCCGCGGGGACGCCGGCCGCCGTTAAAGCGCGAACCGTCGTATCCAGGGAAAGATCGACATGGTTGCCGTCGGCATCCTTCAGATTCGGGTCGCTGTAAAGCGGCGTATGGTGGCTGATTTGGCGCTCCCATGCCCCGGTAAAATCATAGGTCATCGCGTACAGGCGATTCAAATATTTGCTCGCTTCGGACCAGTCGATCTTGGCCAATTGAGCCGGCGAGCCCGGGACCGCACTGGAGAGGCGATACTCCTTCCCGGTTTTTCTGGAAAGCCAATCCAACCCGGCGCGCAGTTCTTTCAACAGCTCAACGTAGTTTTCCGGATCGTCGGGACGCGACATGCCCGGCACGGCGCCGTCCGTGCCCGGGTATTCCCAGTCGATATCGATGCCGTCGAATTCGAATTCCTCCAGGAAACGGACGACGGAATCCACGAACGCTTTACGGCGCGTCGGATCGGAGGCCATCCAAGGGAAGCCTTCACCCAGGGTCCAGCCGCCGACAGACATATCCAGCTTCAAATTCGGATTATTTCGACGCAGTTGATAGAGTACGCCGAACACGCCGGCGACATCATTCGGGTCCAATTCGTACATGCTCTCCGTGCCCGTAATTTTAGGGGCCGCCTCGCCGGGCAATGTCCGCAAAAACGCCGCTTCAAAGTCGGCAACGGCCATTGCGCCGTCAGGCAGATGGCTTTGGGCGCACGTGCGGTTTACCGCGGCCGGAGCCGTTGTCGGGAAACCGGGAGACTGCGTGTTCTGGGCGTCGGGGAAGCAAATGCCTGAAAAACCGTAAACCAGCCGGTTAACGTTGGTTACCGGCAGTTTGCTGAAGTCGAACCGGCGGCCGTAAATCGCCCAGTCGCCGAAATACTCCACGACTTCCTTGCCGGGCTTCAGTTGGTAGACATCGTGCTGCAGCGTCAGCGTGCCCGGCGGCAGCTTGGATACGCGCGCGCCATTGTCCGCGTCGAAGCCCGGATGATTGCCGCCCGGATCGGTCGCCGGATCGGTGCCGCCGCGAGTGCCGCCCGTTCCGGTTCCCGACACCGGGTGAGCCGAGTCGATCAAGCCGGAAGCGTATATCGTGCCCGCATTCGGGTTCCCTCCCGCAATCGACGGCGCGCCGTAGTCGATATCGTTCGGAATCGATACGGGACACAGGCTGTTGTCGACATGGCCCGCAACCTCCCACATATGATAAATGGTGTCATCGGGAGCGATGCCATGCACATCTTGCAAAGCGCGATAGGCCAAATCATTGTAGCCGACGATCTTGCCCGCGGCGTATATTTTGCCCGAACTCCATTCCGGAGCGCAGAATTCGTCGTCGGGAACCGGCGTTCCACCCCCCGGATCCGTTCCATCGCTTACCAATTTCCATAAGGTTGGCACGTTCGGCGGCTCCCACCCCGTCAAAGACGTATGGTTGACCAGGTCTTGGTAGGTCTTGCCGTTATACGTTACCATGTCGCCCACCTGATAAGGCGTATTCGGCGCCCACTCATTAGCTCCGGGCGTCGGCGTCGGTGTCGCGGTCGGCGTTGCTGTAGGTGTTGCTGTGGGCGTCGCCGTTGGCGTCGCCGTTGGTCTCGCGGTAGGTGTAGCAGTCGGCGTTGGCGTTGGCGTCGGTGTCGGACTGGCGCTTAGCTACCATCGGG
>CAYYCV010000246.1:0-3919 GCA_964470405.1 uncultured Caryophanales bacterium
GTCCGTCCCCCCGCTCCCATTCTCCTTCACCCGCCGCCCGAACTCGGAAAACACCAGGATCATCACGCGATCCGCCAACCCCGACGCTTCAAGCTCCCGATAAAAAGACCCGACCGCCTCATCGACATCCCGCAGCGCCCGGGCATGCCGGATTTTCTCATCCGCATGATCGTCAAAACCGCCGCTTTCCACGTAAAACACCCTCGTCCGCGCTCCCCCGGCAAGCAGCCGACCGACCAGCGCCAGATCCCCGCGCAAGCCCGCCGCAACTTCGCCGGATTGGGCTTCAACGTTGGCCGCCAGCGCGCGAATCGCTTCCACGCTGTCGTACGACTCGCGGCCCGCATGGCGCACCATGGACAGGGCGGCCGCTTCATTGGCCTGCGGCGGCCGGCCGTACAGCTCGAGAAACGCCCGCTGCAACCGCCGGCTCTCCGGCCCCGCCGTCTTCCCGTCGAACAAACGGTAAGACGCCAGGTCCCGGATCACCGGAACGCGCACGCGGTCGGATGCAAACGCCTTGCTCCGCTCCTTTCCGATTTGGATCGCCTTCAGCGGATCGTCGATGCCGTCCAGCGACGTTGCCGCATATCGGCCGAGCCACCCGCTGTCGGCTATTTTCTCCGGCTCCGCGGTCAGCCAAATGTCCATCGAGCGAAAATGGGACCGATTCGGGCGGGGGTAGCCCACCCCTTGAACGACGGCCATTCTCCCTTTCCGATAAAGCGAATGAAGGTTTCTCAAGCCGGGGTGAAGCCCGACGCTCCCGTTGAGCGGCAGCACCTCCCGCTCCCTCCACGCCAGCGTGGGGCGCGCGTCGTAATAGGCTCCCTCGCCGTAAGGAATCACCGTGTTCAAGCCGTCGTTCCCGCCGGACAATTGCAGCACGACCAACACCGGATTCCCCGGGGAAGGCCCCCGGCTGGGCCGCTGCGGCCGGGCGGTCCTCGCGCCGGTCCAGTAGACGGCGCCGCCGCTCCCCAGAAAAGCCATCAGCGCCGTTCCTCCAAGCAAAAATTGCCGCCTTGTCATGTTCAACGAACGTTCCCTCCGTTCATGTTAACTGTTCGCGTCAATCGTTCATGCCCACCGCTCGCAACAGTCCAACTTAACCGCTCGCTCCACGTTTCATGTCCGCCGTTCATTTCCACCGCTCATGCCAGTTGCGCTTCGGGGCTGATCAGCAAAAGCAGGACGAGTTCGCGGACGACGTTGTCATCCTCCGCCCCGGAGGCGGCCGCCCGGAACAAAGGCGACAAAATCTGCCGCAAGGTCCCGTCTTGCGGCCAGATTCCGGCTTTGCGGCTCCACCGGTCGATCCATTCGTCCGCGATCCAGGCGGAATCCCATGCCCGCAAAAGGGCGGGGACGAACTCGCCGGGCTTCACGAAAGCGGCCGCCTCCTCCGCATAATGGCATCGGGCCAGCATCGCCGAAGTGGTCAGCCAGGCCCGGCCTCCCGGCCAGCCTGCCACATTGGGCGGATAGTACAAATCCTGGCCCATTTCCCGCAGCCACCAGGCGCATTTTCTGCGCAAAGGAACCCGCAGCGTGCGGCCGATCCCGATCAGGTAATCCACCGGGGATTTGACGAGCCCGAGCCGGTACCGCGGCTCATAGAACGCGTCCGAAACAAAAAGCTTATACAGCGCTGACCCGATCAACGGATTTTCCGAAATGTCGCGGGCCACCTCGTTCACCCAAGCCGGAGGCGGCGGATCCGCCGCGAAATACCGGAGCAATTTTTCCGCCAAAAAAAGGGGGAGCGCCTTCTGCTGAAACAAAATATCGATCAAATCGGCTCTATCCCAGCGGCCGGTGCGATGGAAAATCGTTTTGAGCCCGTCGTCATGCCGGTTTCGAATGAAGGCCGTCTCGCCGGAATGCCCGTCCGCCTGCCATCCGGTCAGCGCTCTGGCCGCTTCGCGAACATCGTTTTCCGTGTAATGGCCGATGCCCAGTGTGAACAATTCCATCATCTCGCGCGAAAAATTTTCATTCGGGGCGTCTTTGCGGTTTTGGTTCGCATCAAGCCAAATCAGCATCGCCGGGTCCAGGCTGACGCTTTCGACCAATTCCCGAAAGCTGCCCAGCGCCATCTTGCGGAACAGTTCATTTTGCCGCACCATCAGCGATGTTTGACGAACTTTGGCATAGGACACGGCGAAATGATTATGCCAAAACAGCGCCATCTTTTCGATCAACGGCGCTTCCGTATGATACATGCGGTACATCCAGTACAACTGCGCATCGGTAATGGAATCGGGCTTTAGCGTTTTCCCCTCGATCCGAACCTGCTCCATGGTCGGCAATTCCACGCCGTCGCCGGTCAGCGACCGCCCCGACAGCAGCCGGGTTACCGTCTCCCGCTTTCCCAATTTGACGCTGGCGGCCACATCTTCCGCCCTGGCGGCAAAAGCCGTGCGGCTTAACAGATGAGCCGCCTTCCGTTCATCCCATGCCTCGGGCATCCGCACCACCTCGCTACTCCTATCCTATTTCCCGCGGGCTGTTTCAATGCCTGCAATCCATTGAAGCGGCGGCGATAAAAACAAAAACGTATGGCGTTAAAGGCGCATGGCACCCAGAGACGCATGCGTATAAGACGCAATAACGTATGCGTTGCGGATCCAACTTTGTTCGATGAAAAAGGAACGATCAGCCATCCAATGGCGAGGGAAGATGCGGATCAGAGATCGGGGACCTGATTTGGAGGCGTTCGATTTGAAAGATTTAATTTGGAGGATCTGATTGGAGGATGCGATTTGGTGGATCTGACTTGCAGGATCTGATTTGCAGGATTCGATTTGGAAGATTTGATTGGAGGATGCGATTTGGTGGATCTGATTTGCAAGATCTGATTCGCAAGATTCGATTTGGAAGATTTGATATGGAAGCGCAGTTTGAAAAGGCGGAGCAGGGGTTTGGCAGAAGATGGGGGAACAGCAGAGACTGCCTTTGTACGCGTATTTCTTTTGAAACGGCTGCCCCATCGGGAAATGCGCGGGCGTTGGGGAATCGGGATTCCGGGATTCCGGGATTCCGGGATTCTGGGATTCCGATATTCCGGGATTCCGGGATTCCGGGATTCAGGATTTTGGGCATCGCCATACGGGAGGTCGTTATTTTCGGATGTCCTGCAAAATTTCAAGTATTTCCTGGCGGCTCGATTCGGGGGCCAGTATGATCCCCCAGCCCTTCTGCGTCTGGAACAGGTTTCCATATGCGTCATCATGGTAGGACTGCAAAAGATGGGGGATTTCATGCTCTTGAAGTATGGATTCCAGCAATTGCGCTTCAAACTCGTTGTCCAAAGTGGAAACTTTAATATAGTGCTCCATCTTCTCACGTCCCCAATCGTACTATCCTGATTATAACATATTCCGCACCATGAGCTTGAGTACGGAAAAATACAACAAAATTCCCGCACAACGTCCAAGAGTGCCCGCTGCCGCATTCCGTTACGAATCTGAGAAACGTTATTTCAGCCCCAGAAGCGCATTCTTCATTCTAACGAACTCCAGCAGCGCTATGTGCCCCGATTTCTCTTATTTTCACCCATCATGGGCGAAATAACGTTTCTCAGATTCGTTACATAATTTCAAGCCGGAAAAATCGGCAAATAGCGCGTCCTGTGTTCGTTACAGCTATCTTGAGCCGGCAAACATCTGCGATGACAGCACCCCTCCATTAAAGAAAGCGGATTCAATCCGCTCCGCTTGCGTACGTCCCGTTCACTTCACGATCCCGGTTCTCCGCAACATCGTCGGGTTAAGCATGCCCGCAGATTTGGAGAGAGAACCGGCAGATCCGCCCCGCCGGCCGCAGAAACTCGGCGGCGGTGGAGCCTTGGCGAACATGGTTCGCGAGCATGGCGGAGGCGGTGTGTTGGAGGCCCATCCCGCCATTCGCTCGCGAC
>CAYYCV010000247.1:0-3892 GCA_964470405.1 uncultured Caryophanales bacterium
ACAGGGGGTTATACCCGAAGAGCAAACCACCCGTTGGACGGGTGGTTCTGATTTGAGCAGAAAGGGTGGACAGCTTATTGACGAGAGGCGAATTTTTGGAAATATTGGCCGATCTGATACCGTTAACAGAGTATTCAGCGGGGTTCCGACATTTATGTGTTCGTCCACTTTGGGGGCAAGTACGAATTGCAGTATCTCTCCCTATTTTGAAATGCGGTCGGCGGGATTCGGAAAAGAAATAATATTTTAGAAGCGTTCCAAAACTGTGTAGACTTGATATTACGCTGTTTTGGGCGTTTTTTCGTGAAAATCTTTCATTATTCTTTTATCGCTGTCAGGTACGATCGAAGATAGATATGTCTGTACGTTGGACTGACGCGATAGTGCCGTAGGTCGCTTTGATATCAGGACATGAGCGCCTGCCGGAGAAGCTCGTTTTTATCCGGTGCAAGCCTTCTCCCATGGTATAATGAAGTCAACGAAAGGAGGCGGCCGGGTGGATACGAGACAGTGGATGTCGATCCTGCTGTGCCTGGCGACGGCGCTCATGCTGTTCGTAGCGGCCATGTCGTACCGGAAGCGCCATTTGCCGGTCGCGCGGACGATGATCTTCATTATGCTCGGGGCGGCTTGCTACGCGATGGGCTACGCACTCGAGATATTAAGCGTGACATTGCAGGGCGTGAAGCTGTCGCTTCAATTCGAGTATTTGGGCATCCCGTTCGTATCCGCGTTCTGGCTGCTGCTTGTTATCCAGTTTACGGGCATGGCGGCCAAGCATCGCCGATGGCTTGTGTCCGCGCTGTTTGTCGTCCCGGCGGCGACGTTCGTGCTCCATCTGACGAACGATTGGCATCATCTCGTATACGAGGCGTACGTTCCGAACTTAGACACGAACATTCCCGTGTACACGACAATCAAAGGGCCGTGGTATTCGGTGCACGGGGTTTACAATTATACGATTTTGCTGTTCGGCTGCCTGTTGTTCATCCCGATGTACTTGCGCGCTTTGCCGATCGTGCGCAAGCAGATCGTCGTTCTCATTATGGGTGCGGCGGTGCCAATGCTGTTCAACATCGCATACATGTTTAATCGGGTCATCGATTTTACGCCGATGGGTTTCGCCGCTTCGGGCGTCTTCTACGCCTGGGGTATTTTCCGGTTCGATTTGCTGCGGCTGACGCCGCTTGCGTTCGCGAAAGTGTTCGATACGATTCGGGAAGGCGTCGTGCTGCTGGACTACGAGGATCGAATCGTGAACTGCAACCAGGCGGCGGAGAACGTGTTCCCGGAGCTTGCGTCGCCGATGGCCGCTCCGGCGCGCAGCACCGATGCGCTGGCCGCGTATCCGGATCTGTTGAGGCGGGTGGCGGCATCGGATGGACGGGACGACCGATTTGCCTGGCAGCGTTCCGACGGGAACTCCAGCAAGCACTACATGTGCACGCTCACCTATATTTATGATTCCGGCAATCTGATCGGCAAAATGCTCATGCTGAGCGACGTGACCGAGTTGATGGAGAACGAGTCGCGGCTTCGCGAGAACGCCAGACAGTTGTCCGAGCTTAACGCATTCAAGGACAAGCTGTTCACTGTCGTCGCCCACGACATACGCGATCCGATCGCCCACTTGGTCAGTTTGACGGAATTGCTCGGGGAGGCGGCCGCCGGTTTGGAGGCGGAGCATGCCGAAGTGTTTCAGGTGCTTCGGGGACAAGTCGGAGGTACGTTCCAACTCGTCGATAACCTGCTCGATTGGTATCGCAGCCAGAACGGACAAGTATCGTTCCGCCCGATGGCTTGGAGCGTGCGGCAGGTCGTGCGGCAGGCGCTGTCTCTGGTCGGCCCCCGGGCGGAGATGAAGCGAATCCGGATGACGGAGTCCATTGACGGGGAACTGACGGTAACCGCCGACAAGGAGATGCTCGACCTGATTCTCCGCAACCTGCTGTCGAACGCGATCAAGTTCACCGGAATCGGGGGCGAGATCTCGGTCGGCGCAAGTGTGCAAGGAGACACCGTCAGCATAGCCGTCAACGATAACGGCGCCGGGATCGACGAAGAAACCTCGCTGCTGTTGCGGCGGGAAGAGATGTTTTTCAATGGGCCCGGCGATGGACGCGGGGGCGGCAAGGTTCGGTTCGGACTTGTGCTGGCGCGGGAATTTCTCCGTATTCACGGCGGGAGCTTGCGGTTCGACAGCACGCCGGGGCAAGGGTCGACATTCGTCTTCACGCTGCCGGGGACGGCAGGCGGCGAAGTCGCGCATTCGAGCGCAGAAGGGGGAGCGGCGACGGATGAAGGTCATTTTGATTGACGATGAGCCGGTCATGCATTTGATCATGCGGAATATGCTGCTCAAAATACCGGGGGTGCAGGTCGCGGGGGCTTTCGCGGATACGAGATCGGCAACCGTTTACTTGGAGGACCATCCCGATATCGGAATGGCGTTCGTCGATATTTCAATGCCGGGGGAGAGCGGGCTGGCGTTTGCGGCCAGGATGGAGCAATCCGGCTGCAAAACCCATATCGTATTCGTGACCTCGCACAAGCAATATGCGCTGGAGGCGTTCGATCTGTCGGTGAGAGACTACTTGGTGAAGCCGGTTTCGTTGGAGCGGTTGGAGCGGACGGTCAACCGGGCGCTCGCCGGCTGGACGAAGCCGCGCGATCCGTCCGGCTATTCCGCCGGCAGGACGGGCGGGGAACTCGTCGTCACGGCGCTCGGTGATTTTTCGGTCGGCAACGGGCTGGGCCGCGTGAAGTGGATATCGAACAAGAGCGCGGAACTGTTCGCCTATTTGTTGCTGAATCGGGGCAAGCGCATTTCGCGTTCGCGGCTGATCGCCGATATTTTCGGCGGAATGATGCAGGACAACGCAGAGAAGTATTTGAACACCGCCGTTTACCAGCTTCGCAAATCGTTGGAGCCGCTAGGTTTGCGGGATTCGGTCAGGTCGGAGAACGACGGGTATGCGCTGGAGCTTCCGAATGCGTCGATCGATTACGAGCGGTTCGAAGAGGAGGCGGGCAATCCGGCGGACGCGTCTCCGGCGGAACTGAACGGCTTCCTGCAAACCGAGAAGCTGTACACGGGAGACTTGTTCGGCAGCAAAGCCTACGTGTGGGCGATTCACGAGACGGAACGCTTGCTCGAGCGGTACGCGACGTTCGTCAAGCGACTGGCCGAGGCGCTCATCGCCCGGCGCGACACGATGACCGCGTCGAAGCTGCTTCTCAAGCTGCATGCCCGCGATCCGCTCGACGAAGCCGTCGTCGGCTTGTTAATGAAGCTTCACTGGCTGGCGGGCAACAAGAAGGCGCTCACGGCGCAGTATACCGAATACGTCAAGCTGCTCGGCCGCGAGCTTGGCATCCAGCCGTCCAGGGGACTGCTGCTGTTGTACGACGGCTATGTAAGCGGTAAGGCCGAACGTGTATAGGGCAGACGAACCCGCCGGGGCGATAAGCCTGGGCGGGTTGCTTCTTTTTGTCAAGGTAAACTTACTTAACGGGTTTCCAAAAGGAGTTATTAGGGAAAAGAAATCACCTTCTTGGATCGGGCACTGCCCTACTTGGCGATGGTGATAGGATTGCAAAGACGGAGGAAGATACCTGGATACTGACGAGGAATGGTCTGCGTTAGCTGGTTGTTTATTAAAGACGAGATGGAAGCATTTAAAGTTAGTCACTTTAAATAAGTAAAACAATAAATTATGCAGTGAGCAGGTATAATTCATTTTATTGACATAAATATGAATTAAATGTATATTAATATATATTTAAATCCATTATTTAAGAAAGGTGGGTTAATTGTGAAAAAAGGTGCCGGAATTATTAGTTTATTGGTCTTGATTTTGATTACTTCTAATGTGTATGCTCACAGCACAGA
>CAYYCV010000248.1:0-3669 GCA_964470405.1 uncultured Caryophanales bacterium
CGATTACTTGCGCCGACTGGGCGCGCGTCGGCTGTTGAGCCGCGAAGAGGTGTCGCGCACCGACGGGCGCCCGCTGAACCGGCAACGCTGGGCCGGCGCCGTCGATCCGGTCGGCGGGCAAACCCTGGCCGGCATTCTGAGCGCGATCCGCCAGGGCGGGGTGGTTGCCTCCAGCGGATTAACCGGAGGAAGCGACTTACATACGACCGTCTTCCCTTTTATCCTGCGCGGCATTTCGTTGCTTGGCATCAATTCGGTGGAGCTCCCGATGGACATCCGGGCCGAAATTTGGCGGCGGTTAGCCGATGATCTGAAACCGCCACAGTTGGAGGAAACGGTTTCGCGCGAAATCGCGTTGGAGCAGTTGCCGGGCGCTTTGAAGGACATCCTCCAGGGCCGGGTGCGCGGCCGCATCATCGTCAAACTGGGCTAAACAGCCTTTTCGCAATGTGGGGGGTGACGGCAGGCGAAGCCGGACCGCATCGCCAGTACCGCCGTCTCGGCTTGGCTTCGCCCGGACTGCAATTCCTGCAATGGCGCATCATTGGATGCGTATCGGGCGTCCGCCCGGG
Organism: uncultured Caryophanales bacterium; assembly: GCA_964470405.1. Classification (GTDB taxonomy): domain Bacteria; phylum Bacillota; class Bacilli; order Paenibacillales; family CAYYCV01; genus CAYYCV01. The sequence continues at coordinate 573 of CAYYCV010000248.1, forward strand.
AAATCAAATTCCTGCAAAAATACATCTATTTTGTGCGCATCGGACACCGAGAAATCGAATACCTGCAAAAGTGCATCTATTTTGTGCGCTCGCGACAGAATGAAGCGGGATGCCCCAAAATACCTGCATAAAAGCAGCTATTTTCCCCAAATGCTTGTTGCAGCCTGCGAAAACATGCACTTTTGCAGGTATTCGGGAATTCCGGCAGCCTGCCTGTTCCCCGCCTTTGACAAACCGGTGAAAGAAAGGCGCATCATCGTATTTTTAAGGCTCATTCGGAACCGGCAAACGATGCCTCAAATCATAGAAATCAACCGTATTGCGATAAACCTGCCGATAGACATCCTCTATCTTCTTTTTTTTGATTTCGGCGATTTTGCCGATGCTTTGGTGAATCATGCGCGGATGGGTCGTTTCGCCCGCAAATGGCCCTTCAAAAGGCCAGGGGCCGTCCGTTTCCACCATGATCTGTTCAAGGGGATAAAGTCGCGCCAGCTCCTGGATTTCCGGCTCGTACACAATATCGGGCGTCACGGAAATAAAATAGCCGTTGCCGATCATTCTCCGGATGGCGGCGGGCGGTCCCTTGAACCAATGAAAATGGGCCTTTTTCACGCCGTATTTTTCCAGCAAGTCACAGGCCGGATCGGCGTCCTCATAGACCGCGTGCAGCACCACCGGTTTGTTTAGCGCCTTGGCCAGTTGGATAAAACGCTCCAGCAAATCATAATAAGGAGAAGAATCAAAAGCCTCCCCTCGGCTTTCCGTTTCGCTCCGCGTATAGTAAGGCAACCCCACCTCACCCATGGCAACGGCCTCGTCGCGGTGCGCCGCGATCCATTCCAGCAGCCTGTCGGCTTCATCGACGCCGATGGGGCGCTGTTCCGGATGAAAGCCATAAGCCGGGAATACCCGCTCCGGGTAACGGCGATGCAAAGCCCGATTCCTGCGGCAGGAAGCCGCATGCATCGACACCGCGATCATCGCCTCTACCTGAAAAAGCGGCAGCCCCCGGAGGATGCTCCGCCGGGGCGGCGGATCGTACAAATCCAGATGAACATGCGCATCGATCACGGCCTGTTTCAAATCGATCACAGTCTGTTTCAACAAGAACACCTTCATTTCATCAGAGATAACTGGTAGAATACATCGTGATGCGCCGCTTTGTTCACCACCATTTAGCCGTACGGAGGGAGATGCCTTGCTATGTTAAAAAGCCAATACACCGCCATCGTCGGATCGGCCGTTGCCGGGCTCATTCTGTTGTGTTTATGCGCTTGCGCCGCCCTGCCCGGCAACCCGACCGACACTGCATCCGCACCCCCCCGGCCCCCGCTTTCGACGCCGACTGACCTGGCCGCGCCCACAGACGATCCACCGGCCGATTCATCGATTGATCCATCGGGCGATCCAGCGGCCGGTTCACCGGCAGATCCATCGACTGATCCATCGGCGGATTCATCAGACGAGCCATCGAGCGATCCGTCCCGGGCCGGCGAAAATCCGGACCGGCACATGGAGGGAAACGCATCGGTCCAGGACGCGGAGCGCACGCTGGAGATCGATGTGATCGGAGATGTCATGATGGACAGCCATATCGCGGACTACATCCGTACATACGGGGCCGAGTACCCCTGGACCGACGTGGCCCCGATTTTAAAACAAGCCGATCTGGCCGTCGCCAATCTGGAGACGAGCGTCAGCACCAGAGGCGCAACCAAAAAACCGGAGGGCTTCGGTTTTCGCTCCGATCCTTCCACGCTCCAGGGGCTGGAATTCGGCAGCATCGATCTGGTGTCGCTGGCGAACAACCATTCGCTGGATTACGGCGAAGACGCCTTGGTGGACACCATGAAGCACTTGGACGACCGCGGAATCCGACATGCCGGAGCAGGCAAAAACCTGGAGGAAGCGGAGCAAATGATCACGATGGAGCGCAACGGCCTGACGATCGGCTTCTTGTCCTACACCTCGATCATTCCTTGGAAAAGCTGGATAGCCGGAAAAGATTCACCCGGCCTGGCGGCGCTGACGAAAGAGAGCGAGGAACGGCTGCTGGACAACATTGGCAAATCGAGCGACAAGTGCGATCTTCTTATCGTTTTGTTGCACTGGGGCCGGGAATACCACGATCAACCCGAAAGCTGGCAGCGCACATTCGCGCGTCAAATGGTCGATCACGGAGCGGACGCGGTCATCGGAACCCATCCCCACGTGCTCCAGGGGATCGAATTATATAAGAATAAACCCATTTTATACAGCATCGGAAATTTCATATTTTTGAAAAAGGACGATCACGCCGGGGAGACGGCCGTATTCCGCTTGACGTTCAACCGGGAAGGATTTCAGCAGGGAACGGTCCTGCCGGTCTATATCCAATATTGCAAAGCCAATCTGTTAAAGCCCGACGACCCGCTAAGCCAAAACATCATGCGCAACCTGACCCGCCTGTCCGAAGACATGGGCACGGCCATCAGTGAAGACGGGCAATTTGCGCCTGCCTCTCCGTCGGCAGCCCGCGCATCAGCCGATAAATTTCCTGCCGCAGCGAAATAAACTCCGAACGGAGCATCGAATCCTGCCGGCGGGGGCGCGGAAAGGGAACCTTTATTTCCTTCAGCACGGAAGCCGGCTTATCCGAAAGCACATAAATCCGGTCCGACAGAAACAGCGCCTCTTCCACGCTATGGGTCACGAACAGCACCGAGCGCTTATTGGCTTCCCACAAGTCCAGCAGCCATTGCTGCATATCCATCCGGGTCAGCGCGTCGAGCGAACCGAACGGCTCATCGAGGCACATCAATTCCTGCGGGCTGAGCAGTGCGCGCAGAAAAGCGGCCCGCTGGCGCATGCCTCCGGACAGCACATGCGGGTATTGGTTCTCATACCCCGCCAGCCCGACTCGCCCCAGCCATTCCCGCGCCGCCGCCCTGGCTTCGCCCATCGGCAGGCCGGCCACCTCCCGGGCCAAAATCACGTTGTCCTCGATCGTCCGCCACGGGAACAACGCATGATCCTGCGGCATATAACTGATCAATCCCCGCCGTCCGGTGACATCGCTGCCGTCCAGAAACACACTCCCCGAAGTCGGCGCGAC
>CAYYCV010000249.1:0-3666 GCA_964470405.1 uncultured Caryophanales bacterium
AGCGCACAAAATACATGCACGTTTGCAGGTATTTTGTCTCTCGGGTATTCAACGCGTACAAATAGATGCACTTTTGCAGCAATCCCGGCCTGAGGGGACGATCCGTCGCCAAATCGCAAAAAACATTACTTTTAGGACGCAATACAAGGTGCCGGCATTTACTGCTTTAGTTCCAAATCATTCATATTCCAACCTTCTCCTGCGAAATTCATTACACCGGAAAACCCGTCCATCTCCCATTCCCCGTCTTTGTTTTGAATAAATATATATTCTCTGTTCCAATCTTTTAATTTTTCGTCGTCCCCAACATATGCTTCTCGTATCGTTAATCTGGTTTGGTTGAAAACATCATTCTCAAAGTAACTTTTGTAAACGGCCGCATCGGTTATTTTTATTCCTTTATGGAAGACGGTCGGGTACAACGTATCCTGCACGAAATAGACACCGGACTCCGCCGAATCGGCCGCGCCGAAATCGAAAAACATAGACAAAATTTCCTTGGAACGGTGATCCCCGAACTTTTCGGTCAATGATTTTTCCAATTCTCCAAACTCCGTTTTCGAAAGCTTTTCCTTCAACGCAAATTCGATGATGATTTTTTCCCTTTCCTCAACCATTTTCGCTGCGGAATGAATGTCGAAGTCCGTTGTTTCTTCCTTTATTGGCTTGACTTGTTCCGATGCGGTACAAGCAGGGAATACGAATAAAGCCGCAATAAGCAAAACGGCATGGAGCCTTTTCATCATTTTCCCCTCCATTTATTTAAATCTTCTTTCTTTGGTTAAAGTTTTTGATGCTCTCTATGATCATAGCGCATATGTTCGCAAAAGGAAACAAGCCGTAATACAGTTTGATAGCGCCTTTAGAAAAAAAATAAATTAAACCGTTTGATTTTAAATATAAAAAGATTTATGATAAATTAAACGGTTTAATATTCCGTTAATTTGACGATGAGGTGACGATTCATGATCAGCGAACGTTGGAAGGGCATCATTCCGGCCATGATCACGCCGTATGACGAGAATGGTGCGATAGATGAAGGGAGAACCAGGCGGTTGACGCGGCATTTGCTCGATCGCGGTGTGACCGGCTTGTATTTGTGCGGCAGCACCGGCGAAGGGTTCCTGCAATCGATCGACGAGCGCAAACAGGTTCTGGAATTTGTGCTGGATGAAGCGAAAGGCAAGGCGGTCGTCATTGCCCAAGTGGGGACGATGGATACGGCTTCATCCGTCGAACTGACCCGGCACGCGGCGAGGGCGGGGGCGGACGCCGTTTCCGCGGTTGCGCCTTTCTACTACAAGCACCGGCCCCAGGAAATCCGCAATCATTATCTCGATATTGTCCGGGCGGCCGACATTCCGCTGATCATTTACCATTTTCCCGATTTTACCGGCGTGACGGCGACCTCTTCTTTTTATGCGGAATTGTCCAAAATCGACGGCATTATCGGTGTGAAATACACATCGAAGGATACGTTTGAATTGCAGCAAATCATCGAAGCCTGCGGCGATGACTTTCTGGTGTTCAACGGACCCGACGAGTGTCTGTTGGCCGGATTGGCGACCGGATGCTGCGGGGCGATCGGAAGCACTTACAACATTATGCCCGATATCTTTGTCAGGCTGTTTCGCGCTTTCAGCGAAGGCCGCTTGGGGGACGCGCGGAGCATGCAGGCCGAGGCCAACCGGGTGATTGCCGAATTGCTGAAGTATGATTTCATCGCTTTCGAGCGTGAAATTTTGCGTCTTCAGGGCGTTTCCGTCGGTGCGCCGCGCAAGCCTATTCAGCAGTTGTCTTCGGAACAGCGCCGGGACATTCGCGCGTTTGCCGCGCTGCATCCGATTTTGAACGTTGCGGGGGAGTAGGGGGACGTGTGGATTTTGTATCTTCCGGTGCCGCAATTCTGTATAAGGGGTGGGCATGACTGCTTTGCCAACTGCACATCAAGGGGGAGTTTGCATGATTTTTAGCCGCGTGAATCAAATCGAAACCGAGAAACAATGGGTGCCCGGGCTGGCCAAGGCATTCGATGTTTTGCAGCATACCGATTTTTCCGCAAAAGAGGCCGGGACGTACGAGGTGGATGGGAAACGGCTGTATTACATGATTCAGGAAGGCCAAACCAAACCGGAAAGCGAAGTTCGCGCCGAGGCGCACACCGCCTATATCGATATTCAATATTTGCTGTCGGGGGAGGAAACGATCTACGTGTCCGCCGCGCGGGATCATGCCCGAATATTTAAAGACCAGATGGCGGAAAAAGATTATGTATTGTACGACGACCGGGCCGAGGAGATCGAATGCAATCTAAAGGCGGGCCATTTCGCCGTGTTTTTCCCGACGGACGCGCATCGTCCGATGTGTGCGACGAACGGGCGCAGCTCCGCCGTGCGCAAAGTGGTGTTCAAGGTCGCTTCGGTTGCACCGAGCGAGGATCAGGCATGATTTTCAGTCAACGCTAAGCGAACGTTCAGCCTCTTTTCAGCCTGTTTTCATGTTCCTTTCATGATGGATGGGTATACTTCAACATGAAAGGCAAATTCATGAAAAAGGATGGAAAAACGATGAGCAAAATCGGAACCAAATGGCTCGCCGGAGCGTTGGCGACGGGCGTGCTGCTCGCGGGGCTGGCCGGGGGAACGCAATGGCCGCGGGCTCATGCGGACGGCGCGTCGGCCGCGGTCGAGCACCAGCACGGCCAGCCGGGCGGAGAGCGCGGCCATGCGATGGGGGAGCGCCGCGCTTTTCCCGGCTTCGGCTCGATGCCGGACGTTGCGTCGCTGTTGGGCATGGAGCGGAGCGCGATGATGGAGGAGTTGAAGCAAGGCAAGACGATCGCGCAGATTGCCCTGGACAAGCAAGGATGGAGCGAGGATACGCTGTTGCAAAAGCTGGCCGAAGCCGCCGGCAAGACGATTGATCAGGCGGTCCAAGACGGCAAGCTGACGCAGGAACAGGCGGACAAGCAAAAGGAATCGCTGACGGAGCGGTTAAAGCGGTTCATTGCGCAGCCGCCTGGGGCGGATCGCCGTCCCGGGCCTCGCGACGGGCGCGGGTTTGACGCCTGGGGCGGCCCGGACGCGCTGGCTCCCATCCTCGGCGTTTCGCAAGAGGAGCTGTCCGCGGCGCTGAAATCGGGCAAGTCGCTGGCGGAAATTGCCCAAGAGCAGGGCATCGATGAAGAACAACTGATCGCCAAACTGAAAGACAGCATGACGGATAAACTGAAGCATTTTGTGGAACAGAAAAGGCAGCCGCAGCCTTCCAAAAAATAAAAATATCCATGCGGAGAGATATGAAAGGTGCAGCATCCCGACGATATCGCCATCGCGCGACGGGGTGCTGTTTTTTTGGCGATGGGAGGCAAGCTTTCGAGCTTTGAACCCGACGCGTCGGGTGAGGCGTGCGGTTTGAGTGAGGCGCGCGATCAATGTCGCCATGCGGCCCTGTTTTTTGCCGCAATGAACGATAGCCGATTTTGAACGGATATAAAATGGTGAAAAAAGCGGCGCAGTGAGTGGTACGGGCCGGTTTGTACGATTCTTTATACAAACCCCGCCGTTTTCGAGGCCGATCTGCCGCATATTGTGCGAGAAATCGTACAAGATAACTTGCATCCGCACACCACTTTAAAGTGACATCGTTATTTTCGTATAAAATCTA
>CAYYCV010000250.1:0-3493 GCA_964470405.1 uncultured Caryophanales bacterium
ATAAACCATTTGCCCTGGTTGGCCGTCGTCGACGTGTCCTGCCTTAAAGAAACATCGATGATGATCCATTTGCCGTTGCTGTAGCACAGCGCTTTGTACGCATTGTCCTCGTCCGTCGCGTCGACCACAACGACCTGCACATACATCACGTAAGGCGACTCGGCGTCGATCGCGCTGTTGATGAGCCGGATTTGCTCAGGCAGCTTGGCCAGCGCTTCGATCTTGTCGGGATCTTTTTCGCCGGTAATCAGCAGCCCCGTGTTGTAAACAAATTCGGGCTTTTCCGACCACACTTTATTCGCCTCGTCCCTTCGGACATACAGCTCCTTGGTCAGCTTTTCCCTGGAAACGGCCAGCCCCTTGGCATCGACTCCCATACGGATCAGATCGGATAAACGCAAATATTCCACATTGTTCAAGTAGTCGCGATTGACCAGCATGGGGTATTCCCCGCCCAAATATTTGACCTTGTACCCGGTGGGCGACGCCATGGTGAATTCGCCGCCGGTCACATCGTAATCATCCAAATCCTGTCTGTGAATGTCGCCGTTAATATACACGGTTTTGGTGTCTTGATCAAATTGAATGTCCATATCCAGCATTTGCGATATTTCCCGGAGCGACATATAGCTGTAATCGTTGTACATGATCGGAGGCCGTTCCAGTTGAACGGTCTTGCCGTTGAATTTCACGGTGAAATCGTTTCGAACATAAGCATCCACTTTTTCAATCTCGGATGAAGCGGAAACCCCGACGCCAAAGCAGAAAAGCAGGAGCAGCGACAAACAAGCGCTCGCGATTCGCCCATGTTTTTTCAGCATTCCCATTCCTCTTCTCCTTCCCTTCGCCAACCTGTGCGGGAAAATGGATTTCCCTTTTCCCGATTTGCAGCCATGTGCACACAGAAATTCGCGGACAAAGGCGGCCGCCGGCGTTTCCCCAATCCATGTCCAGCCGCTGCACCGCTTTTTTCGCCACACTTCTAGTATTCGACAAAGGCAAGGAAAATCCTGTTGATTCCCGATTCATTCGGGACTCATTCGGGGTGGATCGCTCACCTGCCGATCAAATCCTCCCGAAGGGGAGTGAACGTATCGAGCAGCGCGCTCGGCTCCAACGCCTTGGCTCCATGCCTGGCTCCGCCCGGGATGACGACGGTTTCCCCGGCTTTAATCTCCACGTGTTTCCCGTCAATCGTAAACCTGACCCGCCCTTTGAGGCAATAGCTGAGCTGTTCATGCGGATGGCTGTGCTCATACCCTTCGGCCCCTTCCTCGAAATGAACCTCCATCATCATGACGCGAACGCCGGGCGGAAAAATTTTACGCTTCACCCCGGGCTCGGCATTCTCCCATACGTTGATCGGACTCATGCTTGATTCCCCTTTCCGAATTCGTTTTGCTGCCGTTCTCCATTTTAGCACGAAACGATCGGCCGCCGCATCCGCACATCCGTATATCCAATACACCCGTACAAACGCAAAAACCGCCCGAAACCGGGCGGGCGGAACGGGCGGGACGGTCTGTCCCATCTGTCAGATCGTCAAAAAACCCGAAATCTGCTCGGCAAGCGGCCGGTGCGGCGAATCGCCAAAATTTGCGCGCGAGACAGTCGGGGCCCTGACATGATGATGGAGTTCACTTCAATACCAAGCACGCGTTCCACATCCGCAATATTCCGTCTTACGCGGATCACGCGGAAAGCGCCTCTGAAATTGGTTCGCGAAAACAACACCAGCGTAGCTCCGACGCGATTAGGCCGAAACCTTAAGCTGTCGGGCTCTTCAAAGATTCGATCGATATTCCGGATCGCCACGTTTCCGCGAAACGTCCTTCTTGCGCCGCGAAAATTTTCATCGTCATAAAGGGTTAATCTTGGCAGCAGTTGGCTGATTTTCAGCATTCCTTCACCCCCCTGTTTCAAGCTTCTATACACTATGCTGGGGAGGAGGGTTTGCCAATCCGTTTGTCCCATTTTGCAAAAAATGAACGAGAAGTCTACGGGCCGCCGAAAATATAGCCGAATGCACCGATACCCTTCATGGACAGCCGAAAAATACGCCGCCTGCGCGACCAAACGGGACCAACCTTCCCAAAAATGGCGCTATCGGACGGGCGGATTTTCGGATCTCCAGCCTGTTTGGACTGAAATTACTGCAAAAGTGCAGCTTTTTTTTAACCGAAACGGGCCTACGGGAGATATTCCTGCGATAATGCAGGTATTTTATAAATATTTCGCTTTTCCCGGGGAGGGAGCAAAAAACAAATGCAGATTTGCAGCTATTTTTCTTTTCGGATATCCAACGAGTGTAATAGATGCACTTTTGCAGCAATGGTCGCACAAAAGCCCCCGCAGTTCCTTTGCATGAAACAAAAGAAAAGCGGCAAAGAACAAAACGACAAAAAACGATCAAATTATGGTATCATTACATTTATGTATGTATAGTTATATATGTATAGCGTTTCCAAAATTAATCTAAAGCAAGGAGAATACGCAAATGAAATCCCCCGGAGGATCCGTATTTCCATACTATTACAAAGGCGGCGAGATTCATTGTCTCAAGTATGGAAACCAATACAAAAATGAAGCGAGCCTGTTTCGTTTAATGCAGGAAGAGGAACAGTTTATACTGCAAACCAACCGGCGATTAAAAGTCTGGGTTGATTTCTACAAAACGGCCGTCACCAAAAGAGTATTGGTCAAATTCACGGAAAACATAGCAAAACTAACAACTCATATAGATAAATTATCCGTTGTCGGCCTTTCGCGGTTCAATAGATGGAGATTAAAAAGATTAAGCCGGGAAGCCGGCCTGAATTTAAAAATTGCATTCTATGCCGATCCCGAAGAAGCGAAAACCTGGTTGATCAGCGAAAGAATCTGATCGATCATCCGCGCCGACGAACCGATTTTCAGTGCGTTTTTATATGCTTGCGGGAACGGGCAGGAAGTCTATGGAACGGCCGTTCGACATACAGGAAGGGGATACATCATGGGAGTCATTTTTATTTGGTTCATTAGCACGGTCATATTCTTTTATATTTTGTATAACGTGATTCAGTCTGCGGTGGATCGTTCAAAAATGGCCGGAAATATTCAAGATATACGGAATCTATTGAACGATATAAGACGGGATCAAACGAACGCCGTACAATCGGAGACAGCGGGCGACCATGAACTGGATGAAAAGTGTCCGGGGTGCGGGCATAAAGTTGGACCGAGCGAAACGTTCTGCTCCGGCTGCGGGTTAAAATTGGCGGATTAAACAGCGGATTAAAATTTTTCATAGTAGCAAAAGTAGCAAAAGTAGCAAAAACGAAGGAGCTCCGGACGAATCGCGCAGCCGTGCCAACCGCGTACAAAATTCGCAGCGCGGGGACAGCGGCTTCCGCCTCATGCCTGCGCCCGAGCTTTCGCCGCGGGCATCCAACCCAAGCCATCGCCTCAACTCAGCGCACAAGCATTCGCCGCGGGCTTCCCCCTCAAGACATCG
>CAYYCV010000251.1:0-3344 GCA_964470405.1 uncultured Caryophanales bacterium
GGACAAAAGGTTTCCCCCTTTCGTTGCGCTAGCCGATGTCCCTCAACTGATCCCGGTCCTCTTCAACCGATCCCCCTCAACCGATCCCTCAGCCGATCTCCCCAACGATTTCCCTAACGATCCCACCAATCGATCCCCTCAAGCGCGCCTCCGCCCCCTTTTTCGCCACACATCTAAGCTTTTTACAGTAGGAACTAAATTTTTTCGAGGGAAAGGGGAAGGAAGGCTTTGATAAAATAATCAATGTAATCGCTTTTAATTATATTACAGGAAGGAAGTGGTAGATACGGCCTGTTAAGGCTGCACAGCATCATAGGAAGGCGAAATGCAATTCAACCAAAAAAGGAGGAATAGTCAAATGAAGCAAAAGAGAATGAGGTTGATTTTGGCAATGCTGGGTTGTTTTGCGCTTGTATTGTCCGCGATCAGCGTACAGGCGGCCACGACGATCACCTCAAATCAAAGCGGCACCCAGGACGGCTACTACTATGAGTTGTGGAAGGATTCCGGAACCACCAGCATGACGCTCAACAGCGGCGGCACGTTCAGCGCCCAATGGAGCAACATCAACAATGCGCTGTTCCGCAAGGGCAAGAAGTTCAACCGGACTCAAACCTACCAGCAAATTGGGAACATCTCGATCAACTACAGCGCCAACTACCAACCGAACGGCAATTCGTATTTGTGCGTCTATGGATGGTCGGTTGATCCGCTCGTAGAATTTTACATCGTCGACAGTTGGGGCAGTTGGCGTCCGCCGGGGGCATCGTCCAAGGGCACCGTGACCATTGACGGCGGCACGTACGACATCTATGAAACCACCAGGGTGAACCAGCCTTCCATTCAAGGGACTGCGACATTCAAGCAGTTTTGGAGCGTCCGGACGTCCAAACGCACGAGCGGAACCATTTCGGTCAGCCAACATTTTAATGCGTGGGCAAACAAAGGAATGACGCTGGGCAAAATGGATGAAGTTTCGCTGACGGTGGAGGGCTATCAAAGCAGCGGAAGCGCGACGATCACCAGCAATACGCTGACGATCGGCGGCGGAGGCGGAGGCCCGAACCCGACTCCCACTCCTACTGCAAACCCGACTCCGACACCAACGCCTCCTCCGGGCTCCACAACGAAGAAGGAAGCCGAGAGCATGACCAAAAGCGGCCAATACACCGGAAATATCAGTTCGCCGTTCAACGGGGTCGCTCTATACGCCAACAATGATCTGGTGAAATACACGCAGTATTTCTCGAGCGGCACCCATAATTTCTCGCTCCGCGGCGCTTCGAACAACTCCAACATGGCCCGAGTCGATTTGCGAATAGGCGGGCAGTATAAGGGCACCTTCTACTACGGCGGAAGCTACCCTGCGGTCTATACCTTGAACAATGTCAGCCATGGGACCGGAAATCAGACGGTGGAGCTTGTGGTAACCGCCGATAACGGGTCGTGGGACGCTTTCCTTGATTATCTGGAAATCAATTAGAGCGACGATCCCAGCCTGATTTCACGCACAACAACAGCCTTCATTCCTGCGTTTCAAGCGGGTTTGAAGGTTGTTGTTTTTCACGCTTTGATGGATATTTTGCCTGGACGGGAAACATATTAAGTGGGTATCGGCAACATTCAACCGTTCGAAGGAGGACAGGGCGCATGGCGGGTTTCGGGTTTGGAAAAGGGAAACGAGGACAGCAGAGGCGGCGCGATCCGCAAAAGCAGCCTGCGAGCCCAAGCAAGGTCCTGGAGAGTGCAGGGAACGAAAAGGCGGACGATTTCGAAGCAACGGTGCAATTTATTAAAAATATACTGGGGAGCAACGATGATTTCGTCGTTCGTTCCTTTCGGATTTTCGGCCGTTATCGCGCCGTTTTGTTTTATTTCGCCAATCTGATGGACACCAACATCGTAAATTCGGATATTTTAAAGCCGCTCATGTATGTACCCGACCATTTGCGGCATCGGGAAAAGGAAATCGCAAGCTCCAGCCTGAAGGAAATTTTGATCGAGGAGGTTCTGTTTCATAGCAAGATTGGCCAGGAAAGCCGTCTGTCCTCGCTGATTGAAGAATTGATGAACGGAAGAGCCGTCATTGCCGCCGAAGGATGGGATGGAGTGCTGATCGCGGGTGAGCGCAGGGTGGCCAAGCGCAATATCACCCAGCCGGAAACGGAGCAGGTCATCCGCGGGCCGCGCGAGGGATACATCGAGCAGTTAGACCCGAATCTCGCGATGCTTCGCTATCGGCTGCCCACGACGGACTTTCGGGTGGAGATCATGAAGATTGGCCGAGTGACCAAAACCAAGGTCGCCGTTTGCTTCATCGACGGCATCGTCAATCCGGCTTTGGTGGACGAAGTTCGATCCCGGCTTTCAAAAATCGATATCGACGGCATTCTGGATTCCGGGTATTTGGAGCAGTTCATTTCGGACAACCATCTGACCCCGTTTCCGCTTGTGCAGAATACGGAAAGGCCGGATGTCACGGTGGCCGCGATCCTGGAAGGCCGCGTAACCATTCTTAGCGACGGTTCGCCCTTCGCCCTGATCGTTCCGGCCGTGTTTAACCAGTTTTATCAGGCGGTGGACGATTATACGGTCAAATCTACCGTGGCCAGCTTTATTCGCATTTTCAGGCTGACCGCTTTGCTGTTCTCGTTGATTTTTCCTTCGTTTTACGTTTCCGTTATTTCGTTCAACCCCGAATTGCTTCCTACCGAATTTGCCGTCGCCGTGGCGGGCGGCCGGGCCGGCGTGCCCTTTCCGTCGATGGTGGAAGTGCTGATGATGGAGATCGCGATGGAGATTCTGAGGGAGGCGACCGTTCGGCTTCCGCAGCAGGTCGGCGGGGCCTTGTCGATCGTCGGCGTGCTGGTGGTCGGCCAGGCGGCGGTGGCGGCCGGGTTTGCCAGCCCGATTACCGTGGTGGTCATCGCGCTGACCACGATCGGCTCGTTCGCCATCCCGGTGTACAATGCGGCGCTCGCGCTGCGATTGTTTCGGTTCCCGCTGATCATCATGGCCGGGATGTTCGGGCTGTACGGGGTGATGGTCGGACTGATTCTGATCACCAACCATTTGCTGTCGCTGAAATCGTTCGGCGTCCCGTATATTAGCCCGATCGTGCCCGGCAATTTTCAGGGAATGAAGGACACGCTGTTTCGGGCCCCGCTGTGGTGGATGCCGAAAAGGCCTGCGGCCTTCCATCCTCCGAACGAGGATCGGTTGGGTCCGGATGCGGTGGATAAGGTATTGAAGGAACGAAGCAACACCTTGGACCCGATGAGGGTCGGCAGCGAAAGGAGGGGAAGCGAAGATGGAATTCCCGCGTCAAATCACGGCGATCGGAG
>CAYYCV010000252.1:0-3244 GCA_964470405.1 uncultured Caryophanales bacterium
ACTCTTCCGCCTGGGACTGGCCTTTGGTGTACCAGTAGCGGATCGTCAGATCGCTCAGCGGCACCGCGCTGGAGCCGGTGTTGACGATGCGGAATTGCGGCTTCATTTGATTGTCCGTCGCGCTGGCGTCCCCGACCTGATATTCCACCGTCAAGTCGGCGGGCGGGTTGGTCGTGCCGCTCGGCGTGGCGCTGGCCGTGTTCGAATCGGTCGAGCCGACCGCGTTGCCGGCCGTGATTTTATAGTAGTAGGTCGTATCGTTGATCACGTTCGTATCGCTGTAGGAGGCGGAGACCAGATCGGTTGCGATCGCGGCAAACGGCCCGGCTGCGGAATCGGCGCGGCCGACGTCGTACGTCGTCGCTCCGGCGGAAGCGGACCAGCTTAAAGTGACTTGCCCGTTTCCTCCGCTCGCGCTCAGCGTGAAACTCCCCGGCGGGTTCAGGGCCGGAACGGCCGATACTTCGGACGAATCGGCCGATTCGCCCAAACTGTTGACGGCGCTGACCACATAATAATAGGTCGTGCCATTCGTCAGCCCGGTATCGGCGTAAGACGCGCCGCTCACATCCGCGGCAATCGTTGCATAGGGGCCGCCGGATACGGCTGCGCGCTTCACGTTATAGCCGGTCGCGCCGCCCGACGCCGTCCATTGAAGCAGCACCTGCCCGTCCGACCCGGCGGCCGTCAGACCGGTCGGTGCCGCGGGTACTGTCGGCGCCGACGGCTCCTGCCCATACATTTTCACGCCATCCAAATACACGGGAACATACGGCGTGACGGCGGATGTGCCGGTGATCCCCTGGCGGCTCCAGTCATTCGTCGGATCCCAGTTGTCCTGGTAATTTGAATCCTGAGCGGCAACCAGCCCGAATTGCAGCTCCCTTTTTCCATAAACCGGGCTTCCGGACCACTCGAACTGCACGTAATAAATTCCCGCGGACGCATCCCATGCGACAGGCCCGGTTACCTGGACCGGAGTGCCATAGGAAGCGGCTTGCTCATCGTATTCGACCTCCACGGACACATCGTCGATGCTCTGGCCCGCAGACAAAAGCTCGCTGATATCGAAAAAGTACTTCAGGCTCAACCCATCCACAAAATGAGGCGGATGAACCGGCACGCTGTGAAGCGTCAACGTCACTTGCGTGCGCTGTGCATTTTCCTGTTCCAGCTTGGCCTCGGCATAATAAGCATCCGGCTCCGGCTCCTCCGGCGGAAAATCGGCCAACGGCTGTTGCCCCACCCCATACTGCGAATAAAGACCGGCGAGCGCCCCTACCAGCCCCGCGTTGTAATCGATCGCCACCTCGTTGGATACGAAGTCGGTCGTAACGTCGTTGTGCACGTCATTCTCATCCGGACCGCCTACCAGCGCGCCCCACAGAATATGGCGATGAACGGCCGGGTCCAGCATACTGTTGGTCGTTGAGCCATGCGCGGCCCGATGGTGCGGATGCTGGGCGGCTTCCTCCGGCGTGGGAAAGCCGACGATGTAGGAATATCCCATCGGATTGTCGCCCATGATGTAATCCATCTGCCCTTTGGCCCACTCGGCAAAATCCGTGCGGCCCGTGTACTTGCCGTAAATCAGCGCGCTGAGTTGAGCGGCGGCGTTATAGCGCGCCGAGCCCCACGTGGTGATCACCTCGAAGCCCCCGGGCGTCGCCTGCAAATAATTGGTATCATTCGGATCCTGATGCGGAATTTGTCCCCCCGACCAGTACTCCAGATTCCAGCGGGCAAAATAATCAAACTGCGCGTTGTCCGGAAACAGCGAAGCGAGTTTGACAAAAACCCCGCCCCAAACGGTATCCCAGCTATGCACCCAAATATTTTGCCATGTGCTGGACGTGGACGAAATAATTTTTTTCATGTAACCCGTGTAAAGACCGTCCGCGACCGAAGTAATGTCGTCGATGTACTGCATATTCCCGGTGGCGGCATACAGCCACACGGCCGCCCATGACATTTCATCCTCGTCGTAGCTTGAATTGTAAAACCCGTCGCTATTGCCCAGCCCTCTGTTCTGCTGCGCAAATTCATAGAGCGCGACCGCATTGTCCAGACACTCGGCCGCATAGGCGGCGTCGCTGTCCTTGAAATTGAGGTACATCAGCGTCAACGCGGCGGAAGCGCCCGCGGCCTGATCGGAAGCCGGCGTCTCGGCGGTCGCGAACTCGGCGGGACGCGGGTATTTGTCCGGATCCTGCAATTCGGGCGGACCCCAATAAGTATGATCCGTCGAGCCTGCCCCCACCATATAGTTGAATGCAATCACGTCACCGTTGTCGTCGCGAAAAATAGAACGAAGGAAATAATCGCCGAACCACTTTAAAATTTCGGTCATGTGTTCTTCCTGGCCGCTTTGCGTGAAAGCGTCACGGAACTCGTAAAAGCTCCACCCCAGCGTCGAGGCGGAATACGACTGCGGCAGCCCGAATTTGACATGGTCGCCCGCATCGTGAAAACCGCCGCTGACATCGACGGACCCGTTGCCGTCAGGATCCAGCACATCTTCGTAGGTCTGAATAAATGCCGCGCTTAAATTGGTCAAATTCTCCGTCGTACCGTTGATCCCCAACGGCACATGCGTATCCGAAAGATCGGAATCGCCGCGCCATTCCAGACGTCCGCCCGTAATGCCCGGGCCGGACTTCTCGGCATCGTAGAAATACAACGATTTCTGCAACGCTTCCGCGTAATTGTACTTCACCGTTGTATCCGCTTTCGCCCTTTGCGGTTGAGCGAAATTGACGCTTAAAGTCACCAAAACAGCCAGCATCGCAATCACTCCATTGCGAATGCCGCGGAACTGTGACATTGCTCCTTTTGAACTCAAAATATAATTCAACCCCTTTGCCGGTCAGGATAAACAGCTTCGCCGCGCCCTGCAAGGGCGCGTGCGTCAGCCGTCAAAAATTTTTCCGCTGCGTTGCGCCGTTCGACGCGGCAGCCCATATGAGAAAGGAACTGCCGATTGCCGGTGCAAGCATCTTCGGGACAGGCAGGCGCCTCATGCATCATGAAGCGCCACCCTGTATGTTCAACCACGGCCCGAATGTTGTTAGTGGAATTAACGGTTATGCGGCTTAAGGTTCGATCCCCGAAACGAGCACGCCGTTCTGATACAGACCGACCTTGTTCCAATCGGCGAAGTTCGTCTTCGTCGCGTCGAAGGAATAATCATCCGCTTCGTTGTAGTTGCTCCAGTTCGTCTTGTTGATCCGCGTCTGAATCTCCC
>CAYYCV010000253.1:0-3202 GCA_964470405.1 uncultured Caryophanales bacterium
CCGCGGGCAAAGGCGACCACTGGCGTTTCTCCAACCCATGCCCCATCCCTACACCACTTTTTTCATCACGCTTTTAGAGATCGGCCTAAATGGTCGATCTCTTTTAGCATGTATTTTCGTTAAAGTGTTGGCGGGAACCTCTTTCAGCATCCGATGTTGTTCAGCAAGCCCTGCGTAGGGGGACTTAAGAACTATAGGAATGCTTTCTAAAAAATGTTAACATAATGAATAAATAATGTAAAATAATTTCCTTGAAAATCGTTTTTTGATACAATGGACATACACACGGAAACGGGCTCAGACAGATGAAAGAGGCGAAGCGGATGGAAGCGGAACAAATCAAGGCGGACATCATTCGATCGATGACGGAGAGAGGCTGGCGCATCACGTCCCAAAGAAGAAGCTTGGCTGGCTTGTTCGCCGAAACCGATCGCTATTGGTCGCCCCTTGACATTCACGAAAATATGAAAAAACAATATCCCGGGGTCAGCTTCGATACGGTTTACCGCAATTTGCGCCTCCTGAGCGAAGGGGAGGACGCGGTGCTGGAGCAGTTTCACTTCAACGAAGGGGTTCGGTTTCGGGCCCGCTGCCTCGGGCATCACCATCACCACATCATTTGCCTCGACTGCGAGCGAACCTACACCTTCGATTTTTGTCCGCTGGAGGAAGTCAAAGGAATGCCGCCGCAGTTTGACGTGATCAGTCATCGCTTCGAAATTTTCGGCTATTGCTCGAAATGTCAGGCCGCGCGAAGCGACGGAGTCAGCCGCGATCGGAAACCGAACTAGAAGCGCGGTGGAAAAAGCGCGAAGCCGCCCGTTTTTCACCGCGCTTCCGGCGCGTTCATTTCGGGAACAGGGGGGAAATTGTGGAGCTTATTCCAAGGTACGACGAGAATTTTTTCAATTGTTATATGGGCCATCTGGTTAGCTATGCAAAGCATTGCGGCGTCCCGGTGGAAATGGCTTTTTGCAAATGCTTCGAAACGACCCAGAGGATATATCACAGTTTCTTCGTGCTGGACAGGGATCGCTGGCATTTCCGCAACCACTTCATCTATTTGGCGTACGTCGGGGTTCAGGCGACCGAGGTGCGCCATGCGACGTTTGAGGAAGCGAAGCCCGACATCATGCGGCAGATCGATGCGGGCAGAATCGTGTTTATGCCGGGCGACGGGTATTACGTGCCGCACCGGCATACCACCTACCAAAAAATGTTCCAGGCGCACAACTTTATGCTTTCGGCTTACCGGATCGACCATGGGGAATGCCGATGGTTCATGCAGGATCACGCGCAGCCGGACTTTTACGACTACTATGACGAGGCGATTGTCGCGGACGCTTACAATCGCGCCGATTACCCGTTTGCCCACAGCTTTACTTATTTCACCTGGGATGAGGAAAAGAGCGCCCGGCCCGATCTCGCTTTTTTGCGCGGACAGTTCAACGAATATTTCCACATGTACGTCGACGACTTTTCCTTGTTCGGGAACGTGCTGGACATGCTGAAGCGATACGAGCATCATCGCGATCCGATTCCCGGAGGAATGGAGCGGGTGTTGCAAGCTTTTCTCTTTCTGGCGTCGTCGAGGGAGCTGTTCCGAAGGTACTTGACGGCGGTGGACATGCACCTTGAACTCGAAGGTTTGCTGAAGGAATCGATTTCGTTGGCGTTCTCCGTCAGAGGGCGCATTCTAAGAGGCATTTCGGCCAACCGGATGCCGATGGCGCAGATGGAAAGCCTGTTGCTTCAGCTCAAAGAAGTCGAGGAGAAACTGCTGCATGATATCCGCGCTTTGAAAACGGAGTAAAGTGTATTAGAATAGGCAGTAATAAATCAAACGTGCAAGGGAATGATGGTTCGTGGCTTTGTTTCATAATTATCCCGTCGTTGCCGCTTTGTTGTCCATTGTGATCGCGCAGCTCATTAAAATTATTGTGCATTACGGGATGAATCGGCGTTGGAATTTTCAATTGCTGCTCAGTTCGGGCGCCATGCCGAGTTCCCATTCCGCCGCCGTCGCGGCGCTGTCCACGTCCGTCGGGCTGGTGGAAGGGGTGACGTCGCCCGTCTTCGCCGTGTCGATGATCGTCAGCGTCATCATCATGTTCGATGCGGCCGGGATTCGCCGTCAGGCCGGGAATCAGGCGGTGTTCCTAAACAAGCTGATCGAGGAGTTCAGCTATTTGTTCAAAGAGCTGGGGAACTTCAATGTAAAAGAAAACAAACAGCGCGTCCTGAAGGAATTGATCGGCCACAAACCGATCGAGGTGTTCGTCGGGGCGGTTTTGGGCGTGGGGATCAGCTTTATTTGCAAAACGGTGTTTCCGTAATCCGCCTTTTTCCGAATTCCATCACCGAAGGGAAAGGTGCTTCATAGGATGAAGTATCTTTTTACGGAGGAAGGTTGCGAATTCATTGCTTTTGGTCGTGGGCTCCGGCCCGTTTTTGCGCTCGTTGGTTCACGCGTTGTCCGCATCCGGAACAGCCGGCTTTCAGATCGAAGACAAACAGGTTGTATCCTGGCGTGAGCGGGTGCGGCCTTTTCGTTCTGTGCTGTATGTATCGCAGCACGGAAGGGTGGACGAATTGCGGGAGCTGCATGCGGCTTGCCGGGCGGAGAACAAGCCTTTCCTTCCCGCGATATGCGCGGGCCGGGCCGGATGGGTGGGGCCGCTGGTGCGGCCGTCCACCGGCGCATGCTGGGAATCGGCATGGCGCAGCATTCATCGGACGGCCGTTGCCGGCCCTTCGACGCCGCAGGCTCTCCTTTCCGTCGCCGGGGATATGCTGGCCCACGTGATGGTGTCCGAATGGTTGAAATCGACCGCCGGCGAGGCGGCCGCGAGCCCCGCATCCCGTTTTTACCGGTTGGATCTGGAGACGCTGGAGGGCGGCTGGCACACGTTTGTTCCCCATCCGCTTGTCGGCGGAAACGCCTCCGTTCGCCGGATCAAGGAGGCCGGCCAGCCGATGGGGCCGAACCCGGTTCGCCCGCATCGTCCGCGCCGTTTGCGCCGGAAGGACGGGTTGTTCGCCTGTTTTCAACGCCTGACGTCGACGACATCGGGCGTTTTTCATCGCTGGGAGGAAGGGGAACTGGGGCAGCTTCCCTTGGCCCAATGCTCTGTTCCGCCCGTCGACCCTTTATCGGAAGGGCCGGCGGCGCTTTTGCCGGAAGCGATCCGCTCCGGGTTGA
>CAYYCV010000254.1:0-3004 GCA_964470405.1 uncultured Caryophanales bacterium
GTTTTTATATTTGTATCTAAAAATAAAGAAATTAATAAAATCTGTATTTAAATTTTAAAGCGGTCTTTATTAATTGGCGTGACTGATTTATAATACAATCAGACCGGATTAAAAAAAATGAGGTGTGTTCAGCGTTGAATGATAACTCCTATAAATATTTGCAAATCAGAGATGCGTTGATTCAAGAGATTCAATCGATGAAGCCCCACAGCCGTTTGCCCTCGCGAAACAAGCTCTGCGTCAAGTACAATGTCGCCAGAACGACCATCGAGCGGGCCATTTCCGAGCTGATCGGGCAAGGATACCTGTACGCCAAAGACGGGAGCGGCACGTATGTGGCGGATCGGTTGAAGAAGGTGACAGAGGACTCGTCCGTCAAAACGTTGGGACTTATTATTCCCGATATCCTGCGTCATATTTACCCTGGCATCCTTCGCGGAGTGGAAGACGAGGCGTATCGGCTCGGCATGAACTTGATCATCAGCAATACGGACAACCTGTACGCCAAACAGACCGAAAGCCTGAACAAGCTGTTAAACCTCAATGCCGACGGGATCGTGATTATCCCCGCGTTCAAGGGGCAGCCCGATCTGGAACCGTTTATGAAGCTGCAGGAAACCGGCACCCCGTTCGTTTTTTGCTATCGAAGCGTGGAAGGCATTTCGGCGCCCCGGGTGATCATCAACAACTTTCACGGGGCGTATTCCGCCGCGAAGCATCTGGTGCAATCCGGACGCCGTCGAATTGCTTTTATTTCCGGTCCGCTGTACTCGACATCGTCCGACCGCTATCAAGGATACGTCGGCGCGCTGGCCGAAGCCGGGATTGAACACCGCGACGAATTGGTCATTTTTGAGCAAAACTTCGGTCAGGAAGGCCAGGGCGTGGAAAGCGCGAAGCAACTGATGCGCCTCCCTTCCCCTCCCGACGCCTTTCTCTGCTTCAACGACGGGATTGCCAAGGGGGTTTACGGCGTGTTGACGGAAATGGGGATCCGCATCGGAGAACAAGTCAGCCTGGTCGGGTTTGACAACACCGAAATTTGCGAAAGCTTGCCCGTCCGCCTGTCTTCCGTCAGTCTCCCTTCCTACGAGTTGGGACAACAATGCTTCAAACTGCTGCTGGAAAAGATGGATAACCGAACCTCCCCGGAACATCGCGTCATGGTTTTAAACCCAAAACTGATCACTCGGGAAAGCTCCGCAGGGGGATCGACGGGCGTTCCTGTCTCCTGAAAAACAACGATGCCCGGCTTGGCGATACTCGGCTTTAAAATTTGAGCGTTTCTGTCGATATATATATTTGTATAGCCTATTTCAATTTCAAGTTAACGAGGTGCTCGAATGGAAAAATCGACGTATATCGGTCTGGGTCTTGGGCTTTTTGCCCTGCTGGCAGGCATGTATTACAAAGGAGCCAGCCTGCTCGCCTTGTTCGAAGGCCCCGCCCCTTTTATCATTATTTTTGGCGGCACCGCGGCTTCCTTGTTTATGGGCTTTCCCATGGCGGAAATCACCAAATTCCCCAAGCTGATCCGGATTTTATTCACGAAGCAAAAGCTTCTCCCGAAGAAGGAAATCATTTTGCTGTTCATGGATTGGGCTTCCGTCACCCGGCGGGAAGGGCTGCTCGCGCTGGAGAGCAAAGTGGAAGAAATCGACGATCCGTTTCTGAAAAACGGAATGCGGATGATCATTGACGGCAACGACCACGACTTCGTCCGAGACGTCTTGCTGGAAGATATCCATGCCACGGAGGAACGGCACAAAGCGGGAGCGCTGATCTTCTCGCAGGCGGGCATGTATGCTCCGACGCTCGGCGTGTTGGGGGCGGTCGTGGGCTTGATCGCGGCGCTCGGGCACATGTCGGAAATGGCCCAGTTGGCCCACTCCATCGCCGCGGCGTTTATCGCCACGCTGCTGGGGATTTTCACGGGCTACGTATTGTGGCACCCGATGTCCAACAAATTAAAGCGGCTTTCCAAAAATGAAATCGAAATCAAGCTGATGATGATCGAAGGGCTGCTCTCGATTCAATCGGGGGTATCGACGACCGCAATCAATCAGAAGCTGTCCGTATTCCTGACGCCGACGGAACGCTACGAAGAGGAAAAGAAGGAGGAAGAAGCCCGTGACCAGAAAGCAGAGACCGCGTGAGGAAAACGATCATGCCGACGAAACCTGGTTGATTCCCTATTCCGACTTGCTGACTCTGCTGTTGGCGCTGTTCATTGTTCTGTTTGCTTCCAGCTCGGTGAATACGAGCAAATTCGAGGCCATGGCCATCTCCTTCAACTCGATTTTAAGCGGCGGGAGCGGCTTTTTCACCTCATCGACATACGTTCCGATCCAATCCGAAATCGGCAATTTCACCACTGATCCGCGAAGGAACAGCAGTGCGAAAGGCGATCAGGACCAGGCGCAAAAAGAGACCGAGGATCTGAACAAACTGAAAGAGCAGCTTGACCAGTACATCAAGGAAAACGGGCTGACCGCACAGTTGACGACGGAGCTGAACAACCGCCAACTGTTGATCAAGATCAGCGACAACGCGCTGTTTCCGTCGGGAAGCGCCGCGGTGAAGCCGGAGGCGCAAAAATTGGCGACGGCCATCTCGGACATGCTGGTCGATTATCCGCTGTATGAGATCGTCGTTTCGGGCCACACCGACAACCGGCCCATCCATACCGCCGAATTCAGTTCGAATTGGGACCTCAGTTCGAAAAGGGCATTGAATTTCATGAAAATTTTGCTGCAAAATCAGGAGATCGATCCCGCGCGATTCAGCGCGATCGGTTACGGGGAATACCGGCCTGTCGCTTCGAACGACTCGCAGGAGGGCCGGGCGGAAAACCGCCGCGTTGAAGTTTCGGTCATGCGGAACTTCGAACAACTGCCCGCGGACGCGCCGGACAGCCAGTCCTAGCGGCGCGGGTGCGCGGCGGCAGGCGGTCGAGACGCCGCTCGAACGTTTGCGGCGGGGCGGCTGGCGGGGGTTGCCCAGC
>CAYYCV010000255.1:0-2931 GCA_964470405.1 uncultured Caryophanales bacterium
CGACGTAGCTGGTGTTGGTAAGGCCCGTGGCCACATTCGTGTAGGAGCCGCCGGAAGTCGTGGCACGCTTGACGGTGTAGCTGTCGGCATTCGACACCGCATTCCAGTTCAGCGTGACCTGGCCGTTATCCGGCGAGGCGGTCAGCCCGCTCGGCGCCACCGGCGCGGTCGGCGTCGTATCCCCAATCAAACGGTCGAAGTCGGCATAGGCCGTAGCCAGATCCACTTGGGCCCAGAACCGGTGATAGGTAAAGGTAGGAGTACCGTTATCCCATGTTTGCGTTGAATCATTCCACGAACTGTTGTAAAGGTTTTGCAGATAAGACCATTTGGGATCGTCTTTGATTTTCGGACGAAGCTCGGAATAGCTGATATAAACCCCGTTTCCGCCTTTGGCGGGATCGGAAGCCACTCCGCCGGAGCCCGGAATCGTATTGCCTTGCCCGTAGGTTCCGCTCCAACCGCTCGGGAAATAAATTTCTTTGTCAAAATAACGGAAATAATCCGCTCTGGTTTCGGGAATGGCGATTCCGATCCCATCGTTGAAATTCCACGCGATATTCAACAGGCTGTCCGCCAAATTTTTAGCCTGATCGCCAAGCGAGGTATATGCGCCCGTTTCGGCTTTGGTTGCCGCCGCAAAATAGGTAAGCGCCTTGACGTAGCTCCCCATTACGCCCACATCCTGGCTGGGGTTAATCGTAATGACGTGATAGTTGGGGTTCCCGGTAAAGTTTGCAAACCCGTCCCAGGTATCCGGCTGTCCTGTCCAAGCTTGGCCGCCCGGAATATAAAACTGTCCCGAATCCGGAGTGGTGGCCACCTGAGGATTGCTGCCTCCCAGAATCTGATTGCCGTTGGCATCCAGATAATGCCCGGAGGAATCAGTCATCGGCTTTTCATTCACGAAAGTATAATCCATCGACCATTCAATCCATTTTTCCATTACGTTTTTAGCCATTTGGAAATCATCGGATGTCGTATCCCCTTCAGCCGCAAGGGTATAGTACAACTCGGCGACTCTCTCCAGCGGCCAAGCCTGGAAGCCAAACCATGTGTTCGACGGAGGATCGTGATAAACCGGCGCTTCCTGATAAGCCATATCATAGAACGTGCTGACTCCGGACGGGTAGGCGCTGTAGTCTCCGTTCCAGCTATTGGTTGCCCCGCCGCCGATAGCGCCTTCGCTGGAAAGCAGCCAGGTGTAGAATTCCAATTGCCTGTGCAGCGAAGTTTCCCAATCCGCGCCGGCCGTCGGCGAATCCGGAACCATGCCGCCTTCCGAAAGCGCGTAAGCCGCGATCGGGTTTTGATACGCCTGGTGCGTATGGCTCGCGCCGATGCGCCAAGCCCAGTTGCCGCTGCTGCCAAGACCGCCGCCCCAAGCCGTATACCAGGCCATCAAATAATGGGCGGAATTTTTGCCCGTTCCGGGCGTCGGGGAACCGTCGGCTGCGCTGCCGATTTGCTCGAAATATTTGTCGTACATTCCGTAGCGCAGATAGTCTCCCATTTTTCTCGCCTTATCCAAATAAGTCGAATTATTGTAGCCGAGCGTTTTGGCCAAATACATGACCTGCACCGCGCGCGCGTCGGCATCGGTTGCATCCGTGTACCTCCACTGCTGCGCCGGAGAACCCGAATCTTTGACGAACAACGAAACGAACCCTTCATTCGGTTTTCCAAAACTGAAATCGTCCTGCGACGGGTGGGTGATCGCTTCCCAAACCGATTCCTGTTCCCCTCTTTGGAACGTATTGACATAGGTTGCCGTATGGGACGGATTTAACGTATTGCCGTAACCGTACCAGTTATCCACATCGATTAACCAATGCATCAAATAAGTTTGGTTGTTGCCGTAAGTCGATTTCAATTCCGCATCCAACGGATCTTGCCCTGCGCTCACCGAACTGCCCAGCATGCTCGGGTACATATCCGGGTAAGGATGTTCCGGCGCATAGGTGGCCGGGCTGCTCGGATTATAGTTGCCCATGGTCGGCTGTTCGGCGACGCCATCGCCTTCATCCACGGGAATAATGTACTTTTCCATGTTGTCCCACGCATGTTCCAATTTGCTCCAGTCACCGGTGTAATAGCCGTACATCGTTTCCAGCCAAAGCCAATAGCTGTATGCTTCGGAGGTGCTCATGTGGCCGTAATCCGGCGCTTCGCTCAACAATGTCTCGACCGCATGGTAAGGAATGCCCTCTGCGGAGAAATAGCCGTTATCCGGGTCTTTAATTTCATTGTACAAATTCATAAATCGCGTTTCATTGGTGCTGGCCGCATGGGCTTTCTGGGTCGGCGCCGTGACCAAACCGGAAAAAGCCAACAGGCTGATTGCGGCGATCATCAAATACATGACCCATTTTCGATTGATCGTGATTGACATCAATTATTTCACTCCTTTTTGATGGGCGGGGGGCCCAGCGCAATGTTGGACCACCCCGAATTGCATTGTGCTTGCAGTCGTTTTTCATCCATTTAACGGGAGTTGACTGTGATACGTTTAAGGTTCGATCCCTGAAACGAGTACCCCATTCTGATACAGACCGACTTTGCTCCAGTCGGCAAAGTTCGTCTTCGTTGCATCGAAGGAATAATCGTCCGCTTCGTTGTAGTTGCTCCAGTTCGTTTTGTTGATCCGCGTCTGAATCTCCCCGCTGTTGCTGCCCGCCGCAATGCTGCCCGCGCCGGACGTGAAGCTGACCTCGATGTAGTAATCCGCGCCCGTTTTCGACGTGCTCATCTGCACTGCCTGGCCGCTCAAGTTGCCGCAGCCCACCACCGCATAGTCGCAATGGAATTCCTGTGCTTGCGCGCCATCGATCGTATACCAGTAGCGGATCGTCAGATCGCTCAGATTCACCGCCGAGCTGCCGTTGTTGACGATGCGGAAGTGCGGTTTCATCTGATTGTCCCCCGTATTCG
>CAYYCV010000256.1:0-2861 GCA_964470405.1 uncultured Caryophanales bacterium
ATCTTACACATAACGATAAATATATACAAATTTTGATAAATATATTAAGATATTATATAGAAAAAATTGCGAGGTGATGAATTTAATACTATTTTCAATCTTAATTTAGGGAGGAAAATGACAATGCATTACGATGTGATAGTCATTGGCGGCGGGCCGATGGGCTTGGCGGCGGCATACAACTGTGCCAAAGCCGGAAAAAGCGTATTGCTCCTCGAACGATTCAACTTTTTTAACCAATCGGGAAGCTCCAACGATCTGGTGCGCATGTTCCGCACGATGTACACCGAGGATTACATGGCCGATCTCGCCAAAGATTCGATCGGCTTATGGCGAGAGCTGGAGTCCGACGCGGGCGAGCAGCTCATCATGATGACGGGCCTGCTCAATTTTGGCGATCCGTCCTACACCGGAGGACCGGAGGGCAGTTTTCTCGGCCCGATTCCCAACCTTGAACGTTTGCATATGCCCTTTCGCATGCTGACGGCGAACGAGATCATGGCGGAATATCCGTTTAAAGATCTGCCCAGCTATTTCGAAGGCATTTTCGCGCCGGACAACGGCTGCATCAACGTCCCTCTGGTGCTGCGCACGCTGTATCGCCTGGCGGAATCGTACGGAGCGAAGCTCGTATCGCACGCCGTCGTGCAGGACCTGCAGGTGCGCGAGGACGGCGTGACGGTGACGGTCGAGACGGAGGAACTGCAAACCGTGACGGCCGACCGCTGCATTATCGCCTGCGGCGCGTACACCAACGATGTGCTGGCATCGATCGGCCTGCAGCTGGATCTGCAAATTTGGGAGATGGTTTATGAATACTATGCCACCAATCCCGGACCCGGCGGGACTTTGTTTCCCAGCATGTGGTTCCAGTTTCTCGCCCCGGAAGGCGGAGATCCCGCCAAATCGAACCTGTTCTATGGCTTTCCCTCCGTGCCCTGGGGACCGCCTAACCTGGCCCGCATCGCGGTGGACAACGCGGTCAACATCATTTCCAACCCCATCCAGCGCAAAATTGTTCCGGCCGCCAACGATTTGACGATTACCGCCAACTTTGTCCAACAGCATTGCGTCGGCGTGGATCATCGTCCGAACTACTGCGGCACCTGCCTGCAAACCAATGTCGTGGACAACATGTACGTCCTCGATTATTTGCCGCCCTCTGTGGGACCGGGCTACACCAACGTATCCATTTTCACCGCCGGATGGGGCTTCAAGATGGTTCCCCTGATCGGACGGGTGCTGAAGCAACTCGTGTTGGACGGCGGAACGCCCTATGACATCTCCCACTTTAAAATCACGCGGCCAGGGGTGATCCAATGAGCGAATTCAACGATATCCGGAATGTTCCATTGAATCCCGGCTTCCAGGACGGCTTGCAGGTGGAGGTGGCGATTGTCGGGGCCGGCGTATCCGGGCTTTACTCCGCCTACCGGCTGACTTCGGGCAATGTCACTTACGTCCCGGGCGGCGTGCAGGTTTTCGATATGGGCGATCGCATCGGTGGGCGTCTGGAGTCGGTGAAGCTGCCGGGCATGTCGATCTACGGCGAGCTGGGCGGCATGCGCTACATGACGTCGCAAAAAATCGTCACCACGCTCATTGAGCAGGTGTTCTCGTCCTGGCTGACCCACATCCCGTTCCCGATGGGCGACGATGCGCATCTGTTCGGCTACTACCGCAAGCAGCGGATGCGGGCGGACGCCTGGACCCAGGCGCAGAGCCAGGGAGAGAAGTTCATCACGCGCTACTTTCTGAACGACGGGGATATCGGCTACAGCGCGGACCAGCTTTTTAACAAAATTGTTTATGATGTGCTGATGCAGGACCCCTGGTTTGTGGCCACATACGGCAGCCAGGTGACTCATCCCAGCGAGTACGAGTACAATTTTCAACTCACCAGCGAGGAATGGGACGATATTAAACCGAACCTGACTTACTGCTTCGACGGTCCCTATGAAGGGCTGAAAGTCAACGACATCGGCTTCTGGAACCTGATCAAGGACAGGGTGTCGGAGGAAGGCTATACCTTCCTCGCGGATGCGGGCGGATATTTTTCGAACACCATCAACTGGAACGCGGCCGAAGCGTTTCCTTATATGGTCGGGGATTTTTCCGACGCCGCCGTGGCCTACCGCACGATCGAAGGCGGATACGATCAAATCGCTTACGCTCTTGCGCAAGCGTATTTGCAATCGCCCGGCAGCACTATTTGGTCCGAGAACAAGCTGTTGACTTTTGAACATAGTCTGGGCGGCAACTACCGCTACCGTTTGGAATTTTTCAATTTACCTTCCCAGCAGCGCTGGAGCGTCTACGCGAACCACATCATTCTCGCCATGCCGAGGCGTTCCCTCGAACTGCTGAATCAGCAAAACTTTTTCTTTAACGGAATCACCCAGCCGACGATCCAGCACAACGTGCAGTCGGTCATCATCGAACCGTCCTTTAAAATTTTGATGGGCTTCGAGTACCCCTGGTGGAAACAAGACTTCGGAGCGACCGCCGGCCATTCCGTCACCGATTTGCCGATGCGGCAATGCTACTATTTCGGAGAAGACCCGGACGATTCGCATTCCTTATTCCTGGCCAGCTACAACGATATGCGCACCATCCCTTTTTGGCGGGTTTTGGATGAGATCAGGGAAAGATTCGTGCCGCGAGCCACCCGGCTGACCTCGCTTCAGGCGGTCATGTCGCTGCAATCCGTGCAGGCCTCGAAGGTGATGGTGGCGGAGGTCATGAACCAGCTCCGGGAGTT
Organism: uncultured Caryophanales bacterium; assembly: GCA_964470405.1. GTDB lineage: Bacteria > Bacillota > Bacilli > Paenibacillales > CAYYCV01 > CAYYCV01. The sequence continues at coordinate 2,762 of CAYYCV010000256.1, forward strand.
GCACGGCCCCGAGGTTGTCATCCCCGCGCCGTATGTGACATGGTATAAAGACTGGTCGCTCGACCCCTACGGCGGGGGCTATCATGCATGGAAAGCGGGG
>CAYYCV010000257.1:0-2672 GCA_964470405.1 uncultured Caryophanales bacterium
TTTCCCCCACTGCTCGTCCGTAGCGAAGGCGTCCCCGTCCACTTTGCCGTCGTCCCACAGCATGCCCGGCGTAATCTCGTTGCCGATCTGCACCATGTCCGGCAGCGTTCCCTGACGCTTCAACGCGTGCAGCGCCTGCGCGGTATAGTCGTACACCGCTTGCCGCAGACCTTTAAAATCAAGCGCCGCCCACGCTTTAGGCTTGGTCTGCTTGGCGGGATCGGCCCACATGTCCGAGTAGTGAAAATCGAGCAGAAAATGAAGGCCGAGCGCCTTGATCCGCCGCGCCATGGCCAGCGTCCGCTCCAGGCCGCAAAAGCCGCCCGCCGGCTCGTTCCAGATGCGAAGGCGGATGGAATTCGCGCCGCTTCGCCGCAGCAGATCGAGGCAATCCTCGGGCGAATCCGAACCCGTATCGTAAAATTTGCCGTTTCCCTGTTCAATCTCGTCCAAAAAAGACACGTCCATCCCATGTATGAAAAAATCAGCGATCTTTTTCGCCTCCTTCTCAGCCATCTTTTTTGCCCCCTTCCCCTTTTTCGAGCCCGCTTCATTATTCGCCCCGCTGTACGCCCCGCTATTCCTTCACCGACCCGAGCACCAGGCCCTTGACGAAATACTTTTGCAGGAACGGATAAACCAACAAAATCGGCAATGCGCCGATAAAAATTTGCGCGGACCGCACCGTTTTTTGCGATATCAGCTCCAACTGCTTCGGATCGACGTTCATTTTGCTGTAATCCTGCTGGACGATGACCGTCTGCAGGAAAGTGGCCAGCGGATACTGCCGGGCATCGTTCAAATACAGCAGCCCGTCAAACCAGGAGTTCCATTGAAACACCATGCTGAATAAGGCGAGCGTGGCGATCGCGGGCAAAGATACGGGCAAATAGATGCGAATCATCGTGCGAAAATGTCCGGCGCCGTCGATCAGTGCGGCTTCCTCCAGCTCTTTGGGGACTCCGCGGAAAAAGTTCAGCAGCAAAATCGTCAGCCAGGCGTTGACGGCTCCGGGGAGGATCAGCACCCAAAACGTATTCATCAGGCCCAGCTTTTGGATGACGATATAGAACGGAACGAGCCCCCCGTTAAAAATCATCGTGAACACAAACAGCCAGGCGTAGATTTTGCGCCCTTTGAACGCGGACTCTTCCTTCGACAGCGGATAAGCCGCCAGAAACGTCAGCGCCAGCGTCAACGCGGTGCCGAGCGCCGTGCGCTTGACGGCCACCCAAATGGAGTGAAGAAAATTCACATTGTCGATCGTCTTTTTGTAGGCTTCCAGCGTCAGGCCCACCGGCCATAAACCGACCATATTGGCGTCGGCCGCCGCTTTGGCGCTCAGCGAGACAGCCAGCACGTGAATAAGCGGAATGACGCACAGCAGCGAAATGACGATGAGCGCCGTTACATTCCACACATTGAATATTCGAAAAGACGCCGTTTTGTAGTACATGCGAAACCCCTCCCCCGTCCGTTTCCGTTTGTTTCCATTCGTTCAAACCGTTAAAAAATGCGGTAATTCGCCCACTTGTAGGCCAGCCGATACGAAATCAAAATCAAAATCATGGCGATCACGGATTTGAACAATCCGATGGCCGTCCCGAATCCCATCTGTCCGTTCAGAATCGCGGCCCGATACACGAACGTGTCGATAATGTCCCCTTTGCTGTAAACGAGCGGATTGTACAGATTGAAAATTTGATCGAACCCGGCATTTAAAATATTGCCCAGCGCCAGCGTACCGACCACCACGCCGATCGGGATCATCGCGGGAACGGTAATATGCATCGTTTGCTTCAGGCGCCCGGCCCCGTCCACTTCGGCCGCTTCGTAAAGGGACGGGTTAATGCCGGCCAGCGTGGCCAGAAAAACGATCGTGCCGAAGCCGAATTCCTTCCAGACGTCGGACACCACAACGGTAAAGCGAAACCAGTCGCCGTTGCCCAAAAAGAAGACCGGTTCGATTCCGAACAGCGCCTGGAGCGTCCGGTTGACAATCCCCCCGTCCGTCGACAGGATGTCGATCAGGATGCCCCCAAGAATGACCCACGACAAAAAATGGGGAAGGTACACCAGCGTCTGGACCAGGCGTTTGACGGACGATCTGCGAATTTCGTTGAGGAAAATGCTGAACACGAACGGGACAATCAGGCCAAACCCGATTTTCAGGCCGGCGATGAGCAGCGTATTCCAGATCACCTGAATGCTGTCCTGGCGCTCGAACAAGTAGCGGAAATTATCCCAGCCCACCCAGGCCGATTTCGTAAATCCGAGCCACGGCTTGTAATCCTGAAAAGCCATGACAATCCCGCCCAGGGGGACATAGTTGAAGACGATCAGAAAAAGGAGCGCAGGCAAGATCATCAGATGAAATTGCCAATTTTTGCGCAGATGAAACGCGATCGACGTTCGAGCCGGATGAAATGCCCCGGCCGCGTCCGGTCGGGCCGCCTTGATTGCGCCCGGTTGAACCGCTTTGACTGTGTCCGGTTGAACCGAAAGCTGCGATTTGGAATCCATAGTCTTGCCTCCTGCCATGGGGGATGGGAATACTGTCATTATAGCAACGCCCCCATCCGACCAGTAGACGACAAAACAAACATATATGGCACATTGGCAACCTCTTTCACGCGGGCGGGCTGGCGTGAGCGGATCCCACTGCACGCAGG
>CAYYCV010000258.1:0-2504 GCA_964470405.1 uncultured Caryophanales bacterium
CGCTTGGGTATGCGCTACGCTACCGTACCTCGCTCGTTGGGTGCTAAGTAGTAACGAGGATCGAAGCTAAAGGCGAAAAGCTAAAGGCTCAACCGATCGTTACGGGATAAGCGCCCTCACGAAATTAGCACCCTCTTTTCCGGCAAAACCGGCATGATTCACACGGCTTTGTCGAAATTTAGGGTGCTTTATTTCGCGGCGTTGCCTGAAAGTGCGACGAAAAAGCGGAGCGGAGCTAAGGTCTGGAGCCGCCGTATCGCGCCGGCCCTGGCGCGCCTGCTTGCAAACAGGTGCGCTAGGGCAAAGAGCCGGCACCGGGCGAATCGGCGCTGGACGAGCTAACGCTCGCCGAACCGGCACCCGCCGCATCCGCGCCAGGCGAACCGATGCTCGCCGTACCGGCGCCCAGCGTCAAATCATCGCGAATCCGGGCCATCAGGTCCACCTGATCCACGGCAAAGCTGTCCAACGCGCGCACAATGCCGGTTAAATGCGAATCGTTGGGCCGGATCCAATACTTGACGAACAGCGAACGCAAAATTTCAACCGCGTTGACGAGCGCTTTTTGCCGCTGCTCATAGTCTTTGCCGGGCAGGTGGCCGTGTTCTATCAAATAGTGGATCCGCATCAGCATGAGCTGATTGTGCTCCAGAATGACCTGCAGGTTTTTCCGGGTGGAAAACAGCTTCCTTCTGCGAGCCAACCCTTCGGTTTTGTCCGCCAGCAGTTGTTCAATATGCCACTGGATGATCGGATATACGTTGTGTCCCGTGACGGAGGTCGAGCCGGACAAGGGAGGATTGACAAATTGATCCATCGATCGGACGATTTGAGGGATGTTGATAGCGTACGTCCGGTCGGGCAGCCATTGAAATTGCCTGATCGTTCGGTAGCTGTCCGATAGCGAAGGTTCGTCGACATAAGCGAAAGCATCGGCCATTTGCTCGAAGCTGGCCTTCGAATCGGAGTACACAAAGTGCTCGTTGAAGGTTTTGATGTAAAATTCCCGCCGATCGGTGCAATAACCGTAAACCAACAGCGGATGATGAAAGTAAGTCCGACGATAGTAGAACGTGCCGGGAATGTAAAATTTGTTGAAGGTCGCGTACACATAAAAGCCGTCGTCGATCAACTTCATCAGGTAATCCGCAATACAGCCGTCCGCCGAACTTCTGTCCGCCTCCGTATATTTTAAAAAATGCGCAAACACCCCTTCATATCGAATGGGAAACTCGGCCTCGGCAAAATTGAAAGACTCGTAATCGCTGCTTCTCAAAAAATGCAAATTGATGTAATGGCTAAATAGCCACGGCAAGTACGCATCCGTTATTCCCATAATGGTCAACGGAACGGCGTAATTGTATCTGGCGCCAATCACCGGAACGGCGACGGGCAGCATTTTCTTCATCATTTTACCCCCTTCCTCTCTATACGGCTGCCGTACCGCCGCGGCCGAAACGGCCATGGCGGGCACAGCCAATGACGATACGGCTGCACAATACGGCGACCGCGGCTGTGATCACAGTGATGACCACAGTATGACCAACGATGATCCCAAAAACGATCACAGCATGATCACAACAAAGACGACGATCACAGCATGATCACAACAAAGACGACGATCACGGTATGATCACGGTATGATCACAGCATTGGCCACAGACCCGACCAAAAAGATATTTTTTGTACAATTTAATACAATTATATCGTAATTCCAACAAAAATGTACATAAACGAACGAATTTTGTTTATTGCTCGTTTTTGCTCGTTTTGCAGGGCATAATATTCAAATCGAGAGGGCAGTACTAACTTTAACTGACTGGAAGGAGAAAATGACCTTGTTCATCATCCTGTTGCTCGTCGCCATCATCATTTGCCTTTGCTCATTGGTGCTGTCCATCGTCTGGAGCCGCAAACAGCAGGGCAAAAAGCTGGATAAAGGGATGAACCGCGTTTCCGTCAAGCATCGGGTCGTGGCCAACCCCATTTTTCTCGCTTATGTGCTGTTTCCGGTGCTGGTGTTCAGCCTTGTGGCCCTATTGCTTTATTACACTCAATAATTCGGAGGAATAGGCATGGAGAAAAAAAGATATTATATCTCGGTTCAGGCCAGGACGATTATGGAAAATCAGGGGGATGCCGCATACGAACTGGAGATTGACGCAACGGACGAGGACATTGCCAAATTGATCGAGTTGTTCGAAGCGGAGGAGGATGCCGACACCGCTTCCTTCAACCGGGCTTACACTCCCGCCGTGCAATATCATCATGACGAGGAAAACGACGAATACGACCGAAACCTCGTCCAAGTGTATCGAACGCTGCATCAGTTGGGCACGCCGGAAACCAAAGAATTTATCGCTTCGATGAACCTGCTGTAATCGGGCGGGACATGACCATACAGCGCCGGGCGGCGGCCAGACTATGGCCGATGTGACCGGGCGGTCGACGGGCGGCGGCCAGCCTATGGCCGATGGGGACGGGCAGTCGTCGGGCGGCGGCCA
>CAYYCV010000259.1:0-2227 GCA_964470405.1 uncultured Caryophanales bacterium
TAGGGAGAAATCCGCGGGCAAAGGCGACCACTGGCGTTTCTCCAACCCATGCCCCGCCCTTCGCAATCGGGCAAAAAGAGGGCACAGGCCGGAGCACAGACTTCAAAGCGCGGCGAAAATCGCCCATTTTTCACGATCGCTCCGCAACACTGGACACCCGCGACGCCAGGCGCGTTTCCACCCGGCGAACCAACGCCTCCGCCTGTTCCAGCCAAAAGGCGTCCACTTCCGCATCTTTGTCCGCCGGCTCCTGGAACTGGTCGATCAAGCCGCCGTAAGTTTGGACTTGCGCCGCCCCATCCAATCCCTCCTCGTACAGATGCCGCAGCACGAACGGACAACCCAGACGAACAGGCGCATCGGAGCTGTCCGACGCCCCGTCCAGCTTGCCCCTCGTCACGCGAAACGGAATGCGCACCCAAACGCGGCGCGCTTCATCGAGAGCGCAATCAAAACACCCTTGCTCGTAATCCCAATTGCCCCCCAACACAAAACCGCAGCCTTCAAAAAGCTCCCTGAACGCTTTAAATTCGCCTTCCTGATCCTGCAACGCAGACGATATGGAAATCATAAGCCCGCTCCCTTCGATGAAATTCGAGACTTCAGACCTGAGCGCAAAGCCGTCTGTTTTTCATCACACTTTCTAGGATGGGCCAAAACCGGGCTATTTACACCCGCTGTCGCCGACATCATACCGGACGGTTGATCCAGCCTTTGCGATGGGCATAGATCGCCAATTGGGTCCGGTCTTCCAGCTCGCATTTCATCAACAGATTGCTGACATGCGTTTTCACCGTCTTGATGCTGATATGCAATTCTTCCCCAATATCCTTATTGGATTTCCCTTCGGCAATCAACAGCAGCACTTCTTTCTCCCTTTGGGTAAAGCCTTCGCTGCCCGCTTCGGTCGAGCGCTGCCGGATTCCCCGGGCCAGCGCCTGGGCCACCTCCGAGTTCATGACCGGCATGCCGCGATACGCGCCGCGGATCGCATAGACCAATTCCTCGGCGGATACCGTCTTCATCACATAGCTGACCGCCCCCGCCTCCATGGCCCGCATCACCTTGTCTTCCTCCAGAAAGCTCGTAAGAATGATGATCTTGATTTCCGGGAACCGAGCGGCGATTCTGCGGGTTGTCTCAATGCCGTCCAATTGCGGCATCATCAGGTCGAGCAGCAGCAGTTCCGCCCGCTCCCCCGGCTCGGCCTTCTCCAGCATCTCGATGGCTTCCAGCCCGTTGGAAGCTTCGGCGACGACCTCCATGTCGTCCTCCATCGTAATATACGTTTTCAATCCGAGCCGAACCATATCATGGTCATCCACTATCATCATTCTGATCATGCGCCCTGTTCACTCCTTGCCAAATTTGGGGATTTTCACTTTCATCCTTGTCCCGGAACCGGAACGGCTCAAAATCTCCGCATCGCCGCCCAGCTTCCGCGCCCGTTCGCTCATCGTGGACAGGCCATAGGAACCGGTCCGCACGCCTTCGGGCTCAAAGCCGCAGCCATCGTCGCTGATGGTCAGCACGATCTGGTGCCCCGTATCCTGAAGCGACAAGGTCGCATGCTGCGCCGAGGCATGCTTGACCACGTTGGCCATTCCTTCCTGGATGATCAGAAACAATTGATGTTCCGTGGCCTCGGAGAGGTTTTCCTTCAACTGAATGTCCATCGTTCCTTGCAGCCCGTTCTGGCGGCAGTAGTCGGGAAACCATTTGTCCAGCGCGTCGGAGAGCGATTTGCCTTCCAGCTCGAGCGGGCGCAACTGGGTGATCAGGCCCCGCATTTGCTTCTGCGCCATATACGACATATGAATTAAATGCTCGAGCACTTCCTTCGCTTTTGCCGAATCTTGCTCGATGACCTTCGGAAGGGAGGAAGCCGACATATGGATGGCGAACAACTGCTGGCTGACCGAATCATGCAGGTCCCGGGCCAGGCGCTTCCGCTCTTCCAGCACCGCCGCCTCGTTCGATTGGGTTTGCAGCAGCACATTTTCTTCACCGAGTTTATGCAGCAGCTTCATTTTTTCTTCCAGAATTTCTGTCATATGGTTAAAATCGATATAGATTCGATCCAGCGCATCCGAGCCAAGCACGGGAATGCGGCCGGCCAAATTGCCTTTGGCCACCTGGATAATCCCCAAATGCAGTCTGTCCAACTGACGCTGGTAGCGCCGAACGGCATAATAACCGACGAACAGCCCGATGAGCGGCAAAGCGG
>CAYYCV010000260.1:0-2210 GCA_964470405.1 uncultured Caryophanales bacterium
GGATAGAAGGGACGTTATCCGGATTTTTCGCGCATATGGAATATGACATGAACGAAAAGCGGGAAGAACTGCGCTTGATGCTGAACATTTCTGATCGACTTGAACCGTTGGTTTTGCACGTCGGAGGATGGACAGTCGAGGAAGCAGCCCGCCGATCGGCGGAGGAAGCGGCAAAACGGTTCGATCTAGTCGGCATCCCGCAGCCGTCCGACGCGGACAAAGAGGGGCTCGCAAAACTCATCGCCGGATTGACCGCGCCTCTTGTTTCGATCCTGCTGTATATCTGCTCGGACGAACCGGAAATCGACGATTCAAGGCAACCTGGAACGTCATTCAGCCGTCCGAAATCCGTGAAAACGAAGAAGGGATGGCGCTTGTTCCCGGCCGAAAAGACGCGTATTTGGAATGTAGGCGAGCAGGTCGGAGAAAAGCTGCGTGTGCAGCGATTGGCCGGACCAGGTTCGGGAACAGGGAAGCGCAAGCCTGTCCGCGCGCATTTGCGCCGCGGCCACTGGCATGGATTCTGGACCGGCCCGCGCGATGGCGAGCGAAAATTCGTCTATCGCTGGATCCCGCCGCTGATCGCGGGAGGGAGAATGGATTGACAAGCGAGGAAGGAAATGGTACGATCTAATCGTCATCGTACACGATGTGGATTAAAACGAAAAGACAAGCGGGCGCGCATGCCCGCACAATCGTACCTAAGAGGCCGAAAACAAAAGAACCGCCAAAACGGCGGTTCTTTTGTTTGGGCGGAAGATTACGCATCCGCCAACGCCAAAAACTTTTCCACGACTTCCGGGCCCCATCGGCTCCCTACTTCGGCTACCATTTCCTTGCTTTCTTTAACCGTGATGTCCGGGGAGACCCAACCAGAAACGAATCCCCAGCGCCAATCGGTTTTCAACCTATCCATGCCGACGAACCATTTCGGTCCGTCTATCACACGAAATTCTCGCGGCCAATTATTGCTTTCCCATTCGTCCAGGTGATGCATCCCGGACGAATATTCGTATGCATAAACAGCCTCTTCCCGTTCCGCAAAACGCATGTCACGCGGCACGCCAACCAACCAAAGGGCCAAACGATCCAATCGCTTCGGGGCCACGGTTTTCCCGAAGTGCGGGAATCCGCCCCAACAATCGACGAACACAAGATCGCCAACGCTTGCCGGGCAGGAACCCGTTTGATCTTTCCAGTTGATTGTGAAGGCTTGTCCGTCGAAACGGTACTCGACGGACATGCCAACCGTCCCCGACAACCCGGACTCTCGCAAATGAATGTGATGCATAGCCATACAGATTCCTCCCTTGCCGCCAAGCGGCGGGCTTAATGAACCGGCTCCGGCGCGTCCGCATCGTCGCCGATGATGATGTTTGCCTTCACTTCGTCGATTGCGCGATGAAGCGCGACCAATTGCTGCGTCATTTCGTCCCGACGCTCGGTCAGGACTTGGTACAGGTTTTTCAAGCCGTGCTGGTTGATCGCGACATGAACGACGCCGCCATTCGTGATCACATGCGCTCTTTTTTCGGTCGGCATGACGACCCGAATGTCGAAACATGCCGGCAGCGTGCAAAAGCCGGCGGCATTCAGCGTGGCGACAGCAGCGGCGACAACCAATTCGCCGCCTTCTTCGAAGATATTTTTCATGGTCTATCGTCCTTTCATCTTTTGGTGTCGTGACCGGAAATACTCCTGGCACTTTGAACAGTATTGCGGGTGCGGCTTGTTTTGGTGGCGAGACGGCGGGAAGTCCATTTTCCCGCCGCATTGCAGGCACAGCCCCGCTATGCGGCGCTCCCGCCTCGTCCGATCCTGCTTGTGCGCCCAGGAGTGGGCGCGGCTGCAGAAGCGCTGTTCCTTTCGTTCGACGACGAACGGGTCGCCGCACCAGAGACATTTCCGCTCGATGACCGGTCGCACGATGGCGACCGCCTCGCTCCACATTCCGAACCGCTCGGAAATCGTGGATATGGACGGCACATCCCGCCAGCGACGCCACGCGTTGTATATACCCCGCGAAATCCATCCTCCGTTATCCTCGCAACACTCGCGCAGCGCCTTCAAACATGCCTGCTTGTCCCAGTGAATATCCCTAGTTTTCATGTCCCATTCCCCTCCTTTCATCATTGTATCAGAAAGTTGCCGCAGCGTCCCTCCCCTCGCTGCGACTGCGCGCCGACGCCGATCCGCCGGCAACCCGGAAA
>CAYYCV010000261.1:0-2196 GCA_964470405.1 uncultured Caryophanales bacterium
CGACCACTGACGTTTCTCCAACCCATGCCCCATCCCTGCACCGCTTTTTTCACCACACTTTTAAGGAGGTTGCTTCGATGTTGTTTCGTCCTTATTATCATCGAAATCCCGTTGCTATTTCTTATTTTTTCGGGTGCGGGAGCAAATCGCAAGGCGTCGTCGTTGACCCGATGGCGGATCAGGTCGATTTTTACATCCGGGAATCGGAAGCGTTAAACATGCAAATTCGTTATGTGTTCGACACCCACCTTCACGCGGATCATGTTTCCGGAGCGAGGCGCCTTGCGGAGAAAACCGGGGCCGCTTATGTGCTGCACCGTTCGGCGGATGTCGGCTTCGATTGCACCCGGGCGGATGACGGCGATGAGATCGAAGCGGGCAACACGGTCGTCAAAATCCTGCATACGCCCGGCCATACGCCGGAGCATGTCTCCTTGCTTGTGACGGATCGGGTCCGGGGAGGGGACCCCTGGTTTGTGCTCACAGGCCATACGCTCATGGTTGGCGACGTGGGGCGAACGGAACTGGCCGCGGAAGCGAAGCAAGGCGCCGAACAGCTATTTCATAGCCTGCATGACAAATTGCTGACGTTGCCCGATCACCTGGAGGTTTTCCCGGGCGCGTATTCCGGGTCGGTATGCGGGCGGAATTTGAGCGGGAAGCCGTCCTCCACGATCGGCTTTGAAAAAAAGTGGAATCGGGCGCTTCTGGCTGCCGATGTGCCTGCGTTCCAACAATTGGCGATGGTCGATGTGCCCAAACGCCCGTTGGGCTTTGCGGAGATCCGCGCATATAACATGGGCCGCGCAGACCGCATTCCCGTTTTTATCGATGTGCGGGATCGCGATGAATTCGACAGGCAGCCTGTCAGCGGTTCCCTTCATATTCCGCTGGATCTGTTGGAGCAACGCGCCGATTCGTTCCGCCAAGCCGATGTGACTGTCCTGTGCGATGACGGGGGCGGGCGGAGCGCGCAAGCCAAAGCGATCCTGGAGCGACAAGGGTTCTCCGATGTGAAAATTTTTCCCGGCGGCTGCCGCGGATGGCTGTCGTCGTAAAAGCGCGGCGAAAAAGCGGCGTGAGTGCGGGGCATGGGTTGGAGAAACGAAAGGGCCCGCCTTTGTCCGCGGATTTCCGTCCGATATGAGGGAAGCTTATGCATGAAAATCATTCGTCCGTGAAGCACGGCATCAAAGAAAATATAACGTCGTTTTCCCTCCTTGTGATGATCAATCTGTTTGTCGGATCGATGGTCGGTCTGGAGAGAACCGTATTGCCTTTGGTCGGGGAACGGGAATTCGCCTTGGCATCGGCCAGCGCGGCATTGTCTTTTATCGTTTCGTTCGGATTTGCCAAAGGGGTCGTCAATTATGCCGCGGGAAGCATGGCCGACCGCTTTGGCCGCAAGAAAGTGCTGCTGGCCGGATGGCTGGCCGGCTTTTTCGTGCCGCTGCTCGTGATTGCGGCGCATGATTGGTGGGTCGTCGTGCTGGCGAACGTGCTGCTTGGCGTCAATCAGGCGCTGACCTGGTCCATGACCGTCAATATGAAAATCGACCTGGTTCGCGCCAACCAGCGGGGGCTCGCGATCGGATTGAACGAAGCGGCGGGATATATCGGGCTTGCGCTCGCCGCGGCCGTTTCCGGCTATGTGGCGGGGGCGTATTCGCTGCGGCCGGAGCCTTTTGTGCTCGGATTTGTTTTTGCCGGACTGGGGTTGCTGCTCTCCCTTGGCGTAAAAAGCACCGAGCGGCATCTTCATCTACAGTCCGGCCCGCACGGCGATCAAGGGGAGATGCCGGCCGGACGCGTTTTCATGCTGGCGACGTGGAAGGATCGGACGTTATCCAGTTGCAGTCTGGCGGGAGTCGCCACCAATCTGAAGGATGGCATGGCTTGGGGGCTGTTCCCGCTCTTTTTTGCCAAACAGGGGTTGAATGTCGGCGAGATGGGCGTCATCATTGCCGTCTATCCGATCGCGTGGGGAGGGTTTCAACTGGCGACGGGCTGGATCAGCGACCGCATTGGGCGCAAGTCGCTCATCGTCGCGGGCATGTTGACGCAAGCGGCGGCCATCTGGTGGATCCTCTTGTCCGATTCGTACCGCTTGTGGATGGCGGGGGCTGTTTTGTTGGGGTTGGGGACGGCCATGGTCTACCCGACGCTGCTGGCTGCAATCAGCGACACCGCCCACCC
>CAYYCV010000262.1:0-2115 GCA_964470405.1 uncultured Caryophanales bacterium
AGCATCAACAAAAGCTTCAACAAGGAGCGTCAACGCAGGCCGCGCCGCTTCAGCTCCGTGAGGAAGGCCCCCAGATCGCTTCGGATTCGGTATCCCCCATTTGCAGCCCGAGGATTTCCCGGGAACCGTCCTGCTCCTGGTTGATCCCGACAGCGATCAGCACGCCGCATGAACGCACCCAACCAACTGCATGCAACCAACCGCATGCAACCAACCGCATGTAACCAAGGTCCCTTGTATGTTTTATCGTACAAATCTCCCATGGCCTGTCGGCCATCGCCAGGCATGAAAATGGACTTGTATCCGCACGCCACTTTAAAGCGGTACAGTTATTTTCGTATAAAATGTGCCAAATTGGCGCCTGAAGCTGCGGATTTTGTACGAGGAATCATATAAGCCGATCCGATTGGACGAAAAACCGTTGCATGATATACGACATTTCACACAAAATTTCACACAAAGTGCCGCAAACTGGTGTGAACTATTGACGAAGTCGCTAAAACTGCGCTGCACAAGGGGAACGGACCGGTTTCCGGCGAACAGACAAGGCCTCGCAGGCAAACAGCGGGATGGCTGCCGGCCTCTGCGCCCGGCGGTCCGCCCGACGGCTCTTCCGGCCTTCTCTTAAAACCGACCGGCATGTTAGCCCGGCCACATTGCGTCACTCCCGGGTTCCTTCCTACGACTCGGCTCCCCCTTCGCCGTCGGCAGATTCGCGGGATTCGCCTTTCATCTTGCAGTTTCCCCGCAAAATACCGCCCTGCATAATGATCATCTTTTCGATCGAAATGTCCCCGATCATTTTGCCCGTTTCCGTAATTGTCAAGGTATTGGTCGTGTCCACATTCCCTGTCACGGACCCCGCGACAACCACGTCGCGCGAAGAAATATCGGCCGTCACCGCGCCCTGTTCGGCGACAACGACGACCCCCCGGCATTCGACGTCGCCGATGACGCATCCTTCAACCCATATGTCCGCGTCGGAGCGGATACGCCCTTCAAAAACCAATCCTTTTCCAATAATGGAAGCTTTCTTGTTCAACATCTTTCCCGTCCTTTTCCGAATATCGACGATTCGTTGTTTTCCGGCATGCGTTTTGGAGCCAAACGGTCGCGTACCATGCGCGAAAAGCCGTGCAAAAGAGCCAAGCAGCGGCGTGCCACAGACAATTTCGGGTGTTCATTGTAAATGCGCAGCACCTTCATGAACTGCCTGTCCCGTTCGCGCAAAATGCCCGCTTCTTTGCTGCGGAGAAACCGATGGGATTCCAGATTGGGGTCCTCCACCTGATTGATCAGCTTTTTGACGGCCTGAAGGTTCCTTGTCAACTGCTCCAACTTTTTTTCTTCATCCGCAATCCATTGCTTCCTCATACGATCCGCCTCCGGCACTTATCGAGCGATTTTTACGAGTTCCTGATAAAAATACTCATACGCCACTTCTTCCAAAATAAAATTTTTCACGCCGATCTTGCTTCCATCTTTGCAATAGTAGACGAACCAGCGGTTATTTTTGCGCTCCATGCACAACCGGCCGTTATGCAGTCCGCCCTCCAGGCTGTAATGTTCATGCGGAATGCGCTCGTCTTTCAAACGGTCAAGAAGCTCTAGTTTTGTCATTTATTTTCACATCCTTGCAAATAGTCGCATGCGCGCTTTGGGGCTCTTTTCCCCCAAAAAACATCCCAAAAATCGAGATAAACAACGCGGCTCCGAACAGCGCGGCGCCCAGCCCGATCCACAGGGCAAACAGCAGGGCATTCCGGCTGCCGCCGGCGGCCTGGGCAAAACCGGGCCCGCCGTTCGACAGGTCCGGCCGAACAGCGGCCCCAACGGAATACCCGCCGGATTCGAGCGAAGCGTCATGCGATTGCAGTGAAGCGTCGTGACGAATGGAATTTGCGGTCCCGGCGACGGAAGTCTGAGGCGGCTGGACATGTTCGCCCTCGGGCGCCGCGCCCACCGGCGCGACGGCCGGCAACAGGCCGAGAATCATCATTACATATACGGTGATTTTGATATATTTCATGATCTTTTCCTTTCGAAACCCGCCGGTTTCATATTTCAATACATTGCTATTGCTGATATTCATTCGCCTGCATTCAGGCATAATTT
>CAYYCV010000263.1:0-2046 GCA_964470405.1 uncultured Caryophanales bacterium
GCAACAGCGGGGAGATTCAGACGCGGATCAACAAGACGAACTGGAGCAATTACAACGAAGCGGACGATTATTCCTTCGATGCGACGAAGACGAACTTCGTCGATTGGGATCATGCAGCGTTATATCAGAATGGCACGCTGGTATTCGGCGTTGAGCCATGAGGAAAAAAGGGCGGTGCGACGGGCGAAAGGGGGCTGTCCGCCGGATACGAGCGGATGTAAGCTCCCGCAAAAAAAGCCGTCGTCCCGCCGATTATAAAAAAACAGGGAGTTGACGAATCATGAAAAATCAATGGATGGCGGTCGCCATGACCGCAGCGTTGCTTGTCGCGTCCTGGGGCCCGTGGGCCCCGAGCGCCCATGCGGCGGCGATTGACACGACCATTACCGTCGATACCGGAAGCGAGCGTGCGAACATCAGCCCTTTGATTTACGGAACGAACCAGGACTTTTCCAACATGGCGGATTTCACCGCCAGGCGGATCGGCGGCAATCGGATGACCGGATTCAACTGGGAGACGAACGCCTCCAATGCCGGAAGCGACTATCAGCAATCCAGCGATAATTACATGTGCGGCGCGACCGGCGTTCCGACGGGTTCCTGCAATACGCCGGGCGCGGTGCTCACCGCCTTCCACGACAAGTCCGTGGCCAATAACCAATATTCGTTGGTCACGCTGCAAATGGCCGGTTACGTCTCCGCGGACGAGAACGGTACGGTAGCGGAAAGCGAGACGGCGCCGTCGGCCAGATGGCATCAGGTTGTGAACGAGAAGGGAGCCTCCTTTTCCCTGACGCCGGACACGAGCGACAGCAGCGTCTACATGGATGAGGAAGTGAACTACCTCGTTCAACAATACGGTTCCGCCTCCACATCCACGGGGGTCAAGGGCTACTCGCTCGACAACGAGCCCGCGCTGTGGCCCTCCACGCATCCGCGCATTCATCCGGACGCAACCGGAGCGCAAGAGCTGCTGGACAAATCGGTGGATCTGGCGACGGCGGTGAAAAACGTCGATCCGGCAGCGGAAATATTCGGCCCGGCCCTGTACGGTTTTGCCGCTTTCAACAGCCTGCAGGATGCCCCGGATTGGCCGTCGCTTCAAGGGAGCTATTCCTGGTACATCGACTACTATCTCGATCACATGAAGCAGGCGTCCGCGACGGCGGGCAAACGCCTTTTGGACGTGCTTGACCTGCATTGGTATCCCGAGGCGCAAGGGGGAGGCCAGCGGATCGTATTCAACGGCGCGGGTTCGGTGGACACGCAAAAAGCGCGGGTGCAAGCGCCCCGCACGCTGTGGGACCCGACCTATCAGGAAGACAGTTGGATCGCGACGTATTTTCCCGGCTATCTTCCCTTGCTGCCCAAGTTGCAGTCCTCGATCGACACCTATAACCCGGGGACGAAGCTGTCGATCTCGGAGTACAGCTATGGCGGCGAAGGGCACATCTCAGGCGGTATCGCGCAAGCGGACGCACTTGGCATCTTCGGAAAATACGGCTTGTATTTTGCGACTTTTTGGAAGCTTGAAAGCAATTCGGATTACGTGAACTCGGCATTTAAGCTTTATCGCAATTATGACGGCAACGGATCGAAGTTCGGCGACATTCATGTGGGAGCGGACACTTCGGATATCGCCAACAGCTCCGTGTACGCGTCGGTGACGGACGAAACCAACTCGGAGCTCCATCTCATCGTGCTGAACAAGAGCTTCGACAGCCCGTTGAACGCGAATGTTCAAATTGCCGGCGATCAAACCTACAGCTCCGGCACGGTATGGGGATTTGACGATTCCAGCACGGATTTGAAACAGGCGGGATCGATCGACGCCATCAGCGGCAATCAATTCACGTACACCATTCCGCCTTTGACCGCCTATCACATTGTGCTGAAAGCGGGAACCCCGACCGTTCCGGCAGCGCCCAATGGTTTGGGCGCGTCGGGAGGAGACGGTCAGGTGTCCCTGAGTTGGAACGCCTCGAGCGGCGCAACGAGCTACAACGTGAAGCGTTCGACAACGTCGGGCGGGACGTATGCGAACAT
>CAYYCV010000264.1:0-1874 GCA_964470405.1 uncultured Caryophanales bacterium
CTATGGCGGTTCGGGATCATTGGGCCAAGGGGGAAGCAATACCGCCGGCTCGAACTCCGGTGGAGGCGGAGGTGGAGGCGGTTATTATGGCGGAGGCGCAGGAGGGAATGACTACTCCGGGTATAATGACAGGGATGACTCCGGCGGCGGAGGCGGCTCGGGATATATCGGAGGGGTGACGGACGGAGTGATGCAATCCGGCGTCAACAGCGGGAATGGAAAAGCGAAGATCACTTCGCCGGATATCCCGGCGGTCGGCCCCGAGAAGATCACGAGAGAGGTGAAGGTTCCCGACGATGCGGGAGCGATCGTGATCCCGCCCGAAGCCTATATACTCGTCCCGAGAACGGTCGATCCGAATGCCGCGGTTGTGACGCCGAAGGGTACGTTCACCCCCGGGAATTTCATCAATTTGGATTACCCGTTTCAGATTTACTTTCCGAATCGGGGCCATTTTCGCGGCAATGACGCGCAGGGGATTCCTTTTACGACGGGGACGCGGGGCAAAGGGTTTACGGACGGGATGGACACGACCGAATGGACGAAATCCAAAGCGGTTAAATTTCAATTTAACGTCATTTACGACGGGGTTTTGTATCCGGCAAACGAGTGGATTGAACTGCCCGTTGCCCAGTCCACCTTTGAGTTTTACTGCCCGTTGGGGAATTTGGAGGCGGTCAGCGCCTTGGTGCAATTCAGGGCGTTCGCCATCAACAGCGCGTATATGGACAACGACGTTCCGACCAACCGCGTGCGCGATGGCTCGCTGGCGGCGAAGCACAGCGCGTTGAAAAGCTGGAATATCGATGTGGTGGGGCGGATTGGCAACGCCGTGATCGAGGATACCGGGGACTTTCGATTTTCCAACTTGTTCAAAGCGCTGACCGCATCGGAAGAATGGTTTGTGCCGAATGTAGTCCGGAAGGTCAACCCCGGGCGGCAAAACCGGATCGTCGGGGATCTGAAGAATATTCGGGGGGAGACCGTTTCGGCAACGACCGATTATCTGGACACGTACGGCTTGCTGTCCCATGAGCGCCAGGAGCCGGTGCCGTTTCCTTTATCGCCGGAGAAGAACAATATTTCGGCTCTTCGCAAGCAGCCGTTAAGGCTGGGGTATAACGTATTGATGGATATTCAGACGATCGGCAATTACTACGACTATGTGAAAATCGTGCCCTACTATTATCATCTCGATTTGAGCACGGGCGAGCTTCGGGCGGTGGATATCTATATGCAGGTCCAGGGGCAATACAAGCCGATCAACAAGGCCGGGGGGAGCTACGCGGACGTTTATCCGTACCGCTACCAGGTGGACTGGTCCAAAGAAGCCGCCAGAAGAAACGTATTCGGGCAGGAGGATCTGCAAACGGACAAGGTCGTAAACTACTTCCGGCGTTCCGACGAGGACGCGGAAACGAGCCGGATGAGCCGGCCGGTGGGGAACTATGGAAGCGTGTATGACATTGGCACGGCGCAGGGCGTCGAATTGAGGGGA
The DNA here is from genome assembly GCA_964470405.1 of uncultured Caryophanales bacterium. Taxonomy (GTDB): domain Bacteria; phylum Bacillota; class Bacilli; order Paenibacillales; family CAYYCV01; genus CAYYCV01. The sequence continues at coordinate 1,499 of CAYYCV010000264.1, forward strand.
AGGAGCCGGACGTTCATAGGGACGGAGAAAACGTATGGCGACGATCGCAACCCCGGGGGCAAGCTGCCGCCCGAATTGTTCGCTTTGCAGGCGCAGAGGTGGCATTTCACGCTGGGGTTGCCGTCATCGGCCGTGGCTGTGGTTGCGGGCCAAGCGCCGACGCAGGCGCATATTTCCGCGCTGCGCAACGATCACTCCGTGTTGCTGATGACGGCGGATATAACGGCGCTGGGCGATACCTATGCGTTGAAGTATGCCTCTCAGGTCACGATCTCCGGAAAAGACTGGTCCATTACCGACTTCGATCATCCGGTGATCGCGGTGTATTCCGCCCACAAATCGTCGGAGGATGATTTGCAGGTGTCGGGGACGCATT
>CAYYCV010000265.1:0-1759 GCA_964470405.1 uncultured Caryophanales bacterium
ATTTAACACTTATTTTAGCTGGGAGGAAGCGGGGCATGAGCATGGGCATAGGTATTTCCGGCACAGGCAGGATAGGGCGCCTGCTAATAAGAAGAATGATCGGCTCACATCGAAAAAACATGGAGATCAAAGCAATTAATACGTCATATTCGGCTGATATGATTGCTCACCTATTAAAATATGACACTGTGCATGGAAAATGGGATGCGGATATTTCCGTTGCGGGATCGCAGATCATCATCGACGGGACGGCGATCGAAACGGTAAATGAGCGCGATCCGGTGCGCTTGCCCTGGAGGGAGTTGGGCGTTTCTCTTGCGGTGGACTGCACCGGTCAATTTAACGATCGGGTTGGGGCGGGGAAGCATCTGTCCGCCGGAGCGGACAAGGTGATCGTCACCTCGCCGGGCAGGGACGCGGATCTTACCGTCGTGATGGGCGTCAACGAGCATCGGTATGATCCGGACAAGCATCGCTATTTGTCGTCCGCGTCCTGTACCACGAACTGCGTGGTTCCGATTCTCAAAATCGTTGACGATGCCTGGCAAATTCGCAAAGGATGGATGACGACGGTTCACGCCTATACGAATGACCAGAACCACCTGGACAACCCGCACAAAGATCCGAGGCGGGCCAGGGCTTGCACGCAATCGATCATTCCGACGTCCACCGGCATGAAGCAGGCTTTGCACGGGGTCATGCCGCATCTGGCTTCCGTTATGGAGGGCATCTCGTTAAGGGTGCCGACGCAGGATGTTTCCGTGGTCGATCTGACGTTGCAATTGGCGCGCCCGGTAACGAGGGACGAAGCGGAGCGATTGCTCAAATCGTCGGCGGAAGGAGCGTTTGCCGATTATGTGGAGTTTTGTTCGCTGCCGCTCGTTTCGTCCGATTTCATCGGAAATGAAAAGTCGGCGATTATCGACGGTCCGTCGATTGCGGCATCCGGCGACCAATTGAAAATTTTGGCCTGGTACGATAATGAGTGGGGCTATACTTGCAGGGTGGCCGATCTGGTCGCGTACATGATCGGGAAAACCGGGGAAGGAGCGGAAGACGTATGCGAAACGGCGGTCATGCAGAGGTGAACGTTTCGGTATCCACCGAGGAGCGGCATTTGGGAATGATTCTTTGCAGACATTGCAATGCCCTGATCGATACGTTGGATACGTCCGGCGTGAAAGTGTTTTACAGCGTTTGCGAAAGGACGGAATGCAAAAACGCGCAGGCGGATGATCCCATCCGATGACGGCAGCGGCAGGGGCTTATGCTTCCTGTGGATCGGTTGCGGGGCGGCTGGTGCCGGATGCGGGACGACTCGTTTTGCTGCGGCTTTCCTCCGACATCGGCCTTGAAATGAAGGCGGTTTTCGCCTATTCCGGAGAAATCCGGATTTTTTTTGCTTTTTTGTGGTATGGTAGAGTGGATGGAGCCGATCGAAGCTTTCAGGGTTGAATCAGCATGCGTAAAGGAGGGGTTGGCGGCATGATTCGATATTTTCCTGCTTCCTCGCGTCATTCGGTGGACAGGGGCTGGCTGAAAAGCCATTTCAGTTTCTCGTTCGCCGATTATTACGATCCCGATAATATGGGATTTGGCGTTTTGCGTGTATTAAACGACGATATCATTCGGGGTGAACGGGGATTCGGCGCCCATCCCCATCGCGATATGGAAATTGTCACCGTTGTCCTTCAAGGGGAGTTGACGCTAGCTGACAGCACGGTGCGGGGGGCGGTCACGACTTTCGGGCTAATGCGGG
>CAYYCV010000266.1:0-1641 GCA_964470405.1 uncultured Caryophanales bacterium
ATTCTCTTTGTATTGAACGTCCAGCATGCCCATTCCCTCTTGTCTTTGGAATTATTCAAACCGCAAAGGATTGCCGTTAAACGCTTCGTTTGCCACCTTGATCGATTCCGTGGGACATCCCGACTGGGCATCCTCCAGATCGACATACAAATCTTCCGGGACCTCCACAATACCCTGGTTGTTGTCGCCTTCCAGAATATTCTCCGCAAGCCCCTCATCGTCGTAATCGAAAATATCCGGGGCCGCCGCGCCGCACGCTCCGCAAGCAATGCACGTTTCCTTGTCGACGATGGTGAATTTCGCCATTGTATTCCCCTCCCATAGTTTGTAACGCTTTGTCTTGTTTTGAATATCTCATAAAAGTCTACTGCGGAAATTGATTTAGATCAAGCGTTCATTCTAATGGGCGTTCCCTTCCCGATTTCACAGCCTTTCTTGGGAAGAAAAATACGCTTCGTAAGCGGGAGCGTCAGGCATTTCGTCAGGAATGCCGAGAGCGGACTGTCCTCTTTCTCCTCCTCCGCCGCCCTTTTACACCACACCTTTAAAGCAGCTCGCGCCGAAGCTCCTCGGGGGACTTCGGGGACAAACAGGAGAACGGAATATCGAACACCGTTTTGGCTCCGGTATGACCTTCCTTGCTCAAGCGGTGGACGGCTCTGGCATAGGCCACCAGGACGCTGGCGGTAAACTCGGGATTGCTGTCCAGCTTCAAGCCGAACTCGACGATTTGCTTCGTGCCGTTCCCGGTAATCCCGCTGCGCAGCACGAACCCGCCGTGCGGCATCCGGCTGTGCTCCCGCTCGAATTCCTCCTGCCCGATAAACGTCACCGTCGTATCGTAATCGGCGAAATAGTTGGGCATCGTCACGATCGTATGGCGGATCTGCTCCTGGTCCGCCCCCTCTTCGGCCACGACGTAACAGTGGCGGCGGTGCTTTTCGCGCGTGGACAGCTCGGGCGTTTCGCCGGACCGAATGCGCTCGATTACCTCGGGAACGGGAATCGTGTATTGCACGCCGCGCTTCACGCCCTTCACGCGCCGGATGGCATCGGAGTGCCCCTGACTCAACCCTTTGCCCCAAAACGTGTATCCGGTCCCCGCCGGCAAAATCGCTTCGGTCAGCAGCCGCTGGAGCGAGAACAGCCCGGGATCCCATCCGGTCGAAATCACGCTCAGCGTTCCCGCCTTCCGCGCCGCCGCGTCCACCGCATCGAAAAATTCGGGAATCTTCGCATGGGTGTCAAAGCTGTCGACGGTGTTGAACAGTCCGGCCATAGACGGAGTTTGCTCCGGGAGATCCGTGGCCGATCCGCCGCACAAAATCATGACATCGATTTTCCCCGCATACTTTGAAGCGGCGGAGATATGCTCAAAACGCGCTCCGTCTTCGCCGGACGCGAGCTGGTCGGGCTGCCTCCGCGTGAAGATGGCCGCCAATTCCATATCGGCATTTTGTTCGATCGACTGGCGCACTCCCTTGCCAAGGTTTCCATATCCGCAAATCCCTACTCTGATGTTCATCGCGAGTTCATTTCTCCTTTTTTTGGGTGTTTTTAACCGGCCTTTTACGATTATAGCAATCTTTCATTCAAAATAAAATAACAGATTCTCGATAAAATAACAGATTGCGGCTCAAT
>CAYYCV010000267.1:0-1594 GCA_964470405.1 uncultured Caryophanales bacterium
GACGCGAAGTTTTTTGAGGCGATGGGCGCGCTGGCGGGGCTTGATTTCGCCGTCGGCGCATTGATGTATTCCATCCTGTACGCAGGGGTGCTCGGGTTGGCCATTCTTGTGATGAATCGGGCGTTTATGCAGCGGATCGCGATGTATTTTTACAGGTTGTTTTGCGCCGTTTTGTTCAGAAACGCAAAGCATCTTCGCTGCCCTCCGAAAAAATCGAAGCTGATTCTCTTTCCTTTCATGTACGCGGCATTGCCGGGCATCATGACGTGCATGTTCCATACGATAAATTGACAGGAGGCGGTTCGATGCCTGATGAGATCCATGGATTGAAGGTCGATTTGATTCGGCGGCAGGGCTTGTTTTTGCAGATTGGGGAGGATGGCGGGTTAACCCGGAACGATTTGGCGGAACATCAGATCGGAATGATGGTCAACAACTCGATCCCCGGCTTGCTTTATATGGAAACGGAGAAGCGGCCGTCCGGCGTTTTTTTCCGTTACGATGTTTCTTCCAGAAAAGCGCTGCCGCAATGGCTGCAAGCCCATACGTTGAGCTTGAATCAATTTTACGAATTGCTGCTTCACCTCGCGGGCATTTTGCAAGAAAGCAAGTTGTTTATGCTGGAACCGCAAAATTATATATTGCTGGAATCGTTTATTTACGTCGGCCGAAGCTTGCGCGAGGTCGAATTGGTCTACTTGCCGATGGCCGACCTTGGCAAAAGGCAGTCTATTCACCGGGAGTTTGCCGCCCTGACGGGCAGATTGATCGCCTTTGTCGAGAGGCTGGACGGAGACGGCGTGCAGCAGTTGGTGAAAATAGTGCAGGCGGAGGATTACCGGATTGAAGACGTGATCCATTTGTTGGAGAGACTATTGGACGATGGCAAGGGCGATATCGGCCGGCAAAAGGACGGCGAAAGCATGGCGGCGCATGGCGGGGAAACGGCATGTGCGCCTGAACGCCGCCGCGGCTTGTCCCGGCTGCTTCCCTTCGCGCCGTTGAAATTTCTGTGGAAGCGGGGGAGAACCGGCCCGCCGGCGGAACAGGCGCAAAGCCCGGATGCCGTCGCCGATCGTCATGTGTCAACCCGATACTATCAAACGTTGGAGCATCAAACCTCGCTGCTGAACGGCAAAGACGCCACCGTTTGTCTAAGCGGGAGCCGGAGTCCGTTTGTGCCGCCGCAGTGCTTGGTTTTGCACGTTCGCCGCGGGCAGGAAACGGAGCAGGTTCCGATCACGGGAAAAACCTTCACCATCGGACGCAGTCGGGAAGATGCGCATTATCTGGATGACTCGGCAGGCGTTTCGAGACTCCATTGCGAGATTGCAAGAAAAGAGAATCTATGGACGGTGAAGGATTTGGGATCGAAGAACGGCAGCTTTTTGAACGGCGCGCCCATGGTTCCTTATAAGGAATACAGCTTCCAGGTAGGCGACATTCTCAAGATTATTCGTTCTGAATATACGTTGACAACACAATCATGAGAGGTTGGGAATTTCGCGGGCTTTCTTGTGGTGTCTTTCATCTTCGGGGTAAGAAATGACTTCAATTTTCGATACGCTTTCAACCGGAAATACCAGCTTTTCAC